>NZ_CP179926.1:3716708-4026434 GCF_052344095.1 Pedobacter paludisoli | reverse complement strand
GCGGATGCTCTTTTTGCGGCATCAACCATTAACAAAAGTTCCATTAAATTATCGCTTGGTTGATACGTAGACTGAATTAAGAAAACATCACATCCACGAATTGACTCATCAAAAGAAGGCTGAAATTCGCCATCACTAAACTTATGAATAGTTACGTCGCCAAGAGGCTTGCCATAACTTTCAGCAATTTTTACTGCTAATCCTCTAGAACCTGTTCCGGAAAAAAGTTTTACCGGGTTAAACTGCAATGGCATAGTTCCGTGCGTAGTTTACGGTGTAAAAAAAAACGGATTGTGTGCCTGAACACACAATCCGGGTTAAATTTTCGTTGTCCGACCTGGATTCGAACCAAGACAAACGGTACCAAAAACCGTTGTACTACCCTTATACTATCGGACAATCATCTATTTTATCGAAGTGGCGGCCGTTTTACCGTAACCGTCTCCCCGATTGGGAATGCAAATGTAGGAAGCATTTTTCAAATGTGCAAGAGTGTCTCAAAAAAAATTAAAAAAAAATACATCATATTTTTCAAATAAACACACAACTCATAAATTATCAGGCACTTATTTTTTGAAAAATTTTTCATTTTTTTTCACGAAATTTTTCCAAAAGTAAAAATTGCAGTTCAATCAATCTTTTAAGACAAAAAGTATAACAGATTAACACCTGAATAATACAAAGAAATTAAATCCCCGTTTTTAATCTTCATACAGCAGTTATTTAGGAGAAAATTGTACTTTAGTCAACTCGAAGACAACTAATTGCTGTTTGTATCTATTACAAAATGAAATAATACATCATTTTATGCTTTGAGAAAGAATATGTAACTAGCCCTGAATGAAATTATTTCCCGATTTTACTACATTAAGTGACGAAGAGCTAATCTTATTAGTGAATGAAGGAAATCAGCGCGCATTTGTTTACATATATAACAAGTATTGGTCTGAAATGTACCTTTGTGTACACAAAATCATTCCAAATGCAGAAACTTGTGAAGATATCATTCATGATCTTTTCTTAAGTTTATGGAATTCAAACAAACTTCAAAACATACAATCAGTACGCGACTATCTTTATATTTCGGTTAAAAACAGAGCGCTTAACCAACTTAGACGGTTAAAAGTTGATAACGCGAGCCTCGGTGAAGGCCATCAAGAAATTCCTTCAGATCATGTTACCGATGAATCATTGGCTACAAAAGAAATTCAATCTGTTTTTGATATGGCCATTTCAAATTTACCAGAAAAATGTCGCGAAATAATGATTTTAAGTCGAAAAGAGCATCTTTCAAACAAAGAAATAGCCTCAAAACTTAACATTTCTACCAAAACGGTAGAAAACCAAATCAATATTGGCTTAAAAAAGATACGTCTTGAAATGAAAGACTTCCTTATTTTAACTTTTTTTTTCATTCTCTTTGGGTGATCCTGTATTTTCATGTGTCTTTATTAAAAGCATATGATGATAGTCTCTCTTTTTCGAAAAATATTTACGCCTGCTACTAAAAAAAGTACAGATGAACTGCTTATTGAAAAAAACATCGCTGATTTTAAAAAAAATCCAGAAAGCTGGGATGAAAATGAACACGGAAATATAGATGAAATCCACAATCGTATTTTAACACGATTAATGGTATCTATTCCCAGCACCAAAAGCAAACCAAAAAGTTCTGTACCCGCATGGATTGCTGCAGCATCAATTATACTGATTGCTCTAGCCAGCTTATATTTTATGAAAGTGGAGGTTACTTCTCCAAAATTGGCTTCACGTGAGAATACGATTATTTTAAAAACCGGCAAATACGAGGTACGTAAAATCATATTAAGCGACCGTTCCATCGTTTGGGTAAATCGCTCCAGTACCGTTCGTTATCCTAAAAATTTTGATAAAGACAAGCGTCGCTTTGAATTAGTGGAAGGAGAAGCTTTTTTCGATGTAAAGCATGAAAAAGACAGACCTTTTCAGGTCAAAGCTGGAAAAACTTTAACCAATGTTTTAGGAACGGCCTTTAATATCAGTTCTTATTCTTGGAAAAAAACCATCAACATTATTGTTAAGAAAGGAAAAGTTGCTGTAAACAATCAAATCCTTCTGCCTAACGACGAGTTATCTTACCAAAAATCGACTGGAAACGTCCACATAAAAAAATTGAAAAGCGTAGCGGTAACTTCATGGATCGAAGGTAAAATTATATTCGAAAGTGAATCCTTAACAGAAGTTGCAAGTTTCTTAAGAGAACGCTTTCATGTTGAAATCCATTTAGCAAACGATCAAGTTGCTCAAACCCATTTTACAGGCCGTTTCGAACCAACGGAATCCTTAAATGAAATTCTAGATGCGCTTTCTATGACCACGGGGCTTTATTATCAAGCCAAAGGAAACGTAATCACTATAACCACAACCAAACCAACTAAGAAGCCTATGAATGAATGATACTTAAAAAAGAAAACCGAAATATAAAATATTCCGGTTTCAGATGCCGTAGTAAGTAAAGCCAATCACGGACTACGCCATTTTGTGCTCAGTAATCCAAACTTAAACTAAAAAACACAACCAAAGGTATGAAAAAAAATGCCCGCAATTTCTTGCTGGGGAAAATTTGCTATGCCAAATTTTCGATTAACTACTTCTATCTTCTATGTCTTTTCTTCGTGCTAATCAACATCCAAACAGCACGTTCTCAAACACTTGAACAGACAAAGATTGATATTGCTTTTAGTAACATCCCACTTAAACAAGCGCTAGACCAAATTCAGAAAAAAACAAGCTTTAACTTTATATTTAGTGAAGATATATTAGCCGGATACAAAGCCTCTATTAACGTTAAAAATACCTCACTCAGTAGTGTATTGGAAACGATACTAGCTAAAACGAATTTAGAATATGTTTTAAAAGATAATAAAGTCATCATCCGCAAAAAAGCGATTGCAGCAACCGGAATGAAAGATCCTCCAAAGTCTATTCCAATGACAGGCATGGGTGGTGGAGCAAGTGCTACAGTTAACCGCATAGTAGGAAAAGTATTGACGATAAATGATCGTCCATTATCTGCGGTTAGCGTAAAAGTAAAAGAAATACCTGGCTTGGTAACCATTACCGATTCTAAAGGTTCCTATTCTTTAACACTTCCTCCGAACGCCGAAACCTTAGTATTTAGCATGGTAGGCTACATTTCCAAAGAGGTTAGAATTGGAGCATCAACAGAAATAAACGTTGCCCTTGAGCTGGAAGACAAAAACCTCGAATCGGTTGTAGTAACCGGGGTTTTCACAAGAAAGGCCGAGAGCTTCACCGGTTCTGCATCAACTTTTACACAACAACAATTGCGTTCTGTTGGTAATCAGAATATCATTGAGAGTTTAAAAATGCTCGATCCTTCTTTTATTGAGATAGAAAATATTACCGCTGGTTCCGATCCAAATGCCATGCCCGATATACAAATTAGAGGAGGCAATAGTTTACCAGGACTTAAAGGTGAATATGCTGGAAACCCAAACACACCTTTATTTATTTTGGATGGATTTGAAACCAATTTGCAGAAAATCTACGATTTAGATATGAATCGTGTGGCGTCGGTAACCATCTTGAAAGATGCCGCAGCGAAAGCTATTTATGGTTCTCGTGCAGCAAACGGTGTAATTGTGGTTGAAACTAAGCGCCCCGAGATGGGAAAACTTCGCTTTAGCTACACCGGTGATTTCAACGTAAGCACACCTGATTTAAGCAGTTACGAATTGGCAAATGCTACTGAAAAACTGCAAGTGGAAGAAAGCGCAGGAAGATATACCTCCACCTATAATTACGCTGATCAACTCCTGAAAGAACAATACAACAGAACCTATGCCGAAATTGCCCGTGGTGTAAACACGTATTGGCTATCGCAACCCGTTCAAACAGGTGTAGGCCAAAAACATACCTTATCAATGGAAGGTGGAGATCCTTTTTTTAGATATGGAGCTGATTTTACCTACAACAATATTTCAGGTGTTATGAAAGGTTCTGACAGAAGAACCATCGCAGGAAACGTTTACTTGTCGTACCGCATTGATAAATTCATGTTTCGTAATACCTTAATGATTACAGGAAATAGAGCTGATGATTCTCCTTATGGTGCATATTCAACCTACTCTAGATTAAATCCGTATTGGACCCCTTACGATTTGAATGGAAGTATTAAAAAAATCTTAGGTCAATACTCAAACGGTTCTGTTACGCCTATTACCTATTACAACCCTTTATTTGACGCAACTCTTGGAACTAAAAATTTCTCTAAATACACCGATATAACCGATAATTTCCAAACGGAATGGACCGTTACAAATGCTTTTAAGGTTATTGGTCGTTTTGGATATACACAAAAACAAAGCACCAGAGAAGATTTCTATCCTGCCAATCATACACGTTACGCAGAGTATGCGGAGGAAGACTATTTTAAACGCGGTGATTATTACATTACAGATGGACAAGATGGCTCTATTAAAGCCGACGTTACGTTAAACTACTCTAAACAACTTGGCAAGCATCTCTTTTATTTTAATGGTGGATGGAATTTATATGAAACGACCAACGAAACACATGGCATGCAAGCTCAAGGATTCTTAAACGACCGCGTTGATAACATTAATTTTGCTAAACAATACCTCGAAAACGGACGTCCAATTGGCAGTGATGCCATCACCCGCGAAACAGGTTTGCTATCTGCACTAAACTACTCTTACAACGACCGTTATCTTGCCGATCTTACTTTCCGCCGACAAGGTTCAAGTGTTTTTGGTTCTGATAACCGTTGGGGTAACTTTTGGTCTGCCGGTATTGGATGGAATATTCACAAAGAAAGTTTTCTACAAAACTCTTCTTGGTTAGATCAACTAAAACTAAGAGCCTCAACCGGATACACCGGTAGTCAAAACTTTAACCCTTATCAGGCATTAGCAACCTACAACTATTACACCGACTCATATTATGATAATATTGTGGGTGCTAAACTTATGGGGTTAGCCAATAATGAATTGAAATGGCAACAAACCCAAGATTACAACATCGGCCTAGATGTTCAAGCTTTTAAACGTTTAAATCTGCGCGTTGACTATTACATCAGCAACACGAAAAATCTATTAACAGATTTACCTTTACCAGGTTCTGTTGGTTTTAGTACCGTGAAAGAAAATTTGGGAGAGGTACAAAACAAAGGCGTTGATGCTGTTTTAAGTTACAAAATATTCAACGATCAAGCTACTGGCAGTTTTTTTAATGTATTCTTAAGTGTTGGGGCAAATAAAAACAAACTTGTTAAAATCTCGGATGCACTGAATAGTCTAAACGAAGAGCGTGAAAACGAACGAGCAGATTCAAACAAACCCTTTATTAGATACAAAGAAGGTCAATCTACTACTGCTATTTGGGCTGTCCCATCTAAAGGTATCGACCCCATTACCGGGAGTGAGATTTACGTAAAGCAGAATGGCGATTTAACCTACGTATGGGATGCGAATGATCAAGTAGTTGTTGGCGAAGCAAATCCGAAAGTACATGGCAGCTTTGGATTTAATACGCAGTATAAAGGTTGGGGGTTAAACTGCGGTTTTATGTACAAGTTTGGCGGCCAATATTACAATCAAACATTGGTTGATCGTGTGGAAAACGTGGATATCCAATACAACGTTGATAGACGTGTATTTACCAGCACATGGAAAAACCCTGGCGACGATGTTTTCTTCAAGAGAATTTCGGCAACGCCAACTAGAACCAATCCAACTTCGCGTTTTGTGCAAGATTTTAACGAACTAATCTTAAGCTCTCTTAATCTTTCATACGATTTTAGAGATAAGCAATTCTTAAAGCGCTCAGGTTTAGAACGCCTTAGAATTACTTTTTTCACCAATGATATCGCTAGAATCGCTTCTGTAAAAGCTGAACGAGGATTAGATTATCCATTTGCAAGATCTTATTCTCTTTCATTACAAGTAACCTTATAAAAGTATTAGAAATGAAGATATATTTTAGACTAATTTTAATCGCACTGCCATTCATGCTCTTCTCATGCAATAAATGGCTCGATGTTGAACCTAAATCACAAGTAAGAGATTCAGACCTTTTTTCTAGCGAAAGCGGCTTTAAAGAGGCATTATCGGGTGTGTATAGCTCATTAACCTACGAACCTTTATACGGCCGCGAAATGACTTTTGGTTTAATGGGTGTATTGGGTTATGAGTGGGATTACCAGGCACCTGCATACGACCCTGATAAAATCTACGAATATCAAACCAGTCAAACTTCTCTCAATCGTATTGATGCTATCTGGAATGGTTTATACAATTCGGTAACGAACGACAATAAATTATTGGAAGAAATTGATGCGCAAAAATCGATTTTTACGGGCGATAATTATGCCATTATAAAAGGAGAAGCCTTAGCCTTAAGAGCATTTATTCATTTCGATTTACTCCGTACTTTCGGAGCAAGTTATGAAGAAAATCCGCAAAAAATTGCCATTCCATATTACACCAAATCATCAAAAGAAATTGCACCGCAGCTAACCGTAACACAAGTAATCGATTTAGCTTTAGCCGATTTAAATGAAGCTGCAAACTTATTAAAAAGCGACCCAATTCTTACAGGAAAACCAATAAGCCTGGCAGATGATAATGGCTACCTCATGAACAGGCAAGTACACTTAAATTACTTCGCGGTAAAAGGTTTGCTCGCCAGAATCTACCTGTACAAAAAAGAATATGCCAAAGCGTTAGAAAATGCAACCGAGGTAATCAATTCAACTAAATTTCCATGGGTTTTACAAGCAAATCTTGTAAATAAAGATGTAGCCGATTTAACTTTTTCTACTGAACATCTTTTTGCTTTAAATGTGGTTCGTTTAAAAACCATTTACGAAAATTCTTTTACAACCACAGGGGCAAGTAGTATTTTTTACATGACGCAAGCAACGCGTGCAGAATACTACGAGAATGATGCTGTAGATTTCAGATACCTCTATTTGTACACGATTTCATCAAGCGGAAACTACTTCCTGAACAAATACAATCAGCTAGAAAGTACAGCATGGCCAGTGGCTTACCGCAATAAAATGCCGATGATTAAATTAACTGAGATGTATTTCATCGCGGCAGAAGCACAAAAACTAAGCAACATTACCGCAGCAGCCAATATGATTAACCAGGTGAGGCTTCATAGGGGTTTAACAGCTACTACCATTAACACGACCAATTTTGACGCTGTTTTAGTGCAGGAATTCAGAAAAGAATTTATTGGCGAAGGGCAATTGTTTTTCTTCCATAAACGAAAAAACAATGCGACCATTCCTCGTTCATCAGGATTGAATCTCATCGCGCTAAAAGGATATAAACTACCGATTCCTCTCAGCGAGTTTTCTAATTCACAAGGTAGAGTCGATAACCGATAAACAAGAAATATTATGAAATATCCAGCAATATATCTCTTCTGCATACTCATACTCTTTGCATCTTGCAAAAAGAGCGAAGAATTACGTTTCGATCGCGATTTTAGTGCGCTAAATATTTGGCTCGGGACCAACCCTCAAAAGGCAGACAGTTTGGTTTATAATTATGCGTTTAAATCACTGAACGATTATGACACCGTTAAATTCACGGTACGATTAACCGGTAAACCATCCGCTACCGACCGTGAATTTCAACTAAAGGCCATTGGAGGCGACACACTCCGTATTAAAAAAGATGTGAATTATGTTTTTCCAAAATATATACTTCCCGCGAATGCATATACTGCCGTTTTTCCCATTTTAATTAAACGTTCTACGGATTTTAAAACAACGCCCGCCAAGATTATTTTCGGCGTTAAAGAAGATAGTAATTTCAAAAAAGGTATTGCGGAACGTTCTGATTTAACCATCATTTTAAAAGACCAATTTGCCAAACCCGCCAATTGGGATGTGGACCCACTTCCTTATTTTAAATTATCAACTTTTTTCGGTGCTTATAGCGATGTGAAATTTCAATTTATTACCACAGTAATTGGGCGCGCACCTATTTTTAAAGTAAGGTATAGCGGTGTTGTAACATCAACAGATGAAATATATTACACACAAGCACAGTACTTTCAAAACAGATGCAAAATTGAACTGGTTAATTACAACCTAGCGCATCCAACCGCACCGCTAAAATCAGAAATAGGTGAAACAATCACTTTTCCTTAACATTTTTAATGAATCAGAAAATGATTAAACTAAACTTTAAATACCTGCTGGTAATTCTATCCATCATAACAACGGCACTTTCATGTTCGAAAGACAAGGGAAATTATGATTATACTGCATTAGATGCGGTTACAATAGATATCTCAAACATCCCAAATTCGTATTCACTTTTACGTTTTGAGAACTTAGATATCACGCCTACAGTAACCTATAAAGGGCAAAAGGTGGATCCAACGAAACCACAATTTGACGAACTAAGTTATACCTGGGAAATGTATCCTTCGCAAGCGTATAAAGAGGTTATAGACAGAAGCGTGCTTAGTAACGATTTCCATTTAAACACTGCGATTTCTCAACGAGAACTTACCTGGGAATTACTTTTTACCGTAACAAATAAAAACACGGGCGTAAAAGCTTTTGCAAAATTTAATGTCATTGTAACACCTTCCTTATCTGAAGGATGGATGGTTTTATATGAACGCAACGGAAATAGCGATGTTGGTCTTATTGTAAACGACGAAATTTCTAAAGCGGCCACTAAAGAGAAACTCTTTCTTGATATTTATTCCGCTTCAAATGGTAAAGAATTAGAAGGAACACCTGGATCAATTATCTACTCAAAATCTAATTTCCCAACAGCTGTAAGCATCTTTATCCAAACAAGTAAGAACATTGCAAACGTAAATTCCAGTACTTTTCAAGCAGTATCAACAGCTGCCAAAGGCATCTTCTGGACACCACCAGCAACCATTTCTCCTGCTTTTGTAACGGCTAGTGAAGGTAGAAAAGACCTTTTAATGAATAACAATAAATTGCATACCATCGATTACACGATTATCGCTCCTGGTGATCGTTCATTTGGCGATGCAATTGGCGGAACCTATGGAAAATTAGCCCCTTGGATGCCCAGCAGCACCTCTACCGCTTTCGACGCTATTGTTTACGATCAAACGAATCAAAACTTTAAAAAAGTAATCAATAGAGGCGCAGAAATTATCCCGCTTGCCACTGTACAAAGTACTACCGCTCCTTTTGATGTAAGAAATGTAGGGTTGGAATTTGTCATGTCTGATATAGGTTGGAACAATTGGGAGCATATGGTCATGAAAAACAGCGCCGGAAAATACTTCTTACTCACAGCCAACTTCAGAGAGGGAGAAACAGCTGTTATTGGTAAAGGCAAATATGACATGAGCAATTGTCCGGAGGTAAGCGCCATTAACTCTATAACGGCTGGTGTATATGGTGAGATTTTCTACTACAGCGCAAATAATCATTTGTATCAGTTTAAGTATACACCTAACACAACGGATCTTTTGTGGACAGCTCCGGAAAACGAGAAAATCACGGCCATTTCACTTCAAAAATACATGAACACCAACCGTGCAGCTGGGGTGCTATATGACCCGAAGAATCTTTGCAAAATCTTATACATTGCTACCTACAACGAAGCAACGCAAATGGGAACAGTTTATCAAATGGGGGTAAATCAAACCAGCGGGGCGATACTTGCGGGTACCGAAAAGAAATACACTGGATTTGGAAAAGTTAAAGCCATGGCTTGGAAACTAGGTATCAAATAAAAAATAAACACCATCAAAAACACATACTAAAATGAAATTTAAATTTTTAATCACCACTTGTTTTATTTGCTCATCCTTAGCAGGAATTGCGCAACAAACCTACACCATTAAGGGTTCACTTAAAGGACAAGGGAACGAAAAGATCACTTTAAAAGGTCCCGACGGAAATATCGCAGTAGACGCCAGCAATAATAATTTCGAGCTTTCAGGAAGCACAGGAAGCGAACCATACGTTGCATTTATGGATACGGGTGTTGATCGCAAACACTATTTAGGTGGCGGAAAAACAGGCATGTATATGCCTGCTCAACCTTTAGAGGTCGTGTTAAGCCCTGGAGCCAAAATTACGATTGACGGTACTGCCGAGAAATTAAATCTGGCTTCTGTAAGTGGAGATGCCCTAAATGATGGCTTTACACAGTATCGCAAAGCGATAGAAGCTGATTTAGCTGAAATGGCTACCCTTCAAAATCAAATGACGGAGACGAGAATGATGGGGATAACCGACGGGATGAAACCTATTGCTGAAAAAATGATAGCGAATAGGAAAAGTCTTTCTGAGAACCGCAAAAAATTCATCAGCAATCACCCCGAAATGTTTGCAAGTCTTTATTTCTTAATGGTGTCTGCAAGAGAATACACCTCTACAGAATTAGAAACAGCCTACAACAGTTTAGCACCAACCTACAAAAACACGCGCTATGCCAATTCAATTAAAGACAGAATTGAATCGAGCAAATTTATCGCTGTTGGTGGTGCAGCTCCTAATTTTACCAAATTAGACCCAACGGGCAAAGCGATAAACCTTTCAGACTTTAAAGGTAAATACGTATTGTTAGATTTTTGGGGAAGCTGGTGCGGCCCATGTCGTGCAGCAAATCCACACTTAAAAGAACTTTATGCTGCTTACTCAGCCAAAGGATTTGAAATTTTAGGCGTTGCAAGCGAGAAAGTAAGCAATCAGGCGCAAGCAGAACAAATGTGGAAAGATGCCATCCAAAAAGATGGTTTAACATGGGCAAATGTTTTGAATAACGAAAGCAAAATGACACAAGATGTAATAGCCATGTATGCAATTGAAGCTTATCCTACGCAAATTTTGCTAGATAAAGAGGGTAAAATTATCGCGCGCTGGGTAGGTGCCGGTGGAAAAGCACTAGATGAAAAATTAAAAACGATCTTTAATTAATAAACATGAAGCTAACACTAAAAAAAATAACAACGGTGGCCCTGCTTTCATTGTTATCGGCAATTGGCGTTCAAGCCCAAAAAAGCACAGTTAAACCCCTAGTAATTAAAGGTAAAGTCGACATTCTCAATCCTGAATTATTTAAAAAATACAACATGGTTTGGGTCTACAAAGGCCTTGGGAAAGCTAAAAAGGCAATAGATTCGGTTCCTGTTCAAGCAGATGGAACGTTTGAGCTAAAAGTACCCGCATCTGCACTGGGCATATACCAATTGGATATTCTTAAATGGCAAAGCACCGCATTTTGGGCAGATAAAGATGTTACGATAAAAGCAAGAGGCTACGATACGGCGAAGGTAAAACTCCGTAACTCGGGATATGTGGTGGTAGAAAGTAATTCTGCAGCCACTAAATTAATAGCCCTGGCAAATTACAACCGCTATTTAGCAGAACTAGAAATGTCAATTTTAACAGATGAAAGTTACGCGGCACAAGCCAATTTTTCTAAAGACCAAACATGGTTAACGTATTTGCGGAAGGAGGGATTAATTAAATCGAAAAATAAATACGAAGCAGAGCGTCTCAAACAAATGATTATTGCCAACGAGAATAATCCCGCACAAGTATATCTTTTGGCTTCGCTTCCAACGGAAGGTAATCAGGCTTTTTTCGAATCTAGTTTAGAAAAATTACTAGCTAAATATCCTCAACTGGAAGAAGCAAAGCAGTTAAAAAGAGAATATCAAGAAAAACTGGCTATCGTAAATTCATTAAAAACGGGTAGTGAAATTCCACAAATTGTTTACAACGACCCGAATGGAAAACCCGTTGATATCCGCTCATTCAAAGGAAAATATGTATTAATTGATTTCTGGGCAAGTTGGTGCGGTCCGTGCAGAAAAGCAATCCCTGAAATTAAAACCTTGTATACCCAATACAAAGAAAAAGGGTTTGAAGTTTTGAGTGTTTCTGTGGATACCGATAATGCTGCATGGAGAAAAGCCATGACGGAAGAAGCTATGCCATGGACTCAAGTACTGAGCCCGAACAAAAACAAAACCCTTGCCGATTTTATGATTATTGGAATCCCAACGTTGTTTCTTATTGATAAAGATGGAAAAATTATCGACAAATACACCGGTTTTAGTCCAAAGTTAAAAACACAACTAGACGGAATATTTAAAGATAAAAGCTAACAAATCATTCCAACATTCATTAAATCAGAAAAATGATCAAGTTTCACTGGAAAACCTTCCTTTTACTATTTCTGCTCTGCAGCAGCCATCTTAGCTATGGGCAGAATGTGGAGCAGAAAAATTTAGACCAAACCATTTCAAACGCAATTGCGAAAGCTTATGATGCAGTTGTGCGTATTTGGGGTATCGATTCGCTTACCGGAAAACAAAACAGTGCGCAATTTACAGGTGTGGTTGTAAATCAAGAGGGTGTAATTTTAACTGCAGCACATGCCATACGCACAGGATTGCACTACAAAGTCATGTTTACAAACGGCAAAGAAGTGACAGCAAAAGGTTTAGGGAGAATGGCTTACGAGCCAAAAACCGGAAGACCCGATGTAGCCATCATACGTATTTTAGACAAAGAAGGAAATTGGCCAACTGCCGAAATGGGCTGGTCATACGATTTAAAAAAAGATGAACCCTGCATCAGTATTGCTTATCCAACTACATTGAATCAAAAATTCCCAACCATTCGTGTCGGAAAAATTGCTGATCCGCTTACGCAATGGGAATTTATTCAGTCGACCTGCAGAATGGAACCCGGCGATTCAGGAGGACCTCTCTTTGATTATATGGGTCGAGTTATTGGTATTCATAGCAGAATTGATATTTCTGAACAAATAAATTATGAAGTCCCGATAGACCTATACCGCAAATATTGGTCGGCATTACTTGTTGCAAAAGATTATCGCGAATTACCTGCAACGGTAGATCAATTTGAAAAAGATCCGAAAGAAAAATCAATACAAACACTGGCAAACTTTAGCCCTCGTTTCGAAGAAAAAAATCAGTTGGAAGCGCTAAAGAACAATATCCTTCGCATACAAAGTAAGTTAAAGGGCCAAGAGCTACATGTACTGGCAACAATTTTCAAAATAGACACAAAAACCGCAGGAAAATACCGCAATTCATTTTTAGCTGTCAGTAAGAGCAGTTTAGTAGGCGATAGTATTTCGGCCTACTTGAATGAAAAAAAGATTGACGTAGCAGTTCTTTCGAGAGATAAAGAAAATGATTTGGTTCTATTACAGTTAAAATCAAATCCTAAAAGTGGCATCAGCTTAAAGTCTATTCTTCCAGCATCAAGCATGGAACGGAGGGATCTTGGAAAAACGCTAGTTTCAATTCTCCCTCAGGAAAAAAAAGAAATTAGCGCATTGAGCAGTGGCATTTTTGATATTGAGAAAAAAGTGAGCACAGGATATTTTGGCGCAACGGCAAATTTTGTGAACGAAAAAATTGTACTTAGCCGTCTTAATCCAAGAAGTCCGGCTGATATTGCAGGATTAGCAATAGGTGATCAAATTAAGAGCGTAAATGGCAACCCGCTTAAAACACCACCAGACTATGCTAGGGAAATTATGAAATACGAACCTGGCGACACCATTCGTATTGAAGCAATCCGTAAAGATTCTATAATCAATTTTCCTGTAATTTTGAGAATGATTCCTCCTACTAGTGGTCATCCTGCTTATCATTTTGCTGGTGGTAGAAGTGGCCGAGCAGATGGGTTTAAAAATATTTTTGCCCATGACGCCGTTTTAAGGCCAGAGGAATGTGGTGGGCCGGTTTTCGATTCAAATGGCATTTTTTATGGCATTAACATCGCCAGATTCAGCAGAACAGCCACATTTGTCTGTTCCAATGCAATAATTTATAGCTTTATTGAAAACGGTATTACAAAACACTAAACGCCATTAGCCTGTCGAAATACCTTCGACAGGCTAAAATTGCTCTATATCCTCTCTTCCCTCCTCCTCTCCTTTCTACTTCTTCCTTACCGAACATTTGGGTAATCTAACGCCATAAGATTTAATTTATCGCATTGATGCAACGCGGCTAAATTTTATACGACTTTATAGTAAAACTAAATCAACATCGCTTTCAAATCTCAAACATGTCAAAAGCCACCAACAATTTCATGCTACAATTTATTAAACAGTCATTTACGGAAACAATCTGTTATTATTTTAAATACAGATATGCTTATTTAACTATTAATGCAAGGAGAAAACCTGACAAACCTTACAAAAACCATCCATATGGATAAGTTAAGGTTCTGCTATTATCCTTGATAATTAAACAAGGCGTTAAAATTTGTTAAATGAATCTAAAATTTTAACACTTTTATCAACGAGAATAGTTAATTTCGGCAGCATTTTTATGTTAAAATAAATTATATACCATTACAATAAACCAATGAATTATTCAAAAATTAACAATATAGTAGGCTGGTTATGCTTCTTAATTGCTACTATAACGTATGTTTTAACTCTTGAGCCTTCTGCAAGTTTTTGGGATTGCGGTGAGTTTATCGCTTCTGCATACAGAATGCAAGTTGTTCACCAACCGGGAGCACCTTTATTCTTAATGATCCAAAGATTCTTTTCTATTTTTGCTTTAGGGGATAAAACCAACATTGCCTATTGGATGAACATTGGTTCTGCAATTTCAAGTGCGGCTACCATTCTATTCTTATTTTGGACCATCACTGCTTTAGCTAAAAAAGCGATCATAAAAGCAGGTGAAGAAATTAGTACCTCGCAATTAATTAGCATAATTGGTGCTGGAACGGTGGGTGCCTTAGCCTATACCTTTTCTGATAGTTTCTGGTTTTCAGCAGTTGAATCGGAAGTATATGCGCAATCTTCGTTGTTTACCGCCATTGTTTTTTGGGCAATTTTAAAATGGGAAGCACACGCTGATGAACCAAGAGCAGATCGTTGGTTGTTGTTCATTGCCTACATTATGGGTTTATCAATCGGTATCCACCTTTTAAACTTATTAACCATCCCAGCAATTGCATTTATCTATTACTTCAAAAAAGCCAAAAAGGTTACTTCAGGAGGAATTTTCAAAGCTTTTTTAGTAGGTGTATTTATTTTAGGGATTATTCAATACGGAATTATTCAATATTTGGTATCGTTTGGAGCTTATTTTGATTTATTCTTTGTGAATACATTAGGATTAGGTTTTGGAACGGGGGTGCTATTCTTCGCGCTTCTTTTAATTGGCGGATTTGTTTATGGAATTCGTTACTCGATTAAACACCAAAAGAAATTATTAAACCTAGGCTTAATTTCAGCAGTGCTGATTATTTTTGGATACGCTTCATTTGCCATGATTATCATTCGTGCAAAGGCCGATCCGAACTTAAATAACAGTGCTCCAAAAGATGCCTTCTCGTTTTTAAGCTATTTAAACCGTGAACAATATGGCGATCGTCCATTGGCTTATGGACCTAATTATAACTCGGAAAGAACAGGTGTTTCTGAAGGGAAAACAATCTGGAGAAAAGATGCTGATAAATATGTTGAAGCAGGCAAAAAAACCGATTATACTTACGATAACAATACGCTTTTACCACGTATGTATAGCGACGATGCAAAGCACGTAGCTTTTTACAAAGAGTGGATGCATTTCGATGATAGCAAAAAACCAAATTTGGTCGACAATATTGGTTTCTTAGCAAGCTATCAAATTGGTTACATGTACATGCGCTATTTCTTATGGAACTTTGCGGGTCGCCAAAACGATGAACAAGGTCAAGGTAGTGGATACGAAGGCGAATGGTTAAGCGGTATTAAAGCTGTTGATGCTGCACGCCTAGGTAATTTAGACCATTTACCTCCGTCAACTACTGAAAACCCAGCCAATAATCATTTCTATTTCTTACCGTTAATTTTAGGTATTTTAGGGGCTATCTGGCACTTTAACCGCAGCCAGAAAGATGCAGGTGTAGTAGCTATGTTATTCTTCTTTACAGGTATTGCCATTGTATTATATCTTAACCAAAAACCACTTGAACCACGTGAACGTGATTATGCCTATGTAGGTTCATTTTATGCCTTCGCCATTTGGATTGGCTTAGGGGTATTGGCCATTAAAGAATACGTATTTAAAAAATTAACTGCAACCACGGGTGCTATAGCAGCAACTGTAATTGGTTTATTAATTGCTCCAGCCATTATGGCTGAACAAGGTTGGGATGACCACGATCGTTCAACTAAATTGGTTGCACACGATATTGCATTAGATTACCTGGAGTCATGCGCTCCGAATGCCATCTTATTTACCTACGGGGATAACGATACATACCCATTATGGTATATTCAAGAAGTAGAAAATGTACGTCCAGATGTGCGCATTGTAAACCTAAGTTTATTTGATACGGATTGGTATATCAATGGCATGCGCATGAAACAAAACGAATCGGCTCCATTGCCACTTACCATGACACCGAATCAGTATGTTCAAGGGGTAAGAGATGTTTTACCCTATGATGATTACAAAATTGCTGGTAGCATCGAATTAAAAAATGTAGTAGACTTATTATTGTCGGATAGCGATGAAGATAAAGTTCCGATGCAAGATGGTTCAAAATCGAATTTCTTGCCAACCAAAAACTTTAAGTTAACCATTAACCCACAAGAAGTAATTAGCACAGGAACGATTCCTGCTGCCGATGCTGCTAAAATTGCACCAGTAATGGAGTGGCAGTTTAACAAAGGATACGTAACCAAAGGTTCGTTGGCAATGCTAGACATTTTAGCGCATAACAACTGGAAACGTCCTATTTACTTTGCCTCAACGGTACCGTCTGACCAATACAATGGTTTGGATAAATACTTGTATAATGAAGGATTAGCGTTGCGTCTTTTGCCTTTAAAAGCGGATACGACAGCAAGCGAAGATAGACAAGAATTATTAAACACGCCTCAGTTGTATAACAACGTGATGACTAAATTTAAGTTCGGTAACATGAAAACTGCGCGTTATTTAGATCCTCAGTCATCAGACGATACATTTATTTTCACCAATATCTTCAGCAGCTTAACCAGTAGCTTAATTAAAGAAGGTAAAACCGAAGAAGCGAAAAAAGTATTAGCCAAATACTTTGAAGTAATGCCGGATAAATTCTTTGGCATCCGTACGGCAATGGTTAAATTCTACATTTCAGAAAGTTTATATAAAGTTGGTGAAACAGCAAAAGCAAACGATGTGTTGCTTAAATCGGGCGATTTCATTAATAAAGAATTGATTTTCTTAGCTGATTTAACAGAGTCGAAAGGATCATTAACAGGCATGAACAACATTCAAACGGGTTTATATTATTTGGATAGAATGATCAAAACCAGTAATGCAGCCGGCCAGGTTGAGGTAAGCAAGAAACTTCAAAAAATCTTTGATGGTTTAGAGCAACGTTTCTCTAGATACTTCCAAGGCGGACCTGGACAATAGGCTTTCCAGCTATATAAAAAAGGCGACTTACAGCTGTAGGTCGCTTTTTTTATGCTCATCACATTGCTTGAAAAGAAAATTATTTCTACAAAAAAAGGGGTATCCGATTGGTTCGAATACCCCTTTCTAAAAAGTATGTTTTTGATGCCTTATTCGTTTACAACCCCCATTGAGCTAAACTTCTCAATGCGTTGTTCGATTAATTTATCGGTTTTAATCTTTTTCAACGTAGCCAAATCTTTTATCAATTGTTCTTTCATGGTTTGTCCCATTTCTTCAGGATTTTGATGTGCACCACCTAAAGGCTCAGGAATAATGCCATCGATTAAACCATTTTTAAACATATCGGCTGAAGTTAACTTTAAGCACTCAGCAGCTTTTTCTTTATAATCCCAGCTTCTCCATAAAATAGAAGAGCAAGATTCTGGAGAGATAACCGAATACCAAGTATGTTCTAACATGTAAACACGATCGCCAATACCAATACCCAATGCACCACCTGAAGCACCCTCTCCTACTACTACACAAATAATTGGTACGCGAAGTACCGACATTTCTAGTAAATTTCTAGCAATGGCTTCTCCTTGTCCGCGCTCCTCAGCTTCTAAACCTGGGTAAGCACCCATGGTATCGATAAAGCTGATAACGGGTTTATTAAATTTCTCGGCTAAGCGCATTAAACGTAAAGCTTTGCGATACCCTTCAGGATTGGCCATACCAAAATTGCGGAATTGACGCTCTTTTGTATTTTTTCCTTTTTGGTGACCGATAACCATTACCGTTTCGCCGTTTATTGTCGCAAATCCACCCACGATAGCTTTATCATCCTTTACCGTTCTATCGCCATGCAGTTCGATGAAATCATCGCAAAACATATTGATATAATCGAGGGTTTGAGGTCTATCTTGGTGACGGCTCATTTGTACTTTTTGCCATCCTGTTAAATTGCTATATACTTTTTGAGTGGTCTCGTCTATCTTGCCAGCTAATTCTTCTAACGTGGCAGACATATCTACCTTAGTTTTTTCGGCAACTTGTTTAACCTTTTCAACTTGCTGAATTAAATCGGCAATAGGTTTTTCGAAATCGAATGATGTTTTTATTTGCTGCATAATTGGGGGGTAAAATTACATATAAATATTTAATAAGTAGAAAGCTTTTTTTGAAAGCAAAGGGCGCTACCCTTCTGTTTAATAATTTGCTGTATTTTTTTTTGCCACAGCGCATTTCCAATAAAATATAAACCTGATAGAGTGAAAATACTTTTTGTTTTTCATCGTTCTTAAGTTGAAACGAAACAAATCTTGTTTACACCACAAAAAAGACTAGAATTAGCATGAAAAAACAAAAAGATTGCAACGATAGCAGGGCTGCACTGCACCAAGCACTACGAACGCTCATTTTCAAATAAAAAAACAGTACTTTCATCAAAAAAATCAACATCAATCGATCTATTTAGACCAACCGAAAGTTTTTATAATTACTACATTTGTTTCTATTAAAAAATATACCCAGCTTATATGCCTCTACGTTATTGTCTTTCCTTTTTATTTATCTTTTTATCGTTTTCAGTTTGGGCGCAGACAAAATTTACATTGAGCGGTACCGTTCGTGACGCTGCGAGTGGCGAAACACTTATTGGCGCCACTGTAAAAATTACCGGTGCTAAAAATGCGGCAACCTTAACCAATTCTTATGGTTATTATGCTTTAACACAACCTGCGGGAAGCTACACGGTTACGTTTAGCTATACCGGATATGGTTCTATTACGCAAACAATAGACTTAACGAAGGATATAAAGTTGAGCCCAGAGTTAAAAGCGGCCAACGATTTAAATGAGGTAGTAGTTAGTGCTAAAAACCGCAAGAATGAAAATGTTAAAAGTCCGCAAACGGGTTTGGAGCGTATTGACATGAAGGCTTTAAACAATATTCCGGTTCTACTAGGAGAAAAGGATGTGCTTAAAACCATTCAATTATTGCCGGGCGTGAAATCGGGTGGCGAAGGGAATACAGGCTTCTATGTTCGAGGTGGCGCTGCCGATCAAAATTTAATTTTATTGGATGAAGCCGTAGTTTACAACTCGTCGCATTTACTGGGATTCTTTTCTACTTTTAATGCTGATGCGGTGAAAGATGTTAACCTGTATAAAGGAGGTATGCCTGCGCAATATGGCGGGCGATTGTCGTCTGTTTTGGATGTAAAAATGGAAGATGGTAATAACAAAGCCTTCGAATTTCAAGGTGGTATTGGTTTAATTGCTTCGCGTATTAAGGCCGAAGGCCCCATTGTGAAAGACAAGGGGTCATTTATGGTAAGCTTTAGAAGAACCTACCTTGATTTATTTCTACGCGCATCGAGCGACTCTTCTATTAACGGAAGTACGTTGAATTTCTACGACATTAACTTGAAAGCCAATTATAAAATAAATGATAAAAATACCATCTATTTATCGGGGTACTTTGGCAAGGATAACATTGGTGTGAAAGATTTCTTTTCAAACAATTGGGGGAATGCGACTACCACACTTCGTTTGAACCATATTTTCTCGAACCGCTTATTCTCGAATACTTCATTCATTTATAACGATTACCGCTACACGGTTAAATTGTTAAACGATGTGACCAATTTTACGGCGACCTCCTTAATTCGTGATTTTAATTTTAAAGAAGACTTTCAATATTTTAGCAACGATCATACTTTACGTTTTGGATTAAACGTGACGCAACACCGCATTACGCCTATCAGCATCCAATCTGGAGGCGATTCGCAGGTAAATTCTTTGGAACAAGAAAAGCGCTATGGATTGGAAAGTGCCCTGTATATTTCAGATGAATGGACCGTTAATAATAAATTGAACATCTTGTATGGCTTACGACTAGCGGCGTTCTCCTTGATGGGACCCGGTAATTTTAGCAGTTACAATGCCAATGGTGAGATTACTGCAACCGATGTCGTGGGAAATGGAAATTTTTATAAAAATTATTTCAATTTGGAGCCAAGAATTTCAATGAGCTATGTATTTAATGAGCAGAACTCCGTAAAGGCATCGTACAACCGCAACACCCAAAACATTCATATTTTGAGCAATGCAACGTCTAGCTCGCCAACGGATCAATATGTTTTGAGCAGCAACAACATAAAACCCGAAATTGCGGATCAGGTGTCGTTTGGCTTCTTTAAGAATTTAAATGAAAACCAATATGAGTTTTCTGCTGAGGTGTATTATAAATGGATGCAAAATCAGATTGACTACAAAAATGCCGCGCAATTATTGGCGAATACCAACGTAGAATCGGAACTGGTGTACGGCACCGGCCGAGCGTATGGTTTAGAACTTTTCTTTAAAAAGAAATTTGGCAAATTAAATGGCTGGGTGGGTTATACGTTATCGAGAACGGAACGAAAATTTGCCGAATTAAATAATGGAAATTATTTTCCCTCGAGACAGGATAGAACACATGATTTATCAGTAGTAGGTATTTATAACCTGAATAAACGCTGGACTTTTTCTTCTGCTTTTATTTATGGCACCGGAAATGCCGTTACTTTTCCAGCTGGAAAATATAACATTGGTAACCAAACCGCTTATTATTACACCGAACGCAATGCGGGGAGAATGCCTTACACCATGCGTTTAGATTTAAGCGCTACCTTAGAAGGGAAGAATACCGGCAAATTTCATTCGAGCTGGAATTTTGGCGTGTACAATGCGCTAAACCGACAAAACCCATACGCAATCGATTTTATTACCGACCCGAATAACCCGAATAAAACAGTTGCGCAACAAATTTCGTTATTTGGCATTATTCCAGCCGTTACGTGGAACTTTAAATTTTAATAGCATGAAAAAAATACACCTATATATAGCCCTTATTAGTCTTATTTGCAGTTCTTGCAAAAAGATTATTGATATTGATACAACCGACGCAGCTCCACAAATTGTTATTGAAGGTAAAATAAGTGACCAACTAGAAGTGCAACGTATTATAATCAGCAAAACTGTTTCATACAACAGTGAAAGTAATTTCCCAAAAGTTAGTGGAGCTACTGTAACAGTAAAAGGAAGCAACGGAAGCAGTTTCACTTTTATTGAAAATTCTCCAGGTGTGTACATACGCAATATGCGTGGTATATCGGGTGTTACCTACAGTTTGCAAGTAAATGTGGAAGGTAAAACGTATACGGCCAGCAGCAAAATGCCCAACTTGGTTAAACTTGATTCCATAGGCATTGTGACCAATAATTTCTTTGGCTCCGAAACAAAAATTCCTGCGGCTTACTTTGTTGATCCGGCAAATGAAACCAATTTTTACCATTTCAATTTGTACATAAATAACTTATTTCAACAGCGCGTGTATGTGAGCAACGATCGTTTAACGAATGGAAATAAAATACGTATCCAACTTTTTCACGATAATGAAGATGAAGAAGAATTACAATCGGGCGATAAAGTGAGCGTTGAAATGGAGGATATAGATACAAATATTTACGATTATTGGTACTCGCTGAGTGCGCAAGATTCGAGGGGTCCAAATCAGGGAACAACACCATCCAACCCACCATCTAACCTATCCAATAATGCTTTAGGATATTTTAGTGCGCATACCTATCAAAAACAAACGATAACCTTACCTTAACGTTTATGCCTAAACTATTTATTAGCGGAAAATTACCCGAGTTTGCACTTCAAGAATTGCTAAAAGCTGACATCTTATTTTCTTGTTGGAAGGAAGAAAGACAAATTTCTCAAGCTGAATTAATAGAAGCCTGTCAAGATTGTGATGGTCTCATTAGCATTGGCCCGAATGTGCTTGATTCGACCTTTTTAAACGCCTGCAAGCACCTAAAAGTTATTGCCCTACATTCGGTAGGATTTGACAAAGTAGATGTGGAGGAAGCGCACAAATTAGGTATACAGATAGGAAACACGCCCAATGTTTTAAATGATGCCACAGCCGACACGGCTCTTTTGTTAATGCTAGCCGTATCAAGGAAGGCTTTTTTCAACCACAAGGAAATCCTTGCTGGCAATTGGAAAACGTATGTACCTAACCCTGTTTTGGGGCAATCGTTACAAGGGAAGACCTTGGGTATTTTTGGGATGGGTAAAATAGGTGTAACACTTGCCAAAAAATGTGCCGCAGCTTTTGAAATGGACATCATTTATCACAACCGTAAACCAAACGAGGCTGCTGAAAAAGAGTTAAATGCACGATATGTAGCTTTCGATGAACTTTTAGCGCAGAGCGATGTACTGAGTCTGCATACGGCACTAACGGAAGAAACGAAAGGAAAATTTGATTTATCTGTATTTGAAAAGATGAAACCGACGGCTATTTTTATCAACACCGCCCGCGGAGCCATTCACAACGAAAAAGATTTAATTAAAGCACTTGATGAAAAAATGATTTGGGGAGCAGGGCTGGATGTTACAAATCCGGAACCCATGGATGATAACAACAGCTTATTAAGCATGGAAAATGTAGCTGTTTTGCCACATATTGGCAGTGCTACTATAGAAACACGAAATGCTATGGCCAACAGCATTGTACAAAATATTTTGGCTGGACTTAAGGGCGAAAAATTACCTTTTTTAGTGCAGTAAAAGAAACTTTCACTCACATATTTTGCGTAAAAAGGCCTTGATTGCTAAGAAATCAAGGCCTTTTTTTGAAAAGATTTATCGTTTAAAAAGGAAGTTATTTCACCGTATACCTGAAAACCGATCTACCTAAATTCCCTTCGGCATCCAAGCCTTCAATCACCACTTTATATTGCCCGCGACCATCTGCGTTGTAAAAGTCAAAAGATGCTAAACCGGCAGCATCGGTAACAATATTCGGATTCCAATAAATAGTGGTACGCAGATCACTTCGATTTAAACTAGCGGCAACCTCGTACTTAGGCGAATAAAACTGGCGTACTTTGTTATATCCCTGTGGAGAAAACGTTACCTCATAATTTTTTGGTAACATATTCATAAGTTCGGCCTTCGAAATTTTTTGCCCTTTAGGTGCTTTCTTCATGTTGATAACAATTACACCATTTACATTATTTGCCCGATTTACCAAACCCAAATCATCTTTCAAGAAGATCTCAACCGACTCCACTTCGTTGGCATTAATACTATTCAATTGATTCACGTCTACAATCATTCCATTTAAAAAGATACCCATTGGGGTACGGTTACCTTGATTATAATCTCTACTTACATAAAAATTATTATCCATATAGGTAACGCCAGTAGCCATCACTTGCAAACAATTAATGAATAAATTACAGCCTTGCAATCGGTCTCCAGCAATTTCATGGTCGGCAATTTGACTTAAACCCGTTAGCGCGGGATAATCTTTATGACTAACTTTTGGAATAGCTGCGGCTTTAATGTTTACATCTTTTAAGGTATGTAAATAAGCATATTGTTTTTTACTATTATCTAAATAATTATTCAGGGCACTATCGATGTTCATAACCTCATCTGCTCCATTAAAATTTCGGGTAATAGTAGGTGTTGGCACCCCTGCAACCGAAATAACCATGGAACGATAATTTGGACTGTACTTTGCTGAAATGGTTACTTTAGAAGTATCATTCAATACTAAATTTGAAAATTTAAAATTTCCAACTGGATCGGTTATTCCTTCTAAGTTAAATCGTTTATCAGGAATGCTCAACAACAAAGCACCTTTTCTAACAGGAATACCATTTGATAAGCGCAACACCCCAGAAACTTCAATACCTTGCTCCGGTAAAAAGCTAATTTTTGGCAATCTGTTAGCCACCACATCGGTATAAGCAAAAGAACGATACCCTTGGGTAAGCAACAAAACATCTAAATCAGCATTTTTCTTTGCGTCTGGGGCATTAAAATAGTAATTCGGTTTTTCGATGTAGCCTTTCACATCGCTGTTTAGTAGCAAGCTGGTTAAAATGGTCGTTGTGGCATCTTCACTAAAAGGCACTTTTGTCTCATCAATCACCGCAACAGAAAAATTACCTTGCACCGGAGCTCCGGCTTTTTTTGCCGCTACATTAATCTTCACTTTCTTTTTTACGCCGTATGCCGGTAAGGCTGAGCTTAACGTAAGCGCCAATTCTCCAGCTTTGTTTTGCACAAAAACAATGCGTTCACTAAGTGGTTTGCCTCCTTCGGTGAGCAATGTAAATTGTGCTATTCCGTTTGGAAACTTATTTTTAGGGATGGTAGCACTAAACTCCTTATTGGCTAAGATGGTTTGTGCACCGTAACAAATTACACTTTTACTTTGTGCAATGAGGTAGAATTTTTTGCCTTCGTTTTGTGCAAAAAAAGCATCATTTGCCTGAGCTTTTACAGAAAGATTTTCGGTATTACTATTATCAATGCTCAGGCGTATGCCACTTGCTGCTAGTGCAGGTAAAGAATACGATTGCGTTGTCCCATCTGAATAGGTAACCGCAGCTTTATACGTATTTCCCGCTTCTGGCACAAATTGGAAACTACCCATTCCCACATGTTGCGCTGTAAAGGTAGCCACTTGCTTGCCGGCATTATCCGTTACAATTCCTTTTGCATTAATGCCCAATCCATCACTTTTAATTCCCTTAAAGGCAACCTTATTATTTATACCAGCAATTAAACTTCCTCCTTCCGGAAAAAATTGAAAATCATAGTTTACAATGGCATTTTTGAGTACGAAATTACTAATGACAAAATCCTTATCGGTGGTACTTAAATACGTTACCAATTCTCCTTTTTGCAGTTTATATTCCGCCTTTTGTGCATTCGTCATGGCGATTGTTGCAAAGCCATTGGCATCGGTAGTAGCCTTACCTTTTGCAATAACAGTATAACTGGTGATCACTTGCCAACTCACGTTTCTATTCGCGAAAGGCCGATTATTCACATCTTTAAATTGCACACGTGCATCTATTTTTTCCAGCTTATCTGTTGAGGTATTTTTAAAACTGATGTTTGTTTTTAATTCCTTATCAATAGATTCGCCTACGTAAAATGCTTTATTAAAAAAAGCGGGATCATCGAAATTCAGCATCCACATGGTATAAGCCCTAACGTGGTAATTTCCTTGTTTATAATTGGCCTGATCAAGGGTGAAATTTCCATTTGCCATCCCACCAACTACCGGCAGTTTTAAGGTTTGCATTAATGAATCTTTTTGATTGATAATATCTACATAAACAATTTTACTTAAGTTCGATAGCATATTCTGGCTTTCCGTAACATATGCCTTAAACCAAACGGTATCGGCTACCGCATAATACGGTTTATCAAAATGCAGATATATTTTTTCGGTTGGATAATCGGTTAGCAATTTATTTGTTTTCGCAATCAAATTAGTAATGCTAATGGTATCGGTTTGTGCCGACGAAGTAAAGTTTAATACAGATATAAGCGCAAGAAGTATAAACGATATTCTAAAAATCTTCATGAATTGGAAATTAAATACACAGGATGTAAATATATCCAAATAAACATATAGCGCCTAAATTGAAAGCCCCTTTAACATTTTTTTACATAAAAATTCCACTTAAAGAAAGCAAAACCTCAGCTAAACAGGACATAAGCCCCGTAAAACGCAAACAGGTCGCCTGATTCATGGGCGACCTGTTTACATCTATTATAAAACGTTCTTAGTTCAATTCAATTACAAATTTATCTAACGGCACACGTACTTTTTTCAAGTTTACTAACCAATCGCCTTCCGGATCTCTATAACCTAATGGCAATAAGGTAACGCTTTTTAAGCCTAATTTATCTAAGCCTAATAACTCATCTAATGCTGCTGCATTAAAGCCTTCCATTGGAGTTGCATCTACTTTTAACAAAGCTGCTTCAGCAATGGCCAATCCAAAAGCAATATACGCTTGACGTGCCGCATGGTTAAAATTTGCTTCGGCAGTTTGCGATAATAACATGCCCGATAGCGTATTTTTATAGGCCTCAGTAGCCGAATCAGGTAAACCACGCTCAGCGTTCATGCGTGCAAAAACTTCATCAATTCCTTCTTGGGTGTATTTATCTTGTGCTGCAAAAATCAATAAATGCGACGAATCGGCAATTTGAGATTGATTAAATGCAATTGGAACAATTTTTTCTTTTAATTCTTGGTTGGTTACAACAATTACTTTAAACGGTTGTAAACCTGAAGAAGTTGGGGCTAAGTGAGCCGCAGCAATAATTTTATCAACCTTTTCTTGTTCAACCGGTTGACCATTCATTTTTTTTACGGCATATCGCCAGTTAAGTGCTTCTATTAAACTCATAGTCTTGTTTCTAATGTTATGATACAAATATCTGCTTCCTCATGATAAGCCTCGTTGACTTATGGTAAGAAAACTGTAATTTGAAAATAATATTCTTTATTAATTTAACTTAAAATCTACCCGAATCGGAAAATGATCGGATAATTTAGCGGGGATGATTTTATAGTTTAAAACCGATAATTGTTTGGTAGAAGCAATGTAATCGATTTGAAAATTAGGGAATTTACCATTATATGTTTTACCAAACCCCGAGCCCTTTTCGATAAAGGAATTGTTTAATCCTGCTGTAATTTGTGTTACCACGTACGATGCAGGGGTATCGTTAAAATCTCCAGCAATAAAATACGGCAGCTTACATTGAGCCATTTCTGCTTTCATTTTATCCACCTGACTACTTCTACGCTCAAAAGCGTACTTCAACATGCGCAAAATACGTTTCATTCCGGTTACCTTGCCCGATTTCTTTTTGGTCAACTCATCAATAAACGCATAATCTTGCGACTGAAAACTAATCGACTGAAAATGGACATCATACACCCGAACCAACTTTCCATTAATTTCAACATCAGCATAAATACTCATGTTATCGCCAAAGCCATCAAACAAAACTTCTCCCTTATTTTTGATGGGATATTTCGAGAAAATTGCCAACCCGAAAGATTCGTATGAATTATCGTAAACCGGTCTATAATAAAAGTATTTTACGTTCAGTAATTTCTTTAAACTATCAATGGTATTGTATTTTCCTTTACTTCGGGTGAAGAATTCTTGAAAACAAATAATATCCGGATTTTCATTCTTTATAACCTCCAGCATCCCATCTTTAGCTGACAGCGAATTTTCTTCGCCAAACAACTTGAAACTATGCACATTGTAGGTCATTACGCGAATGGCTGTTTTTACTTTCTCTGCGGGTCCCGTATCACCTAGAAAGCCAAATGTAGCATGCAACACCTTGTAACCAACACCAATAACCACTAAGGTTACCAATGCGAAAACAACTTTTTTTCTAAAAATCCACCAAAAAAGAAAGCAACCGTTAAAAAGCAATAAAAACGGGTACGAAAGTCCCAAAAACGCAATCATAATGCTTTTCCGGGGATCTATTTGGCCGGCAACTGTGGCTAACAATAAAAGAATAGCAAATACAACCGCAAGTGGTAAAATGAGCTTATCAAAGAAGTTATACTTACGTTTTGCCATTATTCTTTACTTGCATTAAATAATTTATCTTTTTCTGCTTTTGTTAATTTATCATATCCCGAACTAGAAATCTTATCCAATATAGCATCAATTTCATGTTGTGCAACATTTTGAGTGGTTGTTTTCTTTGCAGGTTCCTCGTTGCGTACAACTTTTAATTTAGGCTTACGTTTGAACAGCTTAAATGTACTCCAATCGTTTCCATTTTGAAGACTTTTAATGTAGCAAAAACCTAAAACGGCACCTCCAATATGCGCAAAACTTCCACCTGCATTTACACTTCCGGTACCAATAATATCGATAATAAAAATAACCAGTGCAATGTATTTAATTTTCACCTCACCAATAAACATCAGCATAAGCGAATAGTTTGGAACCAAGGTTGCAGTAGCCACAATGATGGCCATTACCGCAGCCGATGAACCAATAACGGTAGCCCCAGCTAAGCCCCCCACAAAAGCAGGAAAAATATTTAAACAAGCAACATAAAATAGCGCGCCTGCCAAGCCGCCAGCTAAGTAAACGAAATGAAATTGTCTTGGTTTTAAAAAATTTAAAAAAATACTGCCAAACCAAAAAAGGCTCAGCATATTAAACAATAGATGAAAAAAATCTTCGTGAAAAAAGAAGTACGTAAAAGGTGTATAAAATCTTTCAAGCAAAAGAGAAATACCTGCCGGTAAGCCAAGGTATGCGCGTACAAAAGCAGTTAATTCAATCGCGTTCCCCGTTAAAAAGAACACAACAGAAGTTAGCGCTACCGCCAGAAAAATCAAGGTATTTACACCAATATAAAAATATAAGGGATTACCCGAGCGAAAAACTTTATAACTTAAATCCTTAAACAGCGTATTATTCATAGTACGTATAAAAAGTATCGTCCTTCTTCTTCCAAATTTTAACTAAAATAAACCCAATTAAAGCACCGCCCAAATGCGCATAATGTGCAACAGAATCGCCACTAAATTTAGCAATACCTAGCGATAATTCAATTAAAATATAAATGGGAATAATGTATTTAGCTTTAACCGGAACCGGGATAAACATAATAAGCAACTCAGCATTTGGGTACAACATACCAAAAGCAACCAAAAGCCCAAAAATGGCTCCCGAAGCTCCCAACATAGGCCCAAAATAAATATCGCCCAACAAAGATGCCTGATCAGCACTTTGTGGCCGAAAGGCTTCGATATCTCGAATCAAGTAACCTGCAGCATTATAAACCTCTACAGATTGTACAGCCCATTGTAATGCCAAAGCACCTAAACCTGTTACAAAATAGAAAATTAAAAATTTCTTTGCTCCCCATTTCGCCTCTAAAACACTCCCAAAACTGTACAATGCAAACATATTAAAGAGAATATGCAAATAATCTACCGGGCTATGCATAAACATATAAGTGATGGGTTGCCAAATTCTAAAATCGGGTGCGTTAAAATAATAAACCGCAAAAAACTTTACCAAAGGATAGCTTCCACCCTGATTAAACACCAAAGTAGCCAGAAAAAAAATAATATTGATAATCAACAAATTCTTAACTACGGGTGGGATATAAATATTTCTCATTTAGTTACTTTCTTATTTCTCAAATTTTCGGTCAAGTTCGTCTAATGTTATCGTTTGAATAACCGGTTTGCCGCTTACACCAAAATTAGGCGTTTTGCAGGCAAATAGCTCATCAATAAGCGTATTCATTTCTTCTTGTGCTAAAACTGTACCGGCTTTAATGGCGCTGTTTTTAGCTAAGCTACGCGCCAAACTATCGCGTTTGTTTAATTTTAATTCTTGTTGTGAGTTTTTAAACCCTTCAATTAATTGCTCAAAAAGTTGTGTTTCGTTTATGTTCGTACTTCCTAAATCAACTGGTACTCCTTCTACCACTAAGGTATTTTTACCAAACTCGCGCACATCAAAACCAAGGCTCTTGATATCATCCAACAAACTTTTTGCCAATTCAAAATCATTGGCATTTAAGGTTATGGTTTGCGGAAACAAACTTTGCTGCGAAGCTCCTTTACGATCTTCCAAATGCATCAAAAAACGCTCATACAAAATGCGTTCGTGCGCCATTTGCTGGTCGATAACCATTAAACCCGATTTAATTTGAGAAACAATGTACCGATTATGCAGTTGCATATATTGTTTCTTAACCGTTTCTAAAGCAGTATCATCGGCATAAAAAGAAGTCTGCTCAACAACGGGTTGCTGCGTAATATCATATAAGGAACCCCAATTCTTCGCGCTGGGTTGTGCTTCGTAATTCCGAGAAGAAGAACCATACCCCGATGTAGAGGTTTTATCTGTAGCAAAAGGATTAAAATCTGGATTAAAATTAATGCTTGGCGGCACAATATCTTCCACAGCTTTAGGCGAAATCATGTTACTAAACCCTGTTTCTTGGTCAAAATCGAGGGTTGGTGCAATGTTATATCGACCAATTGAACGTTTCACAGCCGATTTTAAAATAGCATAAATCGATTTCTCATCTACATATTTGATCTCCGTTTTTGTCGGATGCACGTTCACATCAATGTTTGCCGGGTCAATTTCAATAAATAACACATACAAAGGAAAACTATCATCCGGCAATAAATCTTCAAAAGCTGAGCTTACTGCATGATTCAAATAGGCATCCTTAATAAAACGATTATTCACAAAGAAAAACTGCTCACCACGTGTTTTCTTGGCAAACGCCGGCTTTCCAATGTATCCATTAAGTGTAATGATCGATGTTTCCTCCTCAACAGGCACCAATCGTTCATTATAATTATTACCAAATAAGTGTACGATACGTTGTTTCAATTTCCCCTTTGGCAAATTAAAAATCTCGGTACCATCGTGGTGTAAACTAAACGCAATGGCTGGATGTGCCATAGCCACCCGCTGAAACTCATCCATAATGTGGCGCATTTCAACCGGATTACTTTTCAAAAAATTACGACGGGCCGGAACATTATAAAACAAATTTTTAACCAAAATTTGCGTTCCCGGTGGCGTGGCAATAGGCTCTTGCGAAACAACCGTCGAACCTTCAATCGTTACACACGTACCAATTTCATCTTCATGACGGCGCGTTTTCATCTCCACTTGTGCAATCGCTGCTATCGAAGCCATAGCTTCACCACGAAAACCCATGGTACGAATCGCAAATAAATCTTCCGCCTTTTTAACCTTCGAAGTAGCATGTCGTTCAAAACACATCCGCGCATCCGTCACGCTCATGCCGCAGCCATTATCAATAATTTGAATCAGCCCTTTTCCGGCATCCTTAATTACCAATTGAATTTTATCTGCACCCGCATCAATTGAATTTTCAAGCAATTCTTTTACAGCAGAAGCCGGTCTTTGAACCACCTCTCCGGCCGCAATTTGATTGGCAACAGCATCGGGTAATAAGTTAATTATATCAGTCATTTATACAGGAAAAGTGAATTCGCTAAATTAGGCAATTTTAGACGTTTTTACCCGAAACAAGCACAAAGTTTTACACAATTGCCACAGATATACCCCCATTCAATCAAGCAAAATACGTCCTTAAAGCCAATAACCCAGAAGCTAATACCCTTATAAAGAAAACATACAGATTTAGAAAAGCAACTGCAGTAATGCTTGGAAAATTTCTTCCCGCTTTTGTTTCAAGCTTTTTATCAAAACCATTGTAACCCAAAATTTGTTAAATAAAAAGGCTTTACACGCAATCGGGTTTAGACCACTAAGGCAGTGCCATTGGCCAAAGAAAACAAGCAAAAACAGCAAACAACTATGCTCCTACAGCGCAATTTTGCAAGGCTACACAATCAAATTCCTTGGAATTACCTATACTTGTCTATACCAAAAGTTAAAACCACATAAAGGCCTTAAAACCTATCTGAATAAATAAAAAACATGAAACAACATAAATTACTCGGCCTTTTAACACTAGGCTTATTCAATATCGCTAGCTTAACCGCTTGTGCACAAGACCATGCCATCAACGAAAAAAAATTAGAAATAGCAGAAGCCATCACCCACACTACGGTTTTACTCAACAACCAAAAAGAACTGATTCCGCTTAAAACCCTCGATAAAAGGGCGATTGCTTCCGTAAATTTGAACTTTGCCTATCAAGCAGCCTTTGACAGTCTTGCCAATAAATACACGAAAATAAACTCATTTAGCGCTAGCAACTATGCGGATAAAGCTACTTTAGACGATTTAGAAGACGATTTAAAATACTTCAACACCATCCTCATCAGCATTGATCAGCAAAATTTAAGCAACCCAAAATTCACAGCTTTTATTAATAACATCAGCAAAACAAAAGATGTAGTTGTGGCCTACTTTGGAAATGGAAATGCTTTAAGCGCTTTCGACAATATTAGTAGCCCTATTGTATTTACCCAACAAAACAATGTCGATGCGGCCATGATTATGCCTCAATATATTTTTGGCGGAATTGCAGCAAGCAATAAACTTGTGGCTACTTTTTCTGGAAAATACACCACTTCATCGGGTTTTTCAACACAAGTCACGCGATTAAAATATACGGTACCTGAAGATGCCGGAATTAACGCCAACAAACTGGCAGAAATTGATGCCATTGCTGCCGAAGCCATTGCAAAACGGGCAACACCAGGTTTAGTTGTATTGGTAGCAAAAGATGGTAAAGTCATTTTTAACAAAGCCTACGGAACCCATACCTACGACACGAATGTTCCCGATAAAGTAACGGATATTTTCGACTTGGCGTCAGTAACCAAGGTTACAGCCACCACACCAGCCATTATGCGCCTTTATGAACAAGGAAAATTAAACCTCGACACCACTGTTTCAGCATATATCCCGAAAGCACGCAACACGCCCATGGCCAACATTCACGTACGCGAAGTCATGCTCCATCAAGCAGGCTTTATTCCGTATATTCCTTTTCACGATTATGTAAAAACAGGCGATTATAGCCGCGATTCATCTGCTGCATTCCCAACCAAAGTTGCCGACAATTATTACATCAAAAAAGGATTTTTCAAAGATTTCATGTGGCCAAAAATGCTCAATTCGCCTATCAAAACGCGCGGTTCTTATGTATACAGCGATATCAGTATGTATGTAATGAAAGATATTGCTGAGCAGATTAGCGAAGAACCTTTAAACCAATATACCGCCGAAAATTTTTATCAACCCTTGGGGATGCAAACAGCTGGATTTTTACCAAGAAATCGTTTCAAACCTGAACAAATCATCCCAACCGAAAACGACACCTATTTCCGTAAAACCCTTTTAGTTGGCTATGTACACGACCAAGGTGCGGCCCTCGCTGGTGGAATATCCGGTCACGCGGGCTTATTTGCAAGTGCCAACGATTTAGCCATCATATACCAAATGTTGCTAAACCGCGGTACATACGGAGGTGAGGAGTATTTCAAACCAACAACCGTTAATTTGTTTACAACCAAACAATCGAATGTAAGCCGCCGAGGTTTAGGCTTCGATCGTTGGGATCCGGATACCTCAAAGCACTATCCATCTGAGCTGGCTTCTTCTCAAACCTATGGCCATACGGGCTATACCGGAACCTGTGTTTGGGTAGACCCATCACGCGGATTGGTGTATATTTTCTTATCGAACCGGGTGAACCCAACGGTAAGTGATAAACTATCGACCTTGAAAATTAGAGGTCGTATTCAAGACGTTGTAAACAAAGCAATAGATGATTCGAAGAACTAATGACGTTCTCCTCAGATGCATCTAGCATACACGCCGATTCCTGAAATTTTTAATTACAAAAGCAAAAAAGCCATTAAAAGACGATTCTTTTAATGGCTTTTTTTATGCGTAGGACTGAAAAAATTACATTTTCAATCCAATTTCTCTTAATCGTTCATCCAAATATTCACCAGCAGTCATGTCGCTATACAATTTTGGGTGTTCAGCATCAATGGTTGATGGCAAGCTTGTTAAATCCATGTTGCTACGTGGATGCAAGAAAAACGGCACCGAAAAACGAGAGGTTTTCATTAACTCGCGTGGTGGATTTACCACTCTATGCGTGGTTGAACGAAGTTTATTGTTGGTTAATCGTTGCAACATATCGCCTACATTTACCACAATATCTGTATGATGTGCTTTAATTGGCAACCATTCATTGCTACGCGTTAACACTTCTAAACCATCGGCACTTGCACCAATTAACAAGGTAATCAAATTAATATCCTCATGAGCTCCAGCACGAACCGCATCATCTGGAATCGACTCAGGATTTTCAATTGGGAAATAATGAATCCCTCTTAAAATAGAGTTCCCGTTGTGCACATGCTTATCAAAATAATCGATGGGTAAATTCAAGTATGTCGCAATAGCACGCAACAAATGCGTTCCATTTTCTTCTAGTTTCTTATAAATTCCTCCGGTTACAACATTAAACTCAGGCAGTTCTTCTAGCACTTCATTATCCGGATATTCATTTTTAACCGGGTCGCCATCCGTAACCTCTTGTCCAATTTGCCAAAACTCTTTTAAATCTGGCGTTTTTGCACCTTTAGCGGTTTCTTTACCTGCACTGGTATACCCTCTTTGACCTGCCAATTCGGGTTTTTCGTATTTCCGCTTGATTTCTAAAGGCAACGCAAAGGCCGCTTGAATGTTTTCATAAAGCCTATCAATCATTTCCTGACTTAAGCCGTGGTTGGTAATGGTTACAAAACCCGAATCATTAAATGCACGTCCCAATTCATCTGAAAACTTTTTGCGCTCTTCTTCAGTCCCGTGAATATACGAGCCTAAGTCTAAACATGGAATATACGGTGTAGACATAATTTCTATTTTTAGTTGTTTCTACGAAATTAAAAAAGAATTGTTAACAACCTTGCAAATAGCAAAAAAAATCAAATCAAATAACTAATTACAAACACGTTAAGTTATCAACAGTAACTTACTATTTCAAAAATACAAAAGATAACATGCATCCGTTTTTAGCGTTACATGATGAATCAGATGTTATTCTATAAAACCAATTCAACGAATTTTTCGTATACTTATAAGCAGGAAGGCTTGTTTGCGGATAATAAGCAAACTTCACATAATTAAGCAAAAAGCATTTCCAACTAATAGAACACACATGAAAAAGATCATTTTAATTTTCCTATTTGCTTTCAGTTTAAACTTCGTTCATGCGCAAGAAAAAAAGACAGAAAAGGCCAACTTTGGAATGGGTTGTTTTTGGTGTACAGAAGCAATTTTCGAAAAACTGAAAGGCGTCATATCGGTTAAATCGGGCTATGAAGGTGGCAAACTAGCCAATCCAAGCTACGAGGAAGTTTGTAGTGGCTTAACGGGGCATGCCGAAACAACCGAGATAACCTTTAATCCTTCAATGATTTCTTACAGCGATTTATTGGAAGTGTTTTGGAAAAGCCACGATCCAACTACGTTAAATCGCCAGGGAGCGGATACCGGAACACAATACCGCTCGATTATTTTCTACAACAGTAACGAACAAAAAGTTTTAGCCGAGAAGTATAAAAATGAACTTAACAAAACCAATGCGTTTGGCAAAAAAGTGGTAACAGCAATTGAGCCTGCACAGAAATTTTATCCAGCAGAGAATTACCACCAAAACTACTATCAAAATAACGCTGATGCTCCGTACTGCCGTTTAGTTATATTGCCCAAACTCGATAAGCTCGAAAAAGTGTTTAAGAATAAGCTAAAAAATTAAGTCTGCGTTTTAACCTAGTTAATTAAAAGGGGTCTTACAATCTTTTCCCAAATCGCATAACCATCTGGGTTGAGATGTAAGCGGTCAGAAACAAAAAGTTCAGGCCGCATTTTTCCTTCTTTTGTTAACATAAGTGGATACACATCGATAAACCGCATGTTCTGTTGTGTAGCGATAAACTCCTTAATCAACCGATTCGATGCAAGGGCCTTTTCCTGAAACTGCGCTCTGCTTGGACTAGGCTTTATGGAAATATAATCGATGGGCACCTTTGGTAGCTTTAAGCGGATGGCCTTTATCAAATTTATCGTTCTATTTAACACGGTATCTGCGGTCGTATGATCATCCGTCAAATCATTTTCACCAACATACAGCACAATTTGTTTTGGATGATAGGGAAAAACAACGTCGTTTAAATAAAAGGTGATGTCATTTATAACCGCTCCTCCAATACCACGGTTGAGCGCATTGTACTCTGCAAATAGCTGCGTCAAATTATCCCATTTCCAAATAGAAGAGCTCCCTACAAAAAGTACCGGATTTGCAGGTGGTTTATACATTTGATCATACGCTTTAATTACTTGCACATCGTCCCAGAAACGGGGTTTTGATTGCGAAAAAGCAACCGAATGAACCAACAAAAAAAAGGCTAAGGCAAACAGGTATTTTTTCATCTATTGCTAAAACGTATTTTTATTTCAAGTATTTTTCATCGAGGAAATCAATTAAGTAACTCACTTCTGCAGTAAATTCTTTTTCCAAATCATTTATTTCACCATCCTCCAACGATCCTAGTTGATCTAAAGAAGTTGAAATTTTTGCTAAACGAAGCAATCCGGCAGACACAGCCGTACCATACAACTTATGTCCTAATAGGTTAATTTCAGCTAAATCTTTGTCTTCTATCCCTTTTTCCAACACCACCAAAGCCTCTTTCAATTGCGATATAGTTAATTGAATAATGAGCTTCATTTTGTCGGAATTCATGTTGTAGTAGCTTCCTAAACGTTTCTCATCAAAATGCACCAATTCTGTCGTTTCTGCTTGCACTTTTTCTGCCGCCTTACTATTCTCAATAAAAGGTAACCATTTATTAAGTGAGAGATTAATGGTCTCTTCTAAAATTGGCTTGGTAATAAAATCGTTCATCCCGGCATCGAGACACTTTTCACGTTCACCTAAAACGTTCCCCGCTGTAATGGCTATAATGACCGTATTCTTATCACCTTCCACTTTTCTGATTTGTCTTGTTGCTTCGTATCCATTCATTATCGGCATTTGAATATCCATATAAATCAAATCGGGCTGTACGCGCAGATACATTTCTAAGGCTTCTTTACCATCCTTGCACTCAAAAATTAAATCTCCAGGCAACATTCTTTCGACCAATGTTTTAGTTAAATAACGATTTACCTCATTATCTTCCACAATCATTATTTTGTAGGGATTCATTTTCGTGATGACTGGAACATCAATCTTTTGTTCAGCTTTCGCGACGATTTCCGGTTCATATACACGGGCCAGTGCACGGTATAAATCGGGCATTTTTATCGGTTTTACCAAACGACAACTAACCTGCAGTTCTTGACATTCCTTAATCAAAGTTCCATCATCTGATGAACTATGTAATAACAAAATGGGATATTTCTCTGCATCTTGAAAAAAGCTCTGTCTAATTTTCCGAATGGTTTCTAAACCATCCATATACGGCATGTGATAGTCCATTAAAATAGCATTGTAATCCCTGCCTTCTGCTAAAAATTGTAAGGCTTCAAATCCGTTTTTAGCCTCATCAACCTGAATATTCTTGAGCTTTAAAATATCTTTCAGAATTAATCGGTTGTTGTCGTTATCATCCACAACCAACACATTCTTTATTTCACTAATATCTTCGAATTCTGGTTGTTCTCCATGCTCACATTTAAAGCGAACATCGAAATAAAAAGTACTCCCTTCATCCACTTTACTTTTTAAGCGGAGGCCACTATCCATTAAACGAAGCATTTTATTGGAAATGGTTAACCCCAAACCGGTACCGCCATACTTTTTGGTGGTAGAAGAATCTTCTTGTGCAAAAGCTTCAAATATTTTCTCTTGCTTACTTGGCTTAATTCCAATTCCTGTATCGCGAATACTAAAACGCATCAAGCATTCGTCGTTCTTTTGTTCTAAAGCATCAATTCGTAATTCAATTTCGCCTTCAGCAGTAAACTTAGCAGCATTTCCGAGCAAATTAATGAGGATTTGCTTTAACCGAACACTATCAGCCCAAATAAACCGAGGTAAATCTGGCGATATATTGAGCAACATCTCCAACTTTTTTGTTTGGATTTGATAGGTTGTAATGTCGGAAGCTTGATAAGCCAGTTCAAATAAATCACATTTCTCAATATCGAGTTCGAACTTGCCCGCTTCTATTTTTGAAAAATCTAGAATATCGTTAATGATATTCAGCAAAGAATTAGCTGATTGATGAACAATGGTTAAATATTGATTTTGCGTTTCATTTAATTCTGTTTTCAGCAGCAAATCGGTAAAGCCAATTACCCCATTTAAAGGCGTTCTAATTTCATGACTCATGTTGGCCAAAAATTCCGATTTAGCCAAATTTGCTTGATCGGCCTGAAGTTTAGCCAAGGTTAATTCTTCGCGATGCGCGATAATTTGATCAATATTTTGGGTATAAATCATAATACCCCCAATTTCATTTTCATCCTGAAACCATGGACGCATCTCCCAAGTTAAATAGATTTTTTCGCCGGTGTATCTATTTTCAAGTTCCTCTTCTTCTTTACGCTCAACATGACCTTTTAATACTTTTTGATGCAGGGCTTTCCGTGCGTCGTTTACCACCGGAAAAAAGTCGTAATGTGATTTACCCAACATATCTACGCCTTCTAGCCCATAGTCAGACATCCATTTGCGGCTAACCGCAATGTAATTCATTTGTTTATCCAACATGGCTACTGCTGCTGGCGTGTGTTCAATAAAAGCCAATAACCGCGCTCTTTCTGCCGCTAGCGCTTTCTCGGCTACAATGGTTTTGCTGCGATCAGTTGCTACCGCCAAGTAGCCGATAGGCTCTCCTTTTTCATCCCGAATAACAGCCCCATTCACTGACATAATCAGTTCTTCACCATTCTTCTTTAAAAATTTCCAATATTTTTTAGGGTATACTTTATTGCAATACAAAATGAATATTTCAAAACCTTGTACTGGCCTACCCAATACAGCGCTCAATTGCGCGCTGTATTCTGCTAAATCCTTTTTCTCATGAAATCTTTCTGGCGTTTCTTTTCCAATCATTTCCTCGCAATCAAAGCCTAAAGCTTCTTCTGCTCCTTTATTAAACAAGGTGATTACACCATTTACATCTGTAGCAATAATACAAACTTCGCGTGCGGCATTTAATACATTGCTAAATAATTGACGCGATTCTTCCAGGGCAATTTCATCCCGCTTATACTTATCGATATCTTGAAAGGTACCAAACAAACGATTACATACACCATTTTTATATTCCACATTTCCTAAGGCACGTACCCACACATCGTTTCCTTGTGTATTTACAATTTGTACCTCAAGGTTCCAAGGCGTACCGTGTTTCATACCCAATTCAACGGCATTTTTAATTTTATCCCGGCTCTCTCCTTCCTTATAAAAATCAATTCCGGTTTTTAAATCAGGTACAAAATCTTGACCAACACCATGAATTTCTTTGGTCATATCCGTCCAATAGACTTTATCATTCACGATATCTACTTCCCAGCCTCCCACACGCGCAACCTCATTGGTTTGTTCTAAAATTTTACGAACATAAGCCAAATCTGATTGCAGCTCATGCTGCTCAGTAATATCCACAGCATTCCCAATCACGTACACCTCCCCATCCACATCACGTTCTAAAACATTCGAATACATCCAAAACCTTACTTTACCACTTTTAGTCAGGGTAATCATCTGCCCTTTTAAGCTTCCACTTTCTTGAATATCAATCAAATATTGTCTGAGTAGTTCATGGCGTTCCTGCGGCACAACATCAAATAAACTGGCATTATCTAACTCAGCCTTCGAATATTCTAAAATACGGGCACCGGCTTCGTTTACAGCAATAAAATTTCCATTTAAATCGTGGGTACACTTTAAGCCTTGCGAATTTTCAAAAAAGGTCTTAAACTTTCGTTCGCTGTTAATTAATTGACGATGCTGCTCCAATTGCTTTGTAATATCTCTACCAATTGAAAAGATATTTTTTGTGGATTCTTCAATGGTAGCCACCCAATGCATCTCTCGATATTCTCCCGATTTGGTTCTAAAGCGATTTGAAAATTGAACGCCTTTGCCATCTTTTATTAATTGATTAATTTTTTCTTCAGTAAATGCAACATCGTCTGGATGAATGTATTTAAGAAAGGGTGAATCTGTCACACCTCGCTTTTCCCAGCCCAAAACCCGCTCAAAACTTGGATTTATTTTTTTAAAAACCCCATTTACACCAGACACAAAAATTATGTCATCTGAAAGTTCAAACAATTTCGCAAAGTTGCGGTATTCCTCACGGTCTCGTCGCTCAACAATTAATACTACTACCTCTTCGGCTAATAGCTTCAATGCTTTTTTTTGATCCTTAGTTAGCACTTTTGGGGCATCGTCAATCACACACAACGAGCCCAATGCATATCCTTTTGGATCAATTAACGGATACCCGGCATAAAATCGGATATTCGGATCTCCTGTTACTAATTCATTATCCTTAAATCGCTTATCCAGTTGGGCATCCTCCACCTCCATTATCGCATCCTTTTGAATGGTATAATTACAAAATGACACATCCCGAGATGTTTCGTCTACATCCAATCCTTTTTTTGATTTAAACCATTGTCGGTCTTTATCAACTAACGAGATTAAGGAGATTTTTACGCCGCAAATTAAAGATGCAAGGTCTGTTATTCTATCAAAATCCCTTTCACTTAACGAATCTAATACGTCATAGCTCTTTAAAGCTGCAAGTCTTTCTACTTCGTTGTTTTTCATCTACTTGTCTTAAATTGTGTGAATGCTGTATTTACTCTTTCATAATTGAATGTCGCGCGGATCAACTCATAACTCATAATAACACGCTAAAAATTTGGTTAAAAAGTATCTGCAATTCATTTACAAGATAAGCAAAAAACAAAAAGGTTGACACATTCACTGCATCAACCTTTAAAATAATTTCACATTTATTTTTATTCTTACAAAACCTCGTTTAACCCATCCGCTAATCGCTTAACCTTAAGCAAATTAGCATGCGAACCATGTTCCTTATCAAATTTCATCTCGAAAAACCCTAAGGCCAACTCAACATTAAACGTACTGTTTCCTGGTAAATCGAACTGCGTAGAAGGATTTCGTTTAAAGGAAACCGCTGTTTTAAGGGCTTTATTCAAATATGCGCGTACCTTTTGCGTTTTATCTACCGGAAATTTTGCCTCAAAGCGATAGATATTTTCATTTTCGTAAACCGAAATCGATTGATTGTGTTGACCGCTTTCTGTGCAAGCGAAGCAGAACATACAAAAAGTAAGCAAAAATGTAACTCCTATTTTTTTCATAAAAAGATTAGTGGTTTTGTTCTTCCTCCGGATGATTAACTATATACGCACATTTCAATCCATTTTCAGTCATAATCCAGGTACTAAAATTAGCATCTTTGCCTTCTTTTTCTTCACATTCCCAGCACCAGATATTATCCATATACCGATACAAGTCTCTCTTCAATACAATCTTGGTCCCAATTGGAACATATAACTGTATTTTCATTTCTTGATCTCGCCATAAACTGGTCTCATTTACTTTAAAAAATGAATTAAAAGAAATTAACGAATCTTTTACATCATATACATAGCTTATGGATTGTGCATTTTGCAAAGCGTTTTCAAAGGTTTTACCATGCGATTGACGATGTTCCACAACCCGCACCTTATTATCTAGACTTTTCTCTATCGCGATGCGCACTCTATAGGGATTTACAAAAGGGCCATCCTGATCCAAATCTTCAACCACCACACTATTTTTAAACAATTGCTTATCTATTTTAAACTTCAAGCTATCTTCGGGATTAAAAAATCGCTTTTTATCTAAATCAAGTACGTATTCAGGATAGTTATGCAAATTGATTGTTTGCGTGATTTCAGCGTGTTGCTTAAAGCCACTCAATACCCTTGAAACGTAATACCCACCAAAACAAACACCTATTAACCAAACAATTAACAAAGCAAAAGATAGTGTTTTATTAATAGCCTGCCGATTAAAAGCAACACGGATAGAAAACAATACCAAGGCCAAAAGCGGAATGAAGATGATAACCAAAGCAGCCCATAAAATAGCTGTACGATGCCCTTCCTCTACCATGCTAAATGGCAAAGTACTGTAAATTCCTTCGTCTGAAAAGCCCATGAGAAATCCAAAACTTAGGATTAAAGCCAAGAGAAAAAAACAACCGAAAAAAATGATGCATCCAGCTATTATTTTAAAAATCACTTTGCCAGTCCCCGACAAAAAACGACCCAACCACTCAAAGAATTCAGCCAAAAAATTACCGAAATGCCCAAATAATGATGATGAACTTTTTTTGGCCATCTGCAAATTTTCCAACTCTTGATCTAAATTTTTCTGAAATCCTTGCAGGTTAGCGGGCTCACCTTTCATCTCCATACGTTCGACTCGAGAATTTGCTTGCGGCATAATAATCCAAAGGATCAGGTAGATAAACAAGCCGGATCCCCCGAAGAAAGTCAATAAAATCATCAAAAGACGAACCCATTTGGCTTCTATATCAAAGTAGTGTCCAATACCACTACACACACCCGAAATTGCCCGATTATTCATGTCGCGATATAATTTTTTTGGCACCGAAAATTGAGCAGGTTCTTCTACAGGAGCTTCTCTCCCCTCTTCCAATTCGGTATCAAAATCTTGCACGCGCCCCATTTGCAAAATTACGGCCTGCACATCCGCAGCACCTACAACTTGTTTCTTTTGGGTCAGAAGCTGTTCATTTAATAGTTCAGCAATTCTGTTTTCGATATCGGTTACAATTTCCAAATCATCGGCATGGTTGGCAAAGTAATGCTTTACCTCATTTAAGTATGCTTTTAAAAGTTCGTAGGCACTTTCTTCAATGTGAATGATGGTATTGCCTATGTTTATAATGATGGTCTTTTCCATTTCAGTGTATTACTAATTATGAACTGATTCCTGTTTGCGAAACATTCACCGCGTAGGCCAATTCTTGCCAAGTTTGATTAAGTTGCGATAAAATACTCCTTCCATCATCGGTAAGGGTATAATATTTACGAGGGGGACCTGAAGTAGACTCTACCCAGTTATAGCTTAACAATCCATTATTTTTAAGCCTAGTTAACAATGGATATAAGGTGCCTTCCACCACCAATAGCTTCGCCGTTCTTAATTCGGCAATGATATCGGATGCGTAAATCTCACCACGTGAAATGATGGATAAAACACAATATTCCAGAATCCCTTTCCGCATTTGCGTTTGCGTATTTTCTGCTATCATATTACAAAGATATATGTTTTACTATGTACTATGCAATACAAAGTACTATAAAAACAAAAATAAATTTTACAACTAACTGATAATCAACAACAAAAATTTATACAAAAAAATATTCGCAAATTAAAATCCACTAAAAGGAAGTGAAAGCAGAGAAAAAGAATCTGTATTTACCCAAAAAAGAAACATTAATTTAACAATAGTTTTACAGTCTTTATTGCCAGACACATAATTTTACAAGTGTTTGATTTCCAATACAGTTAATTGACAAACTTTTACGTAAATTCGTATATAAAACCTTAAAAATATTTAAAAATGAAAGTTATCCACATTTAAACATTTTTTAACCGATTTGGCTTAAGATTTGTATACGTTAAGTAACCTATAAAAACCCTTCCCTATGATTATTAAATTAGATAGACCAAGCCTTCGTTTAAGCCATGCGAAGTTGGTAAGAGAAAAAAAAGTTGCCAAACCACTTACCAAGGAAGCTTGGGTAATAGCTGATAGAGTTGTTATTTCTGTTCTATTCGGTGCTGCGATCGCGGGCGCAATTTTCTTAAATTAGCGAAAAACTTACCTGGCTTTCTCATACACCAGCGCCTGTATAAAGTCGCCATAAAAGGATTGCGACTGTCGAGCAATGTATTTCGCTTCTTGAAAATAAGGAGCCATATTCAGAAGACTAGTCGCTTCTACATGTGAGAAAACTTTGAAAAAAGAATACATCAGCTTTAACAAGCTCAATTTCCACCATTTTCCTTTTTTACTGAGATTAAAATCGACAAACAGCCATAATCCTTTTTTATTAAGCATTTTATCAAGCTTCCAGAAAACGAAAGATGCTTTTTCTGCTTTAAAATTATCAAACAAAAAAGGGGTTAAAACAACATCAAAAGACGCATCCGAATCAACATCTTCAATTGCTTGATTCACAAAATCAACTTTGAGGGATGTTAGGTTCCTTTTTTTCGAAATTTCAATCATCTTTTCGGAGATTTCAACATACACTATACGCAAATCTTGAAGTGATTTTTTAGCTATTTCTTCTAAAATCCAACCCGTTCCTCCACCCACAATTAAAATCCGATTTCCAGAAGACAGGTAGTTCAATTGACGGATTTGAGCTTCCCGCTGCGACCGAAAAAACACTACGCTACTGAGTGAGTCATAAAAACCTGCTACCTTATCGTAATTATTTTTTCTGTTCGCTTGCATACCTGATAAATTATCGCACAAATTGCATCCCAATTATCCCGCAAATAGCTTTAAATAAAATAAGTCCATCGATTACCATCAAATAGTATAGCACATTTTTTCGCTTATGCATGGAATAGGCTACATACAAAGTCAACATGAACGGCAGCACATTAAAAAAGACCTGCAGTGCTCCAAACCCTTTGAAATACGCAAAAACAAATAACGAACACAAACCAATCAGAATTAAAGGAATAAGTATGGAAAAGATGGTAGCACGCAAACCATACCGAACCACAAAGGTTCGCAGGTGTTTATTGGCATCCGTTGGATAATCCTTAATATCAAAAATGATTGCATTTACCGTACAAAACATCCAGTTTTTAATAAAGAGCCATGTCCACATTACCGAATCGTGATACCCGATTCCCGTTTCGATTTTGAGCATAATTAAAGGCAACACATTGGCGCAACATGCCCAAACAAAACCAATCACAAAGGCCTTTAGCCAACCGGTATTCCGTAAATTAAAATCAAAAATTGATTTTGGCACCAGACCATAATAAAATATTCCAGCGATAAGAATAATAAGAATAGCCAACCAATATGGCGCGGGTAAACGTAAAATGTGCTCAAAATTGACCACAAAAAGCCGTAAAGCCAAAACCATACAAATACTAAATAAAATGATTTGACTTAGCGTGATAAACTTTTTATGCTTAAAATACCAATTTGTGCGTGGATTTGAATTGGAGGGCTTGGTCGAAACCCGATTGTAAGCGAAGGTATAATATACTGTTGGTGCAAGAAACAAGAGCAAAAAATAATTGATTGAATTATAGGGCAAGCGCAATTGCTGAGTGGCTTCGATGGTTAAAGCTACCGCAAGAAGGCCAACAAAGTAGTTGCCAAAAAAAACAAAACGGATTACCTTCTGCAGCATGGAATTTATTTTACATTGGCAATTTCGGATATAAATTCAAGAAATTTAAACTTCCATCCAATTAAAGCATACCTACTCGTTTAATTATCCTTTACACCTCCTTCATATTACTTTAAACGCACTTTCAGTACCGTAAATGAATAAGGCGGCAACTGCAGAGAATCTTTCATGTTCGTCGTAGAAAACACTGGACAAACTACCCTTTCGGCCGGATTTCCACTTAATACCGTTTTAGCAACAGCAGCTTTGCTTAAATCCAAATCCTCAAAAACGAGTTCCGTATTTACATTGACTGGCAATAAATTCACCAATTTGACATAGATTTCATTGCGCTGCGTGTTACGAACAATAGAAACACCTATACGCTTAGAAATGTCATCCCGATCGTTTGATACTGTTAAATTAACAGGAATATACCGATCACCCGCATGGGTACCGTACAATTGTTGAACATAATATCCTGTAGTTGGTTTTACCTCCGCATTATTAAAATAAATTAAATCCGGATTCCATTGGGTATGACCTTCATTTGCGATGAGCGGTGCGTAAGAAGCCATTTCTACCACGTCTCCATTTCTTTCAAGCGAGGTTAAATATAAGGCTTCTGCAAGAGCTGTTTCTAGATTTGTTTTATTTCCTCCCGATAAACTTGCCGCATACTCACCAAGATAAACCTTAGACTTTGAGCGATCGTATTGATCATAATACTGTTGGTTATTTATAAACCATCCAGGAGATTGATAATAATGCTCATCAATTACCGGCACTTTTAAATCGCTGGCAATTTTCCATCCTTCTTCATAATCTGTACCTTCAAAAAACGGACCTGCAGTACCTATAATTGTAATTTCGGGATGTTTTTCTTGCAAGGCTTTATATATCATCGTAAAGCGTTCTTTAAAAACATGCGTAATCTGGTCTTCATTACCAATACCGATATATTTTAGATTAAAAGGCTTGGGATGCCCGGCCTCTGCTCTTTTTTTTCCCCAGGTAGTATTAACTGATCCATTTGCATATTCTACCAAATCTACAATATCCTGAATGTATTGGTCCATTTCACCCATGGGTATCCCCCCTTGCTGTCCGCCGCCACCGGTACCCGAATTTTGACAAGGCACACCCGCCGCTACTACTGGTACAGGTGCAGCACCAATGTCTTCACAAAATTGAAAATACTCGAAATACCCTAAACCCATGGTTTGATGATATCCCCATAAATTACGATCGGGTTTTCGCGATTCTAAAGGTCCGATGGAATTTTTCCATTTATAAATGTTTTCTATTCCATCGCCATGCGCAACACAGCCTCCCGGAAAACGAACAAATTTTGGCTGAATAGCAGCAATAGTATTTGCTAAATCATTTCTCAATCCATTTTTGCGTCCCTTAAAGGTATTTTGAGGGAAAAGAGATACCATATCAAAAGCATATTTACCTGGATGTAGCATCTTGATTTCCAATCGGGCATTTTTGGAATCGACGGAAGCTTTTAAAGTCCCCTTTATAGCTTTCCATCCTCCCGAGGTTTTCAATCGTGTGCTTGCCAAAACTTTTTGATTATTATCTACAAGAAAAACTTCAAAATCAGCACTAGAAGCTGATAGGGTTTTTACAAATGCCGAAAAATTATACGTTTCATCTTTTTTAACCAGGATATTGTCGAAGCCGTTGTTTACCAATGAAGCTCCTCCTTCTTGAACATCTAAAACTGCGTAATGCGCATTATTTGGATGAATTGGTCCAATGCTATCCACGCGTAACACAGCCTTTCCATTTACCGACCATGCATAAGTATTAGTCCAGTTTATATCCCTAAATAATTTATCAGAAGGGCGGTACTCAAAATCTCTGTTTTGAATCAACTCGGCGTACAATCCACCATCAGCGGCATAGTTGATGTCTTCAAAAAACACGCCCGTTAGCATATTACTAATATTTTTTGCTCGATTTGGCTGAGCTGTAATATTCAAATCAACGTCTTTTAATCCAGCAAAGCGATTTACATCTTCTTTAGTCGTTTCACGATTTTGCATGGCTTTATATTGTTGCCCTTCATAAACTTTTTGCAAATCACGAATCACCGACCAAGGTACACGATGCGACTGACCAATGGTTTTTCCATTTAATTCGGCTGCTTGACTTTGATTCTGGTAGGCGTCTATTGAAACTTGAACCGATTTTGAATACGTAATGAAATCGCTCGTTCTAACTTGAAAATACTTTCCATCCACATCTGTGTAAATAATAGCATAATCATTTTTATTAGCATCAAACGTGATAATTGGTTTTAACACATTTTTCCCTAAAACAACGTAAGGGTAATGCTGTGGCCCCCAGGCAATCAGGTTCTTAGACGTTGCGACAGCAAACTGATTGGTTCTATCGTTTAAGCTCCATACACATACCCACTCATTTTTATTCCCTTTAATGAGATAGGGTGTAATCATTTTCTTTTCAGAGCCCCAGCGTCCATAATCGCTCTTTAAAAAAATATTTCCTTTACCTATTGGTGTCCAATTTTTGTTATCGGTGCTCCAGGCAAAACATAGTCCATTGGTGTTGTACGAAAACAAATATGCAGAATCAGGCTCATTAATAATTTTAGTATGCTTAGCAAAGAGCGTGAAAGGAGCGATTAAAAAAAATAGGATCGGTAGAGAGGTGCGTAGATTAAACATGTTACGGTGGCTTAATTAATGTAAGATTAAAACTGCATTTCTAATTTCCAATTTTGAGCAAGCTTGTTCGCTTCTTTCTTTGTTAAATGAATTACTGCTCCATGTTTTGGCGATGAAAAATTGGTCGATTTCATAACTCCTTCATTAAAACGACCCAAATTCGTAAAGTTTTTAAAATCGCTGGTTTCACTAAACCCAAAATTATGTGGATTAATGCGATAGATATCATAAATGAGTATCCATTTATTTTCTCCGATTAGTTTATATACGGTTGGGGCTTCACATCCTTTATCTTCCGGATCATACCATTTATCATCGTATTGATAATCGCTGTTAATTTTTGTTGAAACTACTTGTTTCACTCCCGAAGTACCATCGTGCGGCACATAAAATAAGTGATATTGATTTCCTACTTTGGTGATATCGGCATCGATGTACGACACATTCTTGGGATAGCTGAACAAAAGTTTTGGAGCTGTTTCTAAGCGCGTGAAATCCTTATTCATATAAGAATAGTACACCTTATCAAGTCCTTTACCAAAACGCATGGTAAAATATATCATCATTTTCTTTTGGTCTTCATCATAAATCAATTCTGGTGCCCAAGCACAACCAATATCGGCTAATTCCGGAAAAGATTTATCTACCCGCAACACGCTGTGTGTCCAATTAATGAGGTCTTTAGATTTCATTAAAACCAAGCCTCTGTTGTTCCCCCAACCGTATTGATTCCCGTCGCGTTCCCATTCTGTATCGCGATAGCCCTGTTTTTGGGCATATATATGCAAATCGGTTAACGCCATGTAGAACATACCATCTGGTCCCCGGCAAATGTATGGATCGCGAATGCCTTTTTGTTCTGCAATTGTATCACCCGCAATAATCGGTTTAGCTTTATTTACATCGGTAAAGCTTCGACCATCTTTACTCAATGCCATATAAAGTCCATGCGTATCGTCTTTGAAATACACCATCAAATAAGCTGACATATCTTTTTCTTTGGGTAATTTAGTGCTTTTTTGTGCCATTATGCCTGTCGAAAAAATCACCAAGACCACGATACAAATAATAAATTTATAGGAATTCATTTTTTTCTATTGATTTGGTTAGTGTGTGAAGAACCAAAAATAAATAATAATCGTCATACAAAAGATTATAAATCAGCGATAAACTTTTAATTCTTTCCTAGACAAAATTTTGAGTCTCTCCGCAATCAAATTTGGGTATTAATTTTCCGATGATGGACGTTGCTAGACTAAATACCAACGACAGAATACTTGATTTTCTTTTTTGAGCATTGCTTAACGATTTAGACATGGGTAAGAAAAAATCATTTGAAAAGCCCGCTTTTTAAAACAATTAAAAGAATATTACGGTGAAATTTGGAAATCGAATTCGTTCGATAAGAAAAAAATGGGCATAAAAAAAGGGAAAATCTTTGGATTATCCCTTTTAAGTGGAAAATGAGGGATTCGAACCCCCGACCCCCTCGGTGTAAACGAGGTGCTCTGAACCAGCTGAGCTAATTTTCCAATATTTCAAATTAAATCACAAAGTGATTGGTGGAAAATGAGGGATTCGAACCCCCGACCCCCTCGGTGTAAACGAGGTGCTCTGAACCAGCTGAGCTAATTTTCCAATATTTTTTTAGTAGACTATCCAATCTAACCACCCCTCTTGCGTTTGGGAATGCAAATATAGCGCTATAAAATTGTTCTGCAAATCTTTTTTTACTTTTTTTAACTTAAAAGTGTTTCTAAAATTTTGTGCGACTGTACTTCGCCAAAGGAAGCAGTATGCAACGCGTAGAAAACCAATATCTTATCTAAAAGATACCGTCGCTCCGCATTCGTAAACTTTAGCTCAACTAATTTTTCAATTGGGATCGTAAAAAGCGAAATAAAGTTCGTTGCATCAGTTAATTCTAGATAATTTGCATGAATTGGGCGACGCGAAACAAATTCTCCTTCATGTAAATCAAAGAAATCTTGATCATTTCTTCGATTACAATTTGGCGCGAAACCTAAAAATCGGCTCAACTTTAACAGAAAAGATAAATGAAAATTAGGATGAAAATCTTCACATTCATCAAACCAAGCTATTGCATTAAAAATATAATTGAACAAACCTTCATCTGTTGATTGCTGGCGAATGCTTTTATACAAAACTTCATTTAAAAAAATAACGATGCTACTTTTTAACACATCGTATGGAATAGAGGTAAAAACTGGGGTTGTCCGCAACTCAGCAATCCTTTGAATGGCAGTATTTGCTTTATGATAAACTACCATATCCAGCAAATGCAAGGATTGAAGCATGTTCATCTTAATTTTAGCCTTCGGTTTTTTTACACCATTTATCAAATAAGACTGCATCCCAAACTTATCTGTAAACACTTGAACAATTACGCTACTCTCGCTATAATTGGTTGTTTTTAATACAATCCCTCTGACTTTATGTAGCATCGCGTTCAAAACATTTTTCTCCAAAAATAGTTTATTTTACAAATTTTAATAAAGAAAAGCCTTCATCAATACTAAATAAGATTAGTTTTGCCTTTAAATAATTAACAACACAACTATGTGGATCACACTATCAAAATTTATCCTAAAAAATCGAATTAGCATTATTGTATTCTTTCTTTTAGGAACTATTTTCATGGCTTGGCAAGCAAAAAATGTTAAGCTATCATACACAGGGAGTAAAATATTACCCTTAACCGATAGTGCTTTTATCAAGTACAGTGCTTTCAGAAAGACTTTTGGCGAGGACGGAAATATCATGGTAGTGGGTATTCAAAGCCCAGAAATTTTCAAAAAAGAAACCTATAACCAATGGGTTAATCTTACCAACGATATCCAAAAAATTAAGGGAATTAAACAAGTATTGTCCATCGGACGAATTTTTCAGTTAGAGAAAGATACACTCAATCAGAAGTTTATTTTAAAACCTATTCCAGGTGGTCCGGTTAACGATGATGCGAGAATGGACTCCATTAAAACAACGTTACTAAACACGCCATTTTTTGAAGGATTAGTCTTTAACAAACAGAATGCTACCTTGATGGCCATTACATTTGATAGCAAGATTTTAAACTCTGTAAAACGAAATCCTATCCTTCAACAAATTGAAGAAAAAGTAGCCACTTTTGAAAAAAACACAAAAATTGAAACCCACGTTTCTGGTCTTCCATATATCCGAACAGCAGTAAGTAAATTAGTAAGCAACGAATTTGTCCTTTTTCTTGGCTTATCTATTTTAGTTTCAGCCCTGATTCTCCTGATATTTTTCAGAAAATTCTATGCCGTTTTCTTTCCTATTTTGGTGGTGATTATGGGCGTTATATGGAGTATTGGCACCTTAGTTTTATTTGGATACGAACTGACCATTTTAACCGGGCTCATCCCACCACTTATTGTAATCATTGGTATTCCTAACAGTATTTTATTACTCAACAAATATCAAAACGAACTAAGAAAACATCAAGATAAAGAAAAGGCATTAAGCGTAACCATCGAAAGAATTGCCGTTACCACCCTAATTGCTAACATTACTGCGGCCATTGGTTTTGGCGTATTATACTTTACCGGAAGTGAATTACTGATGCAATTTGGCAGTGTGGCATCCATTAACGTAATGGTAACCTGGTTAATGTGCTTATGCTTGGTACCGATCATTTTCAGCTATTTACCGGCTCCTAAATTAAAAACGCAAACCCATTTAGAGGAAGGCTTTTTACATAAGTTATTGGTGAAAACCGATCATCTTGTACAGCACGAAAGCAGCCTCATTTATTTGGCAACCCTCATTATTTCTGTTATCGCATTCGTAGGTGTGTTGCGCATTAATGTAAATGGCTATGTAGTAGATGACCTCCCTAAAAACTCTGAAATTTTAACCGACTTAAAATTTTTTGAAAAGAATTTTGAAGGCATTTTGCCTTTAGAGGTAAGCGTAGATACGAAAAGAAAAAATGGTGTGTTCAATTTAACCAATCTGAAGCGGATTGAGAAAATGGAAAAAATGATTGCATCTTATCCAGAGTTTTCTCGCCCTATTTCCGTAAACATGGGTTTAAAATACGCCACGCAGGCCTTTTACAACAATGACACTACTTTTTTCCGTCTTCCAGACAACATGGAGAAAAATTTCATTTTAGCGTACATCGCGAATGGCGGCAAAGGAAATGCGAGTTTATTAACCAATTTTGTTACCAAAGATAATCAAAGCACACGCATCAGTTTTCAAATGGCAGATGTAGGTTCTAAACGTTTAGATGCCATTATCGCCGAATTAAAACCTCGTATCGATAGCATTTTGCCTCCAGCAAAATTCAATGTGGAGCTTACCGGATCGAGTATTATTTTTTCGAAAGGTACCGATTACATGTTAGAGCATTTGGTTGAAAGTATTGCACTCGCGATTGTTCTCATCTCGTTATTACGTTTAGCGCAATTCAAGAGCTTAGGAATTATGTTTGTTTCATTGCTTCCTAATGTGGTACCCTTAATTATTACAGCTGGTATCATGGGTTATTTTGGCATCCCGCTAAAACCCTCAACCATTTTGATTTTCACCATTGCCTTTGGTTTAGCATCCGATCAAACCATCTATTTTTTAACACGCTACCAGCAAGAATTAAATCTAACAAACTTTGGTGTAACCAAGGTTATAACTGATACAATCACTGAAACGGGCGTTAGCATGACTCACATTGCCTTAATTTTATTCTTTGGCTTTGGTATCTTCACGGCTTCAACCTTTGGAGGAACGGTAGTACTTGGTCTACTGCTTTCCATTACCTTATTGGTGGCTCTAGTATTTAATTTAACCTTATTACCGGCTTTGGTTTTATGGTTAGACAAGAAAAAAATTCGCAAAGTGATTTCAGATGAAGAATCATTGCGAAATGCACAAGAATTTGATCATTAATGTACCTTCAAACCCATAAGGTTTTAAAAACCTTATGGGTTTAGTTATTTAGTAGCCTCAAATTTTTGAAACCTTATAGGTTTAATATCTTTTAGTATCTTCACTAAAAATTGCCATGAAATATCTAGCCAAATTTCATCCCGACAATTTTTATCACATCTATAATCACGCAGTAGGAAACGAAAAGCTATTTAAAACACACGACAATTACATTTTCTTCCTCAATCGATTTGACCAATATATTTCTCCGATAGCAAAAATGTACAGTGATTGTTTAATGTCCAATCATTATATTTTTTAATACAAGTACGCAATAAACAAGAAATAAGGCGATTGGCTAAAAACAATGCCAGCGAATTTGATTTCCACAAATTCATTATGCAACGACTGAGCAATTTCTTAAATAGTTATGCAAAAGCATTTAACAAACAGCAGAATAGACAGGGCGCTTTATTTTTAGACTATACTCGAAGAAAAGAAATCGATAATGAAACCTATTTTACAAAATTAATCAACTATATACATCAAAATCCCGTTCATCACGGATTCTGTAAATCGGCAGATGAATGGGAATACTCGTCATACAATTCAATTATTAATCTCAACAAAACAACTAAAATTCAACGAAATTCAGTATTCGATTGGTTTGGAGGCATAGAAAAGTTTATTGCTTCTCACAAAAATGAAAAAAAAGATTTTTTCCCATACCTATAAGGTCTAATGGTCTAGTTATAAATCTGATTCTTTCTCTTCTACTGTTGGGTCTGTAATAATGTCAACTTTGCCATCTCCATCGTCTTTTGACCATAAAATGGGATACAAAAACCAAACAGAACCGATTACCAAAAGAGCTCCTGCAATAATTTTAATAAACAATACTCCTTTCACATTATTTGCCTCGAATAACCAATAGAGAAGTGAAAGGCTAAAGCCGGCTAAAATAACATAGACAGCTTTTTGCAACTTTAAAAGCTTAATCATGGATTTCTTCTTTTTAATGATACTATATGTAGCAAAACAAAGATGAGTCCAATTAGTTCTAAGAAACCGCAAAAATATAAACTATATAACACCAAATCGCGATTAGAAGAGTCTAACACAAACAAAATTGGTAACAGCATAACCGCTACGAACATCAACGAAAGTCCGATATTAAATAATTTCACGGCAAAAGTATTTACATCAAAACTACCAAATTTGACCGAAAAATTTTAACTTTGCACCTTAATTTTTTTGAAGGTACTTGATTGATGTATAGGGAATTTAAACAATTGGAACTGGCGAAAATTGGCCAGGAAATACTTGATTTTTGGAAAGAAGAAAATATCTTCGAGAAGAGCATTTCTTCTCGACCGAAATCTAACCCATTTACTTTTTACGAGGGACCTCCATCGGCGAATGGAATGCCGGGGATTCACCACGTAATGGCTCGTGCTATTAAAGACATTTTTTGTCGTTATAAAACACTAAAAGGATTTCAAGTAAAACGCAAAGGTGGTTGGGATACACACGGCCTACCGATTGAACTTGCCGTTGAAAAAAAACTAGGTATTACCAAAGAGGATATTGGCAAAAAAATCAGTGTAGACGAATACAATGAAGCATGTAGAACAGAAGTAATGCGCTACACCGATGTTTGGAACGACTTAACTGAAAAAATGGGTTATTGGGTTGATTTAGAAAATCCGTATATCACCTACGAAAAAGACTACATTGAAACCCTTTGGTGGATTTTAAAACAATTATATAACAAAGGATTTTTATATAAAGGGTATACAGTACAACCGTATTCTCCGGCAGCGGGAACAGGATTAAGCTCACATGAGTTAAACCAGCCTGGCACCTACAAAGATGTAAGTGACACCACTATCGTAGCCCAATTTAAAGCTATTGAAGCAAGCTTACCGGCATTCCTACAAGGATTAGGCAGCATCCACTTTTTAGCATGGACCACCACTCCTTGGACCTTGCCAAGTAACACCGCATTAACCGTAGGACCAAAAATTGACTATGCATTGGTTAAAACATTTAACCAATACACATTTGAACCTATCCAAGTAATCTTGGCAAAACCTTTAATAGGAAAACAATTTGCAGGAAAGTATTTTCTAGCGGAAAGCGATACCGATTTAAGCGCATACCAAGCGGAAGACAAAAAAATTCCTTATCAAATTGTAAAAGAATTTATTGGCCAAGATTTAGTTGGCATTAAATACGAACAATTACTGCCTTTTGTTCTTCCTTACCAAAACCCTGAAAATGCCTTTAGAGTAATTTCGGGAGATTTCGTAACTACGGAAGATGGTACCGGTATCGTACATACGGCTCCAACTTTTGGTGCAGACGATGCGCGCGTTGCTAAAATGGCTACTCCGGAAGTGCCACCGATGTTAATTTTAGATGAGCAAGGAAATCCAGTTCCATTGGTAGATTTACAAGGTAAATTTGTTGCTGCACTGGGGAGCAAATACGGAGGAAAATACGTTAAAAACGAATATTATGCGGATGGTTTAGCACCTGAAAAATCAGTTGATGTTGAAATCGCTATCCAATTAAAAGAAGAAAATAAAGCCTTTAAGGTTGAAAAATATGTCCACACCTATCCACACTGCTGGAGAACCGATAAACCGGTATTGTATTATCCGTTGGATAGCTGGTTTATCAAAACTACCGCAGTAAAAGATAAAATGGTGGCCTTAAATAAAACCATTAACTGGAAACCAGAAAGCACCGGAACGGGTCGTTTTGGCAACTGGTTAGAAAACTTGGTGGATTGGAATTTATCGCGTTCGCGCTATTGGGGTACGCCACTACCTATTTGGCGTACAAAAGATGGTTCTGAAGAGAAATGTATCGGTTCAGTTGCAGAACTAAATACCGAAATTGCTCAATCTATTGAAGCCGGTTTTATGCCAGCAGGTTTTGAATTAAAAGACATGCACCGCCCTTATGTTGACGATGTAATCCTTACATCGAGCAAAGGCGAGAAAATGTTCCGCGAAACAGACTTAATCGATGTTTGGTTTGATAGTGGTGCCATGCCGTATGCGCAATGGCATTTCCCTTTTGAAAACAAAGAAGAATTTGAGAACGCCTACGCAGCCGACTTTATCGCCGAAGGTGTTGACCAAACGCGTGGCTGGTTCTTTACCTTACATGCCATTGCGGTTATGTTAAGCGAAGCAAGTGATGAGATTAAAGCTGTAAACGAAAAGGTAGGCAATCCAGGAGTTGCGTTCAAAAACGTGGTATCAAATGGTTTAGTACTCGATAAAAACGGGAACAAAATGTCTAAACGTTTGGGCAACGCTGTTGATCCGTTCAGCACCATTGAAACCTACAGTGCCGATGCAACCCGTTGGTATATGATTAGCAATGCATCGCCATGGGATAACCTTAAATTTAACTTGGAAGGCTTAGATGAAGTACGCCGCAAATTTTTCGGCACATTGTACAACACCTATGCATTCTTTGCCTTATATGCGAACATCGATAAATTCGAAATCGATAAAAACAATTTAAGCAAAGTTTCAGAGCGTTCGGAATTAGACCGTTGGATTTTATCATTATTGCAGAACCTAATCAAAGAAGTTGATGAAAGCTACAACACCTACGAGCCAACCAAAGCTGCAAGAGCCATCCAAACGTTTGTTGACGAGCACTTAAGTAACTGGTTTATCCGCTTAAGTCGTCGTCGTTTCTGGAAAGGCGAGATGACTGCCGATAAACGTGCGGCTTATGAAACTTTATATACCTGCTTAGAAACATTGGCCCAATTAATGAGTCCAATTGCACCTTTCTTTGCCGATTGGTTGTACAAAAACTTAACCGTTACCGATAAAACAGCTGAGCAATCGGTACATTTAACGCTATGGAAAGATGCCGATGACAGCCTATTGGATAACGCTCTTAACGAACGCATGCTATATGCGCAAGATATATCATCCATGGTATTATCATTGCGTAAGAAATCAGAAATAAACGTGCGTCAACCTTTAGAAAAGATTCTAATCCCTTCGTTAAACAGCGATTTTGAACAAAAAATAGCAAAAGTTGCCGATTACATCTTATCTGAGACCAATGTGAAAAACATCGAATTTATTACCGATACACATGGAATCGTGAAGAAAAAGTTGAAGCCAAACTTTAAATCATTGGGTAAAAAAGTAGGCAAAGACATGAGCCTGGTTAAACAAGCCCTTGAAAATGCCAGTCAAGACGATATTTATCGTTTAGAAAGCGATGGTATTCTAATGGTAGTAGGAACCGACAACGTAGAATATACCATCGATTTAAAAGATGATGTAGAAGTTTTTGCCGAAGATATTCCAGGATGGCAAGTAACCAACTTAGGCAATCTAACTGTAGCACTTGACGTTACCATCACCGAAGAATTAAAACAAGAAGGTATTTCACGCGAGTTAGTAAACCGTGTGCAAAACTTACGCAAAGAATTAAACTTCGAAGTAACCGATAGAATAAAAGTTCAGTTACAAAATGATATATTAGTAGCCGATGCTTTTGCTAAAAATAGCGCCTACATTTGCGCCGAAATTTTAGCTGACGAATTTAAATTGGTTGAAAATTTAAATAATGGAAACAAAATTGTTATTGACAATGTTGAACTAAACATTTTAGTTAATAAAATATAAAGAAATCCATACATTAGAAAACTATAAAACAAACATGGAAAATAGTAACAAAACACGCTACTCAGACAGTGAACTTCAAGAATTCAAAGAATTAATTCAGGATAAATTGCGCATGGCAAAAGAAGAGTTAAATTCTTTGTCGAGCTCTTTAAGCAATCCAAATGCTAACGGAACTGAAGATACTTCGGGCGCCTACAAAACGCTAGAAGATGGCTCAGCAACCATGGAAAAGGAACAAATTAACCAATTAGCTGCACGCCAAAGAAAATTCATCGATAACCTTGAAAATGCATTGGTACGTATTGAAAACAAAACGTACGGCATTTGTCGCGAGACCGGTAAACTCATTCAAAAAGAACGTTTACGTGCCGTACCGCATGCAACTTTAAGTATGGAAGCTAAACTAAAGCAAGGTTAATGAAAGGCTATACCAAACCTTTAATTATCATTTTACTGGTTTTATTGGCCGATCAGGCATTAAAAACCTGGGTAAAGCTTAATATGTATATGGGGCAAGAGTTCCACATTCTTGGCAAATGGTTCATCATCCATTTTACCGAGAACAATGGAATGGCCTTTGGAATGGAATTCGGTGGAGAGTTTGGTAAGCTAGCCTTATCCCTATTTCGTATTGCCGCCGTTGGTGGCATTGGCTATGGCCTGCATTATCTCATAAAACATAAACATCATAGAGGTTTAATCCTAAATGTAGCCTTAATTTTTGCCGGCGCTTTAGGCAACATTATCGACTCAGTATTCTACGGAGTACTCTACAAATACGAAAGTCTCTTCCACGGTCGCGTGGTCGATATGCTTTATTTCCCACTTGTTAGTGGGCATTTTCCAAGCTGGTTTCCAATTTGGGGAGGCGAAGAATTTGTTTTCTTCCGCCCGGTATTCAACCTTGCCGATGCTGCCATATCGCTTGGCGTCATCCTCATTTTAATCTTCCAAAAGAATTACTTTAAAGAAGATGTAAAAGACGAGGTAAGCATTAACAGCGAAATCGTAGAAGATTAAAAATCAACCTGAACCAATCAAAGCCCCACTTGATAAATCAAATGGGGCTTTGTTTTGAAAAACACTTTCTAAAAATTGAATTATTTATAGAAAAGCAAGGTCTGTAAAGCTATCTGCGCAGCTCCTGCTATCCTTACTGCCGCAGAAAATCGGCATCCATCCTATCGGTTTAGGCACCAAGTTTGCTACTAGAAATCTATCTAACGCCTACCTTAGAGCGCATAAAAATCAATAGCATTCGAATGTAAAACGCGTGTACAATCTTCTGCAGACAGCAAGCCCGATAACACCTCTACATAGGTATCCCATACCTGTGCATAAGAACCCGCCAATAAACTAACCGGCCAATCACCACCACAAAAGCAACGACGCGTACCAAAGGCTTCCACAGCATAGGCCACATACGGTTCAATATCGTTAACACCCCATGCAGCCAAATTTCCAGATGCCGTACCTAATCCCGATATTTTCGCATACACGTTTTCATGCTGTGCCAGCTCCGCCATTAACACACCCCATCTACCAAACCGTTCTTTCCTCGACATAGGTGGTTGATTTAAATGATCCAACACCAAACGTAAATTGGGTACTTTTTCAACCACTCGCGCAACTGTTTCCAGATGTTGGGTATTAATTCCTACCACATCATACGGGATGTTGGCATCTGCAAGCACCTGTAAGCTCTCCAATACATTTGGCTGCAATAACCAATCTGCCGTAGGCTCATTGTGTATTAAATGACGTACGCCCTTAAAATAAGGCTCCATGAGAAATTCATTTTGAAGAATGTGTTGTGTTTGCTCCGGATTTTCTAAAGGGAGCCATGCCACTACGCCTGCTATTTCTGAATGCGCTCGTGCAGCTTCGAACATTAAATGAGTATCTTCTAATGTATTTGCCGCCTGAACTAAAACACCCTTTATAACACCCGCTTCTGCCATCGAAGGCAATAACTGCTCTAACTGATAACTCTGATTCAAAATACTTTTATCGCCTTCTAGCCAAGCGTATTTTGCACGTGTTAAATCCCAAATATGGACATGGGTATCCACAATATTCCTGCTCATAATTATAATTGATTATAGGCTAAAATAACGCATTAAACTGGGCTAAGAAAACGAATTGAATAAAATATGCGTCACTAATCCTTCATGAACAAACATATTACATAGCCAATCGAGTAAGCGAGCAAAACGTACACACTAAAATACGTTCCCAAAATGGTGCTCATTAAAGGGTTATGCTCCCAACCAAACCAATTGACATAATTCAGAGCTTGCAAAAACTCAACAACAAAAGAGAACAACAATACGCCAAAGGCAAGCTTTTGGTAATTGGTCTGCAAAAAAGTACGTAAAAAACTATAGATCAGCACGACCACCAATACATCTCCCCCAAACGGACGGATAATAGCATCATGAAGATAAAGCCCTATAAATACCTCTGCGAGAAAAATAAGGATGGTTATAAAAAAGAACTTGAGATTGAACGTTAATTTCATTTATTGTATACAATAAAGAGGCTGTCCCAAAATACCGAGACGGCCTCTTTTTTATTTTATTTCCAATTTGGTATCATTTGGACATGGTATGGTCTAAAATCAGTTTTAGCTGTTCAATTTTTCAAAAAGCATGAAAAAACAGTCTTTTTAAGCTGCTTTTTTCCTTATATTTTGTGCGATTGCCAATAATCCCCATTCTATTGCCACTTTTTCTTTTCCACGGAGCATAAAGCGGCGGAACCCTTGGTTCTGTTTAATATTTCCGAAAACTGGCTCAACATCATAACATCGTTGCTTTCGCTTCTCAATTCCTTTCTCGCTGTTTAGCAATTGATAAGCTGTTTGTTTATGGCTGAGTAGATTAGTGTTAATTTCTATTATTCGGTTTCCTTGCGATTTATGACAAACACCATTTAATGGGCAATTGCTGCAATTTCTTGCTTGATATCTTTTACTTGTTTGTTCGAAACCGGTACTGGTTTTTCGTTTTGCATCGCCAATGTAATGCATCTGTTGGCCCATTGGGCAGATATAACAATCTTGTTCCTGGTTGTAAAATAACTTGTCGGCTTGAAAGCTTTTCTTACTGGTATATCGTTCATTTTGCTCTTTGTCGAACATATTGTATTTAACATAAGCTTCAATTCCTTTCTGCTCCAATAGTTCGTAATTTTCTTCACTACCATATCCTGCATCTGCGGTAATGCTTTTTAAACTTTTGCCAAAGCTGGTCTCGTGTTGTTCGATGTGGGCTTTTAAAGTGGTGGTATCGGTTGGGTTTGGGTGAATGGTGTAGTTTACAATAAACTGGTTTGAGGTTGATATCTGTACATTATAACCCGCTTTTAACTGGCCATTACGCATATGATCCTCTTTCATACGCATAAATGTGGCATCCTCATCGGTTTTGCTGTAGCTATTGCGATTACCTAAAATAGCCTCTTTTACCTCATATTCAGCTATCTTTTTTGGATATTCTTTACTGATGTATTTCAGCTTGTTTTTAATCTTTTTATTTGCATCGGGATTATCAGCTAATACTTCATTAAGCTTATCTACCGTTGCTTGTACTTTCTCTTTATTTATTTCGGTAAAATCAGGTGGATCAGGAAGTTCATCTTCAGCTTTAGTTATACTTTGGGCATAAGTCCAAATATCGGCTAAAGCCAACTTCATCTTTTCTTTATTGGTTTGAATAGCCTTTTTCCATACAAAAGTATATTTATTGGCATTTGCCTCTATTTTGGTGCCATCGGTATAAACTTCTTCTATACTCAATAAGCCTTCTTCGGCTAATAACAAAACAACTTCTTCGAATATTTTGCGCAAGTGTTCTTTTAAACGAACCCCGCGAAAACGATTAATGGTATTGTGATCTGGATAACTCATTCCACTAAGCCACATAAAGTTAATATTCTCCCGACAAGCAGTTTCTAGTTTCCTGCTGCTATAAACGTTACTTACATACCCATAAACTAGAATCTTTAAGAGCATTTGAGGGTGATAACTCGAGCTGCCTTTGATTTGATAGGCATTTAGCAGGCTTTGGATATTGATTTTGTTTATCACATCGTTAACTATCCTAACTGGGTGCCCTGCAGTTATTAATTCGTCAAATGTAGGTGGAAAAGCCATCATCTGATCTTGGTAATAAGGCTTGAAAACAGGGGTTTTTGACGACATAAATTTCTAAATATTTATACTTAAATATCTGAAATTCAAATGATTAAACAAAATTATTAAACAAGAATTTATCAACTTTTTTTAAAACAAAAAGAGACTGCCTTTTTGAGACAGCCTCTCAGTTATTTTTTAGCAATATCACTTTGGATTAAACACCCAATAATAATCTCGCCGGATCTTCTAATAATTGTTTAACACGTACCAAGAAGCCTACTGACTCGCGACCGTCGATAATTCTGTGGTCATACGATAAAGCAACATACATCATCGGACGAATTACCACCTCACCTTTTTCAGCAATCGGACGCTCAACAATGTTGTGCATACCTAAGATAGCTGATTGTGGTGCATTGATAATTGGTGTAGACATCATTGAACCAAACACACCACCGTTGGTGATCGTGAAAGTACCGCCAGTCATTTCTTCAATAGTTAATTTACCGTCACGTGCTTTTAAAGCTAAAGCCAATACCGATTTTTCAATCTCCGCTAAGCTCATGCTTTCTGCGTTACGGATAACTGGTACAACTAAACCTTTTGGTGCAGAAACTGCGATAGAAACGTCTGCAAAGTTATTGTAAACAACTTCTTCGCCTTCAATACGTGCATTTACAGCAGGGAAATCTTTCAAAGCTTCTGTTACTGCTTTTGTAAAGAAACTCATGAAGCCTAAGCCCACACCATGCTTCTCTTTGAATGAATCTTTGTATTTACCACGTAAATCCATGATTGGCTTCATATTAACCTCGTTAAACGTGGTTAACATAGCTGTTTCATTTTTAACGGCTACTAAACGCTTTGCAACTGTTTTACGTAGTGGAGACATTTTTTCACGACGCTCGCTACGTGCACCTGCTGGTGCAGCAACTGGAGCTGGAGCCGCTGCTTTTGGAGCTTCTGCTTTTTTACCAGCCTCTGCTTTCAATGCGTCTTCTTTGGTAATTCTACCATCCACGCCTGTTCCTTTAACCGCACCTGCATCAATACCTTTTTCAGCTAAAATTTTTCCTGCTGCAGGAGATGGAGTACCTGTCGCATAGCTTTCGCCATTTCTTTCAGCTACCGGCGCTGCTGCTTTATCTGCTACAGCTTCTACCTTTTCCTCAGCCTTTGGAGCTGCTGCTTTTGCAGGAGCTGCTCCACCGTCTTCAATTTTGCAAACAACGGCGCCAATTGGCAATGTATCGCCTTCCGCAGCAATGGTTTTTAAAGTTCCTGCTTGTTCTGCAGTTAATTCGAATGTTGCCTTATCCGACTCTAGTTCGGCAATTACTTCATCCATTTCAACAACATCGCCATCGTTTTTTATCCAACGCGATAAAACAACTTCGGTTATCGACTCGCCAACCGGCGGAACTTTTATCTCTAAACTCATGTTTTTAAGTATTGTAATTTTTATTTTAAAATAAAATCTCAGCGCTGAAAATAGTGAAATAATCCGATACTTTCCGCGCTAAAACTTCAAGGGGTTAGTCTATTTGAACCAATTTTTTAGTTGCCTTTGCAGCGATATCCTTTACATCCTCTGTTACAACCAAACCTAAGGCTTTTGCAATAATGTAAGCTTGTTGCGTTGAATGTTGTTTCGCAAATCCGGTTGCAGTACTGCTGCTTTCTTTTCTCGAAATTACATCAATACCTTTTAAGCCTGTTTTGTACAACTTGCGGAACAAGTATGGCCATGCACCCATATTTTCTGGCTCTTCTTGTACCCAGAAAATTTCCTTTGCATTTTTATACTTCGCTTTAATGGCTTCCATTTGATCAACAGGGGTTGGATACAATTGTTCAACACGAACAATGGCAACATCTTTCAACTTATCTGCTTGTTGCTTTTCTACTAATTCATAATAAATTTTACCTGAGCAGAAAAGAATTCGTTTCACATCAGCCGCTTTAACGTTTACATCGTCAATAACTTCTTTAAATCCGCCCTCTGTAAATTCTTCTAATTTAGAAACACAGGCAGGATGACGCAATAAACTCTTCGGTGTGAAAACTACCAATGGTTTACGGAAATCGCGTTTAAACTGACGACGAAGTACGTGGAAAAAGTTTGCTGGAGTAGTACAGTTTACAACTTGCATGTTATAATCAGCACAAAGTTCCATAAAACGCTCAATACGTGCTGATGAGTGCTCTGGACCTTGTCCCTCATATCCGTGAGGCAATAACATCACCAAACCGTTTTCGCGTTGCCATTTTGTTTCTGCACTTGCAATATATTGGTCTACAACAATTTGCGCTCCATTAAAGAAATCACCAAATTGTGCTTCCCAAATGGTTAAAGCATTTGGATTAGCCATCGCATAACCATATTCAAAACCTAAAACACCGTACTCCGATAAATGTGAGTTGTAAATATCAAACGGTGCTTGTTGATCTGAAATATTTGCTAATGGGCAATATTCTTCTTCACTATCTTCTAAGGTTAACAATGCATGACGGTGAGAGAACGTGCCACGCTCTACATCTTGACCACTTAAACGAACGCGTTTTCCTTCTGATAACAATGTTCCGTAAGCCAACTGCTCGCCCATAGCCCAATCAAACACGTGTGTTTCATTAACCATTTTACTACGATCAGCGAATAATTTTTCAATTTTCTTGAAGAATTTTTTATCCGATGGCAAAGTGGTAATCCGTTTACCTATTTCTAGTAAACTCGTTTTTTTAACAGCAGTAACCGGCGAACTTTCAAAGTCATTTGGTGTAGCAATCCTTAAATCGGCCCAAGCACCTCCAAATTTTACTTCGCTATTGGTTGAAACAATTTCTCTAGCTTCATTTAAACGTTCTTGCAAAATTCCACGGAAATTTTTCTCCATTTCTTTTGCCAAACCTGCTTCCAGTGTACCTTCTTCTGTTAATTGCTTAATATATATTTCCCTTGGATTTGGGTGTTTCTCAATTGTTTTATACAATAATGGCTGTGTGAATTTAGGTTCATCGGCCTCATTGTGTCCAAAACGACGGTAACAAAGAATATCGATAAATACGTCGTTTTTATATTTTTGACGGTATTCCATCGCCAAATTGATAGCATATACCAATGCTTCCGGATCATCACCGTTTACGTGAAATACCGGCGACAGGGTTACTTTTGCGATATCGGTACAATACGTACTGGTACGCGCGTCTTTATAGTTTGTTGTGAATCCAATTTGGTTGTTAATCACCAAGTGAATAGTACCACCTGTCTTGTAACCTTCAAGTCCTGCCATTTGAATTACTTCATATACAATACCTTGACCTGCAACAGATGCATCACCGTGAATTAAAATGGGTGCTAAACGGCTGTCATCACCTCCGTATTTAAAATCAATTTTTGAACGGCTCATGCCTTCTACTACACCGTTTACGGTTTCTAAATGCGATGGGTTAGGACATAAACTTAAGTGTACACTTTTACCTGAAGCTGTCGCTACGTCAGTAGAATATCCTAAGTGATATTTAACGTCGCCACCAAATGGTGTATCAGGGCTGTAACTTTTACCTTCAAATTCAGCAAAAATATCTTTATATGTTTTTTGCATGATATTAGCCAACACGTTCAAACGACCGCGGTGTGCCATACCAATTACAAATTCTTCAATTCCTAAAGCCGCTCCTTTTTCGATTACCGAATCAAGCGCTGGAATTAAGGCCTCTGCTCCTTCAAGTGAAAAACGCTTTTGACCCAAGAATTTTGTTCCCAAGAAATTTTCGAAACTCACCGCTTCATTCAACTTGGTTAAAATTCTTTTTTTCTCATCAACACTAAATTTAGGTGTATTGCGTGCACTTTCCATTTTTTGTTGAATCCAGTTCAACACTTCTGGTGTGCGCAAAAATTTAAACTCTGCACCAATTGAACTGGTGTATGTTTGTTTTAATACGGATAAAATATCTTTCAATTTAGCCGAACCAATGCCAATTTCAACACCAGCATTAAACACCGTTTCTAAATCGGCGTCTGACAAACCAAAGTTTGCCAAATCTAAGGTTGGTAAATGTTTACGTCTTTCGCGCACCGGATTGGTGTGTGTAAACAAGTGACCGCGGCTACGATAACCGTCGATTAAATTTAAAACATTCACCTCTTTCAAAAACTGTTCCGGAGTTTCTGCAGTTACAGCTGCAGCTTCTGACCCTCTTCCAAAATCAAAACCTTCAAAAAATTTTTGCCAGCCAAACTCAACTGAATCAGGATCTTGTTGATACGATTTATATAAAGAATCTATATATTCGGCATTTGCGCCATTCAGATACGATAAACTACTCATTATTTATTTTTACTATAAGCCTTACAAAATTAGAATTTTACATCATATAAATGCTAAAAAACTGCATTAAATTAACCGATTGATTTATTTTTATAAAGTTGGGTTTGAACGAGTCATTCTTTTTACTCAAAATGCTCACAAGAATGAAGTTCAAAAAGCCCGTATGTACGCTTTTTCTAGGAAGTCCAGGTTAGTGCGTAATTTCCTTTCGGATCTAAATTTTTGATATTTTTATCCAAATCGAAAATACTTTTTGTTTTCTGATCGTTACCAACGCCCGCCACATTTGCCCAGTTGCCCCAATTGCTAGCAGGATTATAATCAATCAATTTTTCTTCAAAATAAGCTGCGCCATATACCCAGCTTACCTCTAAATTATTAATTAAATAAAGTGCTGCTGTTTGGCGTGCAATATTTGAAATAAAACCAGTTTGGTTCAATTCGGTCATAACGGCATCAACCACAGCGAAGCCCGTTTGTCCAGTTTTCCATTTGGCTAAATTCTCTTCGGCATTTGAGGGATCAATTACTCCTTGATTTCCAAATCCGTTGGCATTAAAAAAAGTATTACCGTATTTTTTAAACATGAAACGGAAATAATCTCTCCACAGTAAACCCAATAAAATCTGGTTAAACATGGCCTTGGTATTGGCTAAACCCTCCATCTTCTTAATCTCCCAGTATACCTTACGAGGTGATAAACAGCCCATTCCTAACCAGGCAGATAAACGAGAGGCTAGAATTAAATTTTTACTTGAAGCCGCTTCTTGCATCGCGAAAATTACTTTTTGCAAATGCGCTAATCCTTCAGATTCCCCACCAATAAACTCAAAATCAGAACGTTGGTCTTTTTCCGGGACTTCCATTCCTAAATCACTCAGCGTACATATGTTCCCCCAATCAATTACTTCTGCTACGTTCACTCTATCCGGAGCCGCAAAGCAGGGCTTAATAATAGAATCGCGTTCTATCTTTTTCTTGAACTGGTTAAATGCATCGGGAATATCCTTTATCGGAAAAGGTAAATCTTCCTTATTGTATAATGTATGACCTATAAAGTGTTTTAGATTTACACGAAGTTTCCAAAGCGCATTTTCCAATAAAGCAGAAACGTGCGTTTCTTCACTAGCGACTTCGCGATGGTGATATACCTCTGTAATTTCATATTCTTGAACCAACTGAGGAATAATTTCTTCGGGTTTCCCTTGAACAAACAGTAGATTCCCTCCAATTTGTTTAAGTGAATTTCTTAAAGAGCTAATGCTTTCTAAAATAAACTGAGCGCGGATATTACCAGTTTTTAATGTATCGTACTTTGTTTCGCCAAATAAGCGGGAATCAAGAATATAAACTGGCAAAATCGAATCCGACTTAGTAATCGCTTCTACTAACATTTCATTATCATGTAAGCGAAGGTCATTTCTAAACCAGACTAAAATCTTTTTTGACATCTTGTATTTAAAATAGAGTATTAAGAACGATAAACAAAAATATCTTATTTTTCCTCCTGTCACAAAACCCTGTGCAATTCTTTACAAAGTACCAACAAAATACTTTTTTTTATAGAAAATAACGAATCTATTCATCCTCCTTTCATAAAAACCACCATTACTTATGAAACGATTCCTCTTATTCCTTCTTTTCCCGATGAGCTTATTCACTCAAAATCAACTGAAAAGCACCGCGATTTTAGAAAAAGTTACCGTTTATAACAACGGGCTCAATTAATCCATAAAGGAAAAATTAGTCTTCCTGCTAGCCCTTCAGAAATAGTCATCAATAATATTTCAGGTAGTATAAATGAAAATTCTATACAACTCGGCGTATCACAAGCGGTAACCATTTTATCGGTTCAATTTAACCGCTATTTTTTAACATCAAATGCATCTAACCCCCGTTTTTAAGCGCCTTACGGACAGCCTTAAAAAGGTTACAAATCAACTCACCAAAACTATTCGGTAAAAGCGCCTAAAAACGTCGCCCTAGCGGGCTTGTAAACCGAAAAGAGTAAACAGTTTTCGCGATTGCACAAGTCACGGAAACTGTTTCGTATCTTTACTGTTTTATTAAACATGGTAAAGAAAGTCTTGATTTCTGGGAGCACGGGTTTAATTGGAAAGGCCTTAACAGAAAAGCTCTTGCTGGATGGGTATGAACTAAATTTACTCACTAGAAAAAAATCAACAGCCCCCAATACTTTCTTTTGGAATGTTAAAACCGGAGAAATTGATTTAAATTGTTTAAGCGGTGTAGATGCCATTATTCATTTGGCAGGCGAACCGATTATGGATAAAAAATGGACGGTGGAACGTAAAAAGCTGCTCATTTCAAGCCGGGTGAAGTCAACTGAATTACTTTTACATGCGCTAAAATCGACACCAAATCATCAGGTAAAAACATTTATATCAGCATCAGGCGTTGGATATTATGGCGATTGTGGCGATGAAATTTTAACGGAAAACAATCCCGTAGGATACGGTTTTTTAGCCGAATGTTGTCGCCATTGGGAACAAAGTGTCGAAGAAGGTAAAAAATATAGTCTACGCACTGTTCAATTACGAACCGGCATTGTTTTGGCGCGTGGTGGCGGAGCATTAGAGCAGCTTGCACTCCCTATAAAACTATTTGCCGGAGCGGCTCTTGGCACCGGAAAACAGTGGATTCCTTGGATACACATTGATGATATCGTAGCGCTGTATCATTTTGCCTTATGTCACCCAAATTTAGAGGGCGCTTTTAATGCTTGCGCACCATTCCCCGTTACGCATTTTGGCTTTACCAAGGCGTTGGCAAAACAATTAAAACGTCCGGTATGGCCCTTTTCCGTTCCGAGTAGTGTAATCAAAAAATTATTGGGGGCACGCAGCGAAGCTCTTTTAATGAGTACCAATACCTCTGCTCAAAAAGCATTAAATGCGGGGTTCAACTTTAAATTTACCTATTTAAGTGATGCCCTTAATCACTTATATCAAAAGCAAAAATTACCGATTAAATGATTTCACTTGTCTGGTTACGGCGCGATTTACGATTGGAAGATAATACCGCGCTTTTTCATGCCCTTAAAGGTCCGAATAAGGTGTTACCTTTATTCATTTTCGACACAACTATTCTATGCGAATTGGATAAAAATGATGCCCGTTTAGTTTTCATTCATCAAACACTTTTTCAATTAAAAAAAACCTTACAAGCGTTAGGCTCGGATATATTGATTAAACAGGGAAAACCTGATCAGGTATTTTTATCGCTTTTAGCTGAATACCCCATTAGAACTGTTTATACCAACAGCGATTACGAACCATATGCCCGAAAACGGGATGAACGTATTCATCAACTACTAAAAGAGCGAGACATTGCATTACACTCTTTTAAAGACCATGTTATTTTTGACCAAAATGAAATTGTCAAAAGCGATGGAAGTCCATACACCGTATTTACACCCTACTATAAACAATGGCTGGCAAAATTGACTGCGTTCTATCACAAAAGCTACCCTACAGAACGCTATTTTGGTAATTTCCATCAAATAGCCCCCTCTTCCTTGCCCAGCTTACAGTCAATTGGTTTTGAAGATATTGAATATTCCTTTCCGCTCATATGCTATCAGGATAAACTGGAAAATTATGCCGCTGATAGAGATTTTCCAGCAATCAACGGTACCACTAAAATAGGCTTACATTTACGTTTTGGGACGTTGAGCATCCGTACAGCTGTAAGCGATGCACGCCGATTAAACGCCGATACATGGTTAAAAGAATTGGCTTGGCGCGATTTCTATTCGATGATTATGTGGCATTTTCCGCATTCGGCCAAGGCATCGTTCAAAAAGCAATATGATTACATTGAATGGAGAAATAACGAGCAGGAATTTGAAGCCTGGTGCAAGGGCAATACTGGTTACCCGCTTGTTGATGCCGGCATGCGTCAATTAAACGAAACGGGATGGATGCACAATCGCGTGCGCATGATAGTGGCTAGTTTTTTAACCAAGCATTTATTAATTGATTGGCGTTGGGGTGAAGCGTATTTTGCAGAAAAATTACTAGATTACGATTTAGCCAGTAATGTGGGTGGCTGGCAATGGGCAGCCGGTTGTGGAAACGATGCAGCACCGTATTTTCGTGTTTTTAATCCAGAATTGCAGACCAAAAAATTTGATCCAAATTTTGAATACATTAAAAAATGGTTGCCGGAATATGGCACAAAAAAATATGCCCAACCGATAGTTGAGCATACTTTTGCACGGGAAAGAGTTTTAAAAGTATTTAAAACTGCCTTGGCTACTCCTTAATTGGTCGCGCTTACTATTTCCATATAACAATCCAACACGGCATTTTGGGGAGTGGTTGGCTGTCCATTTGAATTATTTGCCAAATTAGAGGAGATAAACATTCTAAACTTTGTTCCTACAGAAAATTTGGGAAGCATAATTTTCCAGCCAACCATTGAAACCGCAGCTTCTTCAATTTTGATGCTATAAGTACCATCTGTTGAAACAGAAAGCACCGTACCGTCTAAAAGCCGATTGGTAAATTTAAGTATAAGTTTTGCTGTTTCTGGATTAAACTTATCTCCTGTACCCAACGTTTCAACAATATAGTTAATCCCACTCGGATCTACTTGAGCTGTTATTTTATTTGTTGTTAAATAATTTTGAATTCTTTCATTGTCCAATAAGGCTTGCTTATTATAAACAGAAGTCGTAATGTAATTACCTATAATTGCATTGGAAGGCACATTGGCTGTTAAAAGCCCAGTTCCGCTCAAATTCCAACTTCCACTAGCTCGTCCATTTTTACCATAGGCTAAATGCGACGGAATCAAAATTCTTACTTTTGCTCCCGCACGATGACCGTTTAGAGAAACACCCCAAGTTCCACTATAAAACTCACTAAAATAGCCATAATAATTACCTGCATTTCCGTTCGCATTCGTTGAGTAATAAAACGTTCCGTCTGCCATAGATTTCTCCGTAAATGTAAACAGCACAGAATCCGTATTCTTAAATACCTCACTAGTACCTTCGGCAATAATCAGATAATATGAGCCATTCGGCGCCTTTGTCATGGTTAAATTATTTGCTTTTATGTACTTCTGAATATTTTCGTCATCAAGATTTTCAATCGATTGATATTCTTTCTTACAAGACAATAATGAATTAAAACTAAATACAAGTATTAAAAAACATCCAAAATAATAGATTTTATTCATTTCGTAAACGTAGATTTTATTTTACAAAAAACAAAACAAACCTAAAGTTTTGAAACCATTATCTGCAAACATATTGCAAAAAAAATGCCCAACCGAAGGTTGAGCATTTTTTTTGCACGTACTTTAAGCGTTTTTAAAACAGCTTTAACAATTCGTTAATCCGTAGCACTTACAATTTCAATATCAAAATCTAACACAGCATTAGGAGGAATAGCACCTGATCCTAAGCCTCCATATGCTAAAGCCGAAGGAATAAACATTCTAAATTTGGTTCCAACCGGAAATTTCGGGATCATAATTTTCCACCCTTGAATTATGCTAGTTGCTTCAGCAACCTTTGTACTAAAGGTACCATCAGTTGAAGAGTCAAACACAGTTCCATCTAAAAGACGTCCAGTATATTTTACGACCAATGTAGCTGTTTCCGGATTAAAGGTTCCCCCAGTTCCCAATGTTCCAACAACATAATTAATCCCACTAGGATCAACCTGAGCTGTTATTTTATTCGTTGTTAAATAATTTTGAATTCTTTGATTATCCAATAATGCTTGTTTATTGTAAACAGAAGTCGTAATGTAATTGTCTATAATTGCATTGGACGGTACACCTATAGTTGAGTTCCCATTTTTACCATAGGCTAAATGCGAGGGAATTAAAATCCTTACTTTTGTTCCGGCACGGTGCCCATCCATAGCAACCCCCCAGGTTCCGCTGAAAAGCTCACTAAAATACCCGTAATAACCTGCTGAATTTCCATTTAGATTTGGTGAAACATAAACAGTTCCATCAGTTATGGATTTTTGTTCATAGGTATACAACACCGAATCGGTATTTTTAAACACCTCTCCTGTACCTTCGGTCACAACCTGATAATAAGAGCCATTTGGCGCCTTTGTCATGGTTAAATTATTTGCTTTTATGTACTTCTGAATATTTTCGTCATCAAGACTTTCAATCGATTGATATTCCTTTTTACAAGCACTAAAAATCACTGCAGCAAACAGTGCAATTAAGCCTGGTTTTATAAATTTGTTCATTTAATTATTGTACGTCTATAAGTGTAACTGTAAAATCTAATGGCGAGTTTGCAGGAATTGGCCCTACTGCTTGCGCACCATATCCCAAACTTGGTGGAACAATTAATCGAATCTCTCCTCCTTTTTGAATAAATGGAATGCCAACTTGCCAACCTTGAATCAACTGACCCAAAGTAAACGTTTGTTGTACTCCTCCGCCATTATCAAAAACGCTACCATTTAATAATCTGCCTTCGTATTTGATGGTAATTTTACTGCTATTTGTAATTTTCGTTGTCCCAGAACCTGGTTTTATAATTTGATAGTATAAGCCCGATGCATCTTTAACCGCATTGATGTTATTCTGCGAAATAAAATCGGTAATTTGTTTTTCCGCATCGGCATCTTTTTTACAAGCCGAAAGCATTAAAACACTGAAAAAAAATATTGCAATAAATTTTAATTTAGCCATTGTTTGCAAAAATAGGGTTTTAAAGCGGATGCCACAATTTTTAACCAATTTTAACATAATCAGTTGCTTTCTTCATGCTATTGAGTCAATCAATTATCTGTTAAAATATAGGCAGACAAATAATACGTACTTTTTGTACTCAGCAAATTTGCTTCAGGAACCGCAATTTTGACACGATGTTTTCCGGCTTTTAATGGCCCTAAATTCACCAATCGAGTTGGTACTGCTCCACCAGGGCACCAACTTCTTCGTTGCGTGGCTATGTTACCACTGCCGTAAATTCCGTTAATGCGCGTATTGTAAATCTCATACGGGGTACAATCCTGATTCACATTTAAACGAACATATTCTTTATTATCCAAATAGAGTACATGCTCGCGCCAATTGTATTCCTCGCCACCTTGCGCAGCACCGTGTCCAGAGGTAATTAAATAAAATCGTGCGGATTGTACATCTTTTTCTAGTACAAATTCGATTTCTTTTGCATTCTTTCCCGCGGTTGTATCTTGTCCGTTTAAAGAATAATAGCTTAGTAATGAAATTGCTTGCTGACCTTTGATAGCTTTCTTTTGATTGCTAATGATATCCACGTTGCAGGTATACGTTAACAACGACCCATCGCAACCGATGGTTTCTTTTTGCCCCACACCAGTAGTTCCAAATATCTCCGCAAACACCCAAATATCCTTACTTTTATCGCTAAACAAAGGTGCCAACTGACTGATATCGGCACTATATGGCACTTGATCGGGTTGACGCGTTAAATAATTAAAAGGTGTCATAATGCGAAGTGCCTCAAATTGCTTTGCTTCCGGATGGTTGTATTCAACTCCCTTTGGACTTGATATAATGGTTACCCTGCCAATTCGATCATAGTTATCACAAGAGGCATTTAGGGTCAAGCGAATTACCAGAGAATCGCCCAAACGTTGTCTTTCCGAATCGCTTAATTTTTTGGTATACTTTGTATTTGCCACGCGGATTAATCCCGGTTGAACCGGAAAATCAACAGGCTTTGCATACCCATCATAAAAAGCAACCGCCTTTAATACCGATACTGAATTAGGTTCTCTTTTCTCTTTTACTGACTCCAAAGGGAGTAATGTGGTATTTTTAAGTCCCCCTGAAAGTATTCTACTTATTTCTACTCCATCCAAACTTTTTTTCTGCTCTTCAGGTACTCGATTAAAATACCCTTTGGCCTTTTCTAGATTCAATGAAGAGCCCTTCGCCGTTAAGTACATCAAAATTGCTTCTGTTGCATAAGGTTTTGAAGTGTTTGTTTCTAAAAACGCACATAGCTCATCCATTTTTTCATTTTGAATGGAATCGATTCCGTGATTGATGGCTTTTACTTTTAGCGAATCACTTGGTTTTAACCCTCTTTTAGCCCAACCGAATCGAAGAATCCTGCGATCTATTTGGGTATATTTTTTCTTAAAAACCTCATACTCTGCTTGAATTGCAGAACCTTCAATCGTGGCACGCCCTAAATTACCCGGTGTCTTGATTGTTGTTAATCCTTCTTGAAAGTAAAATGTAATCGTATTGGGATCGAGCGCTGGTTCTGGCGTTGTATTTGGTTTAGTTGTTTGCAGACTTGCTTTCATGTTTACATCCACCTTCTCACTAAAGCTAACTTTGTTCTTTTGAAGGGTTAGAACAGCCAATTTAGGTTGACCAAATTGCATGTAGCTCAAATAAATTTTCCGACCAGTTTCATCGGCTTTTGGAAAATTAAGTTCGATGTTCAATTGTGAAGCAACGGTTTTAATTTGTTGAGCATTTACCAGAAAAGGCAAAGTAAATAGCATCAAAATGGATATTTTTCTCATGAATCAGTCAATAAGGATATTTTATTACGCTGCAAAATAATCATTTACTTTGACTTCCTTAAAGTTGGCTGCGCGATAAAGAACTAAAATATCCTCACAAAAAAAGGGTTGAAACCAAGATTTTAATCTGGTTCAACCCTTTTTATCTGTTTTTGTTAACGCTTAAAAAATATACTTATTCGCTTCAATTAATTTCTGAGCAACCCGTTGGCGTGCATCTTTCACATTAAACGGTTCCATTTTGGTAAAGCGACGTAAACCTACTAACATCATCCGTTGTTCATCGCCTTCGGCAAAAGCCCAAAGCGCTTCTTTACCTGCTTTGGAAACTGCATCAACCGCTTCTACTAAATAAATGCGTAACAGGTCTAATTGAGTAGCACATGCTTCTTCGCCTTTCATGCTCACCAATTTTTCCGTTCTAAGCAAAGCTGATTCAGCCACATATACATAACCTGCCATATCTGCGATATTCATTAAAATCTCTTGCTCTTTGCTTAGGCTCATCATTAATTTTTGAACCGCAGATCCAGCTACCATAAGTGTCGCCTTTTTCAAATTCGCCAATACTTTCTTCTCTGCAGCAAACAAGGTAGTATCTTCTTCTCCAAAATCAGGGATACTCATTAATTCGGCCGCAACAGCTGTTGCAGGAGTCATTAAATCGAGTTCTCCTTTCATGGCACGTTTCAGCATCATATCAACGGTCAACAAGCGATTAATTTCGTTGGTTCCTTCAAAAATCCGGTTGATACGCGCATCGCGATAAGCTCTATCCATTGGTGCATCGGCTGAAAAGCCCATTCCTCCATAAATCTGAACCCCTTCATCTACCACATAATCTAACGCTTCTGAGCCCCATACTTTCAAAATAGCGCATTCTACAGCAAATTGTTCTACCGATTTTAAACGTGCCTTACCCACTTCCATTCCTCCGGCAACTAACGCATCGTAGGTATCATCAATATTTTGTCCGGCACGATAATTTGCTGCATCCACCGCATATAGCTTAGAAGCCATTTCGGCAATTTTGAAACGTATTGCACCGTATTTTGAAATGGCACGACCAAATTGAGTCCGCTCATTCGCATAGTTAATTGCTGTACTCAACGTTGCTTTCGACGCGCCAACTGCCGCTGCAGATAATTTAATACGGCCAATATTTAAAATGTTTACCGCTATTTTGAAACCGTTTTGTCTTTCGCTAAGCATGTTTTCGACCGGCACAGGACAATCGTTAAAAAATACTTGACGCGTTGAAGAGCCCTTGATTCCCATCTTATGTTCTTCTGGATTCATGGTGATGCCTCCAAACGATTTTTCCACGATAAAAGCGGTTAAGTTGGCGTCATCGTCAATTTTTGCGAATACAATAAAAATATCGGCAAACCCACCATTGGTAATCCACATTTTTTGTCCATTTAGGATATAATGTTTACCATCTTCACTTAATTGAGCCTTTGTTTTACCCGAATTTGCATCCGAACCCGAGTTGGGTTCCGTTAAACAATATGCGGCTTTCCATTCGCCCGAACCTAATTTTGGAATATATTTGGCCTTTTGTTCTTCATTTCCATAATACAAAATTGGAAGTGTACCAATTCCGGTATGTGCCGAAAGTGCTACAGCAAATGAATGTCCAGCGCCAACAACATCGGCCACCAACATCGAGGTGTTAAAGTTTTTTCCAAATCCGCCAAATTCTTCTGGCACAGAAACACCCAAGATTCCCAACTCACCTGCTTTTGTTAACAGATTCGGCATTAATTCCGGGTCTTCCTGCTTGTCAATTTTTTCTAAATTCGGATAAACCTCTGCCACCAAAAAATCGCGACAGGTTTGCGCAATCATCTGTTGCTCCTCGTCAAATTCTTCTGGAATAAATACTTCCTGATAAGTAGTCTCTTTAATTAAAAATTCGCCGCCTTTAATTTTATTTTCCATGCGAGTAGGATTAAAGATTAAGGAACAAAGAGTAAAGACCCTATTCCTCAATCTGATTGATTTATTGTAATGTTTTTTTAAATGTTGATATTTTCTTTTGCAGCTGCACAATATCTTTCATCAGGTTCTCGATATCAAATGAAATAAAACCTAATTCTATTGACAACAACAATTGAGTTTCTAATTCAAACAAGGAACCCAAAGAAATTGACAAAAAATGAGCAAATTCTTTATTTGAAGACCTAGATGAACCTTCTGCTATATTTGAAGGAATAGAGATTGCACATCTTGAAATCTGAGACATCAACCCATATTTCTCGGTTGCAGGCAATTCTTCCAGAATTTTATACGTTGCTTTGGCAATTTGCATTCCTTCTTTCCAAATTTGTAATTGTCTAAAATTATGCACGTTAATCTTTGCTCCTTATTCCTTATTCCTTGTTCCTTGCTCTTTGTTCCTTGCTCTTTGTTCACTGCTCATCCAACTACAAAAGCTCAAATATCCCCGCAGCACCTTGCCCGGTTCCTACGCACATGGTAACCATGCCGTATTTTTGATCTCTTCGTTTCAATTCGTTTAATATCTGCACCGTTAATTTTGCACCAGTACAACCTAGCGGATGTCCTAAGGCAATAGCTCCACCGTTTACATTTAGTATCTCTGTATTGAGGCCTAATTTTCTAATAATGGCAAGTGATTGCGATGAAAAAGCTTCATTCAACTCAATCAAATTCATATCGTCTTGCTTAAGTCCTGCTTGTTTTAATGCCATTGGAATTGCTTCAATTGGGCCTATTCCCATAATTCGTGGAGGAACTCCAGCAACGCTATAACTTACCAAACGTGCAATTGGTTCCACATTAAGCTCCTTTAGTTTTTTTTCAGATACCACCAGAACAAAGGCAGCTCCATCGGACGTTTGCGAAGAATTTCCCGCCGTAACGGACCCAACTGCATCAAAAACAGGTCTTAATTTAGCCAGTTTTTCTAATGTGGTATCGGCTCTTGGGCCTTCATCGGTATCCACAATATACGAACGGGTTTTCTTTTTTAAATTTTCATCTAAATAGTTTTCCTCTACGGTAATAGGGTGAACACCTGCCTTTAAGTGACCGTTTTTAATAGCCTCTATTGCTTTTTCATGCGATTTCAGCGCAAAAACATCTTGATCTTCACGACTAACGTTAAATTCTCTTGCAACCGCTTCAGCTGTTAATCCCATTCCCCAATACCAATCGGGGTTTTTCTTTGCTACAGCTGCATTTGGCACCAATTTCCATCCACCAAAAGGCATCCCACTCATGACTTCTACCCCACCTGCGATAATGCAATCAGCCATTCCTGCTTTAATTTTGGCTACCGCAGTTGCAATTGTTTCCAAGCCAGAGGCACAATAACGATTAACCGTTACTCCTGGTACTTTATCGGTGTCTAAGCCCATTAATGATACCATTCGACCAATATTCAAGCCTTGTTCGGCTTCCGGAGTGGCATTCCCAACAATTACGTCGTCTATTTGTTCCTTATCCAAGTTTGGAACGGAGGCTACCAAAGCACGAATTACTTCTGCGGCCAAATCATCGGCACGCGTAAAACGAAATACTCCTCTTGGTGCCTTGCCCACTGCGGTACGGTATCCTGCAATAATATATGCTTCCATTGTTGTACTATCTTATAGCGATTTTGAAAAAATCTCTCCTTCGCTTTATTTTACTATCCTATTTTGCTTTTTGTACTCCCCTTAATTTCTTAATGGTTTCCCCTTTGTTATGATTGACTGAATTCTTTCTAAAGATTTTCTTTCTCCGCAAAGCGATAAAAAAGCTTCTCTTTCTAAATCCAGTAAATATTGTTCGGTTACCTCCGTAGGCGACGATAAATCTCCTCCACACATGACATAACCTAATTTTTCAGATATTTTCTTATCGTGCTCTGAGATGAAATTTCCTGCGTACATGCTATTCGCTCCCGCGTAAACAATGCCCAAACCTTGTTTCCCGAGCACTTTGATGTCATTCCGTTGCACTGGTTTTGTATAGCCAGCTTCTGCTAATTCTAAAGCTTTTGCTTTTGCATCGGCTAATAATCGATTGCGATTCATCGAAATTGAAAATTTCCCTGCCTGCAAATAGCCCAATTCAAATGCTTCGTATCCAGAGGTTGAAACTTTTGCCATCCCAATGGTTAAAAAGCGCTCTTTTAATGCATTCTGCACAATTTGATCTTCTTTGTATTCGTCCGATGCACGTAATGCGAATTCTTTGGTTCCGCCTCCACCTGGTATTACACCCACGCCAAACTCAACCAAGCCCATATAGGTTTCGGCAGAAAGTTGCACATGGTCGGCATGTAAACTAAACTCACATCCGCCACCTAAGGTCAAATTATGCGGTGCAACAACTACTGGAATTGACGAATAACGGATGCGCATGGATGTATTTTGAAACATCTTAATTGCCATGTTCAATTCATCCCATTCTTGCTCAACGGCCATCATAAAAATCATCCCCACATTTGCACCTGCTGAGAAATTTGCCCCATCGTTACCAATCACCAATCCTCTATAATCTTTCTCAGCCATGTCAATAGCTTTGTTGATTCCGGCAATTACATCGCCTCCGATTGTATTCATCTTGGTATGGAATTCTACGTTTAAAATTCCATCTCCTAAATCGATAATGGAAACACCTGAATTTTTCCAAAGGGTTTTATTTTGGCGCAAATTATCCAAAATGATAAACTCATTACTTCCAGGAAGCGCTTTATACGATTTCGAGGGGATATCGTAATATTTTTTTATCCCGTCTTCAATTTTATAGAAAGATGTATTGCCGGCACTCAGCATCTCATGAACCCAGGCCGCGGCTTTATTGCCATATTGCTCCATTCCTTCAATCGCTTCCTTTACGCCCACAGCATCCCACAACTCAAAAGGACCTAGCTCCCAGCCAAAACCAGCACGCATGGCATCATCAATTCGGTATAATTCGTCTGAAATCTCAGGAATTCTATCCGATACATATTCAAACAAACCGAACGATGAATGACGGAACAATTCACCCGCTTTATCTTTTCCTTTGGCGAAAACTTTCATGCGCTCCACCAAATTTTCAATAGGCTTGGTCAGCTCTAAAGTTGCCGACTTTACTTTTTGTTGCGGCTTATATTCTAATGTTTTTAAATCGAGTGCAAGAATTTCGGTTTTACCTTCTGCTGTTTTAGTCTTTTTATAAAAACCTTGTTTGGTTTTATCGCCCAGCCATTTATTCTCTTCCATTTTTTGCACGTATGTTGGAAGTTTAAATAAATCATGTGCTTTATCGTCAGGGCAATTATCATAAAGTCCTTTTGCAACTTTTATCATGGTGTCTAAACCCACAACATCTGATGTCCGAAAAGTGGCTGATTTCGGTCTACCTAAAGCAGGTCCTGTAAATTTATCAACTTCCTCAACGGTTAAATCTAGTTTTTCTACTAAATGTAAAAGCGCCATTATCGAGTACACGCCTACGCGATTGGCAATAAATGCAGGCGTATCCTTGCAGAGAACCGTTGTTTTTCCTAAAAACTTATCGCCATATTTCATCAAGAAATCAACGATTTCGGGTTGGGTATGTGGCGTAGGGATAATTTCTAGAAGTTTTAGGTAGCGCGGTGGATTAAAAAAGTGCGTACCGCAGAAATGTGCTTTAAAATCATCGCTTCTGCCTTCTACCATCAAATGAATGGGAATACCCGAAGTGTTCGATGTGATTAACGTGCCAGGCTTGCGGAATTTTTCTACTTGCTCAAATACTGCTTTTTTGATGGTTAAATTTTCAACAACCACCTCAATAACCCAATCATAACTAGCAATTTTCGACATATCATCATCGAAATTGCCTGTTTTAATTTTACTTAAAACTTTTTTAGAATAGATGGGAGAAGGATTTGTTTTTACTGCCGTTTGCAAAGCTGCGTTTACAATTCTATTTTTTACAACAGGATTGTCCAGCGTGAGTCCTTTCGCTTGTTCATCAGGCGCTAGTTCTTTTGGTGCAATATCTAAAAGCAATACCTCTACACCAATATTTGCAAAGTGACAAGCAATGCGAGAGCCCATGATTCCAGAGCCCAAAACGGCTACTTTCTTTATGCTACGTACCATTATTATTTATTATTTAGTCCACTGTATAGGCTACAGTTATTTCATTTAATTTTATCAAAAGGCTAATAAATGTCTCTTTTTCTTTTTTAGTGAAATGCTCGTCCAGGTATTCATTAAACTTCCGAACCACACCTTTTGCCAATTGTTTTTTCTCTTTTCCAAAATCGGTTAAGAATACTTTTACAGAACGTTTATCTCCTACCGATGTTTCGCGATAAATTAAATTTGATTCTTCCATGTTATTTAGCATGCGCGATAAGCTGGTAGCTTTAACGCCTAAAAGAGCTGCAAGATTTGAAACGGCTGTCCCCTCTTCTTCATTGATGTTTATTAGCATATACCCAATGGCTTGTGTAATCCCAAAATTGGCAGCCATTTGATTATACTTATTAAACATATTTTGCCAGGCAAACTTAATGTGATAATCTAATGTTTGTTGTTGTTTCATCTTAGCTAAATTTATTATGCTTGCATAACAAAGCTAACAAATGTATTTTGTTAATGCAACAGAAAAATATAAAATAATTGTTAAAAATACCGCATAAGAAATAAGGCTGTATCAAAAATCCCAAGGGGATTTACAACAGACTGAAAACAAAAAAGGAGTTGTCTTTCATCAGACAACTCCTTTTTTGTTAATTAAAAACCTACTAGTAAAGCGTAAACTCTACACGACGATTTTGTTGACGACCTTCTGCCGATTTATTTGATGCGATTGGTTGTGTTTCTCCATAACCAGTTGCTTCAATTCTTGACGGATTTGCGCCTTTTGAAACTAAGTATGATTTTACAGCCTCTGCTCTATCTTTCGATAAACGCATGTTTAAATTATCATTACCAGTGTTATCGGTATGTCCGGCTAATTTTAAGCTAAAGTTTTTCTTAACTAAAATTTCGGCAACAATATCTAACGACGGAAAAGATTTCGGACGTAAAGTAGCTTTACCTAAATCGAATTCTAAGTTTTTAATAGCATTCGATACTGCACGTTTATCCTCTTCAGTTACCACAATTCTTTCTGTTACTTTAGCTGGCACTACTAAAGGACAACCTGCACCATCCACTACTACACCTGAAGCAGTTCCAGGGCATTTATCTAGCTTATCTGCTACACCATCGCCATCTGTATCTTTTAGCATCTCGGCAACTTCAGCACGTAATTTTGCGTTTTCTGCTTTTTGAGCTTCAACTTCTGCTTTTGCAGCATCAGCGGCTTGTTTTGCTTTTAAAGCTTCGTCATACGTTAGAGCTACTGGATTGCTGAATGCCAATTGTTTTCCTTTGCCTAGGGCAAATTCTAAACCTGCATATCCATAATTAAATTTATCGCTAGAATTATTTGCGCGGTATCCATCTAAGTTATCACCATCAACATAACTGATAGTCCAGCCTAAATCAAGGTTAATTCCATCCGACAGCTTAAATTTAGCGCCTACACCTACTGGGATTACCAATTCGCTAATGCTTTTTCCACCAGCATAATCCATTGTTGTTCCACCTGTAGTGGTAATGGTAGGCTTATAACCTGCCAAACCTGCACCAGCTGACGCATACAATTGTAACGCATTTTCTTTTCTGAACATATCGATATTAAACATGTTAAAAACAGCACTTAAACTTGCTGAATATTGCAGTTTAGTATCATAAGAAGTTACGGCACTTCCGTTTACACTTCCACTTCCCCACGCTTCACTGTTATCGCCGGTAAGTTTACCACCAACTCCATCTAAACGTAAAGAGAAGTAATTTGTAAATTGTTTCTTCACATACAAACCGTAACCAAAGTTAGTTTTGATGTTTGAAAAATCGTTTCTTCCTCCCAATGGAGAAAGGCCCGTTAATGCACCGCCATTTACACCTATTGACCAGGTTCTGTAAGGGATTGTTTGCGCATTGGCTCCGACACCAATAAATAACCCAGCGAGTGCAACTGGTAAAGCTTTAAATAATTTTGATTTCATAGTTTTTGTTTAAAATAAATGAGCGTCTGATCATTACTGATGCAATCGCCATACCAAAAGCCTATGAGACATCCAATTAGTTTTCAACTTACTCACATTTAGTAGCCAATCGCTTTATCATCGCCTCTTGGATCTGCCCCGCCTTCATAGTAGCCCCATTTGGTTTTAAGCACCACATCTACCCGACCTATTGGCCCACGAGGAACGATTTTATACCCTTTAGTTTTTAACTTTTCCTTGGTAATGGAATCAATTGCCTCCTTTTCTACGAATACCTCATCTGGTAACCATTGATGGTGAAATTTTTTTGCATTTACGGCTGCTTGGGCAGACATTTCGAAATCTACCACATTTACAATTGTCTGAAAAACAGACGTTATTATCGTAGAACCTCCGGGTGTGCCTACAATTAAAAACAATTGTCCATCTTTTTCTACAATCGTCGGGGTCATCGAACTTAACATACGCTTATTAGGGTGTATTGCATTGGCTTCACCTCCAACTAAACCGTACATATTGGGTGCCCCGGGTTTCACAGAAAAATCATCCATCTCATTATTCAAAAGAAAACCAGCTCCTTTTACCACCACATACGAACCGTATGAACCGTTTAAAGTCGTTGTTATCGAAACGGCATTTCCATCTTTGTCTACAATTGAAAAATGTGTGGTTTCTTCGTGTTCTGTTGGATTTACGGCTCCAGCTGAAATTTCGGAACTTAAACTGGCTTTGTTCCAGTTAAAATTATCCATTCGACTTTTGTTATACGCTTGATTTGTCAAAATCAATTGAGGAACAGCATAAAAATCGGGATCACCCAAATGACTTGCACGATCCGCATACACACGACGCTCTGCTTCTACCATAAGTTGAACGGTAGAATCGGCATTGTGCCCCCATCTTTTTAACGGAAACGGCTCTATACTTTGCAGTAACTGCAGCAAGGCAATGCCACCGCTTGAGGGTGGCGGCATGGTAATTATCCGATATCCTTTGTATTTTCCTACGATTGGTTTGCGCCAAACAGCCTGGTAATTCTTTAAATCTTGATGTGTAATTAAGCCTTTACCTCTTTGCATTTCTTTTACAATGGAATCGGCAACGCTTCCGTCATAAAATCCTTCGCGTCCTTTTTCTTGAATCAAGCGAAGTGTGTTGGCCAATTCTTTTTGTACCAAAACATCGTTTTCTTGCCAAGTGGATTCTAAATGAATTAAGGCGGTACCATCCGGATTAAATTTCATTAAATCGGCATGCAAGCCATTTAATTCTCCAGCTTGTCTTTTGGTGATTTTAAATCCATTTTCGGCTAAATCAATCGCAGGCTGCAACACATCTCCCCATTTTAACTTACCGTATTTTTGATGCGCTTCAACCATTCCCGCAACCGAACCAGGAACCCCCGGAGCCAAATATCCATATAAACTTTTATCCACTATTGGATTTCCAGCTGAATCCAAATACATATCGCGGCTAGCGGCTTGTGGAGCCTTTTCTCTAAAATCTAAGGAATTAATTTCGCCTTTCGCAGAGCGATAAACCATGAATCCACCACCACCGATATTCCCTGCATTGGGATAAACCACGGCCAACGCAAATTGAACAGCTACCGCAGCATCAACAGCATTCCCACCTTTTTTTAAGATCGCTACACCAACTTCGGAAGCAATAGGATTGGCGGAAACAACCATCCCATTTTTATATTCATCACTGTTCTTCTTTCCAATTTGGCCACTAACACAACTTCCAAAAAACAAAGAGGTCCCTATAAATAGGCCAATGAAGCGCAGCCTAGTGAGGCTTATAGTTTTCCGCATCTTTATAGATTTTCTCGATAATCTGACTATTCTTCTCTGTAATTACTTTTCGTTTAAAGCTCAATTTTGGGGTTAGTTCACCACCGGCAATGGTTCACTCTTTCGGCAACAATGCGAACATTTTAACTTGTTCCCATTTTCCGAATTCTACATTGGCAGCATCAATAATCTCCTGGTATTTCTTCAGCACCTGTTCATTTTGAATAATTTCTTCGTTGCTGGTATAAGGGATATTTTTTCTAGCAGCCCAATTTTTAAGCGTTTGAAAATTGGGTACAATTAAAGCGGAAGGGAACTTTCTATTCTCGCCCAATACCATTATTTGCTCAATAAAAATCGATTCTTTGTATTTGTTTTCTAAAATTTGAGGTGCCACATATTTTCCACCAGCGGTTTTAAACATTTCTTTCTTACGGTCTGTAATGCGCAAGAAACGATTTTCTACCAGCTCACCAATATCACCTGTATGAAACCAACCCTCCGCATCAACGGCCTCCGCCGTTAAATCAGGGCGTTTATAGTATCCTTTCATGATGTTGTGCCCACGCACCAAAACTTCACCGTCACTGGCAATTTTTATTTCTACACCTTTCAATGTCTCGCCCACTGAACCAAAATATGCGCCATTGAAATGGTTTACTGTAATTACCGGTGAGGTTTCTGTTAATCCATATCCTTCAAAAACTGGCATTCCTGCTGCCCAAAAGATACGCGCCAAGCGTGGATTTAACGCTGCTCCGCCTGAAATAATGAACACAATTTCGCCCCCTAAAGCTTCCTGCCACTTTTTAAAAACCAATTTGCGTGCTATATTTAATTGGAGGTTATACCAAGCGCTTGTATCAAAATTATACTTTTCGGCTAAACCAAGCGCCCAAAAGAAAATCCCTCTTTTAATGCCCTTTAATTCTTTCCCTTTTTCCATAATCTTATCGTACACTTTCTCTAATAAGCGAGGTACGGTAGAAAAGGCATTTGGTTTTACAAATTGAATATCGGCCACAATGGTATCCATGCTTTCAGCATAATAAACAGACGTTTGGGTATATAAATACAAATAAATCACCATGCGCTCAAAAATGTGCGACAAAGGCAAAAAACTCAAACTTTTATTGGTTCCGTCGGGCACTAAAACTTTCGAACATTTAAAATTCTGCACCAAATTATGATGCGTTAACATTACTCCTTTAGGTGTACCGGTTGTGCCTGAAGTATAAATCAAAGTAAGTACATCATCGGGAGTAATTTGCGCACGCCATTCTTCCAAATCAATATCAGTTGATTTTTTCCCAGCCTCGGTTAAAACAGACCAATTATCAACTCCCTTAACATCATCAAAGGTGTATATTTTTACGTCAGGATTAATCTCCATGGCGCAGGCTTTAAATTTCCCATACAATTCTTCATCAGCTATAAAAATCACCGAAATTTCGGCGTCTTTCATGATGAATTTAATATCGTGCTCGGCTAAAGTTGGATACAGCGGAATCTGATAAGCACCAATCTGATTAATTGCAAAATCGGTAATATTCCATTCCGGTCTATTGTGCGACACCACCGCTACGCGGCTTTCTTTTTTGACACCAATTTGAATTAAACCACGGCTCAAATCATCTACTGCAGCACAAAAATCTTGCGTACTATAATGCACCCACTTGCCCTTCAATTTCCCACTAATAAACTCCTGCTTAGGGTTTTTCAAGCTATATTTCAAGAGGTCGAAAACTCGTTTAATTTCTGCAGCCATACGCGATATACTATTTGGTTAAATTTAAAATAATAATTGAGAAAGAGTGTCAATTTACTGCCTAATAATCAAATCTACTAATAAAATCTAAAACCTGAACCAAAATCCATATCAGTCTAAAAACATATTATACTTTTATTATTTAGATTTTTTTTCGTCATAAAGGATTTAAATATCCTAATAAATATTCTGATTTATTATTAATCTGATGGCAAAATATGCATTTTAAAATCATTCAATCAAGCCAGCCTTTTAACTATAAACACTATAGAAAACTGTTCAATAAAACTTTAAAAGCGTTGTTATTTATTTGGGCATTGCTTTAAATTTAAAAAAAACAAAAAACTACACAAAACGTTTTCAATCAGTTAGCTCAAAAATTACAAAACAATGCTTTTACGGCATTATAGTTGTTAGTGCCTGCTAAAATTATTTTATTTCAAGAGTATGAGAAAATTTGTATTTACTATTTTAGGATGTGTAGCCCTGTTGGCTGCTAGCGTAAATGGAGCAAAGGCACAAAACTATAAAAATGCTATCGGAGGTCGCTTCGGGTCAGCAAATGGTGTAACTTTTAAAACCACTTTGGGTGGTAATAAAATGTTAGACGCCATTCTTAATTTTAGATCAAGAGACGATTATTCGTATTTCCGTTTAACCGGCTTATATGAAATTAACAACGAAATTAATGGTCTTAACGGTTTATTTTGGTACTATGGGGTAGGTGCATCACTTGGCTCGGTAAAATATAAGCCAACCAATCACAGCGATTTATACGCATCGATAGATGGCGTAATTGGCTTAGATTACAAGATTGAAGAATTACCAATTAACTTATCGCTCGATTGGAAACCAGCGCTTGAATTAACCCCCGACACCGGCTTTGATGCTGCCGGATTAGGCCTTTCTATTCGCTTTACATTTTAATAGCCCAATTTATATGCTAAATGCTAAAAGTCAATTGCAAAACGTGCACATTGACTTTTAGTGATTGGCGCAAAGATCATCGCGAACCGCAAACTTATTTCATCAACAACGTTAAATGTTGTGTTAAAGCCACAAAATCAGCAACCGTAAGCTGCTCCGCTCTCTTTTCAAAATATAGGTGATTATCCATTTTATCTTTTGGCATCACCGCCGATACAGCATTCCGCAACGTTTTTCTGCGCTGATTAAATCCAGCTTTTACTACACGCCAAAATAATTTCTCGTCACAATCCAAGGTTACAACATCGTTTCTTGTTAAACGAATAACCGCTGAATTAACTTTAGGGGGAGGGTTAAATGTTCCGGGTTTTACCGTAAATAAATATTCAATTTTATAGTACGCCTGTAAAAAGACACTCAAGATGCCGTATTCTTTTGTTCCGGATGGTGCCGCACAGCGTTGTGCTACTTCTTTCTGAAACATCCCAACCATTTCCACCACCTTGTTGCGGTTATCGAGAATTTTAAATAAAATTTGAGACGAAATGTTGTACGGAAAATTTCCAATAATGGCAAAAGGATTCGGAAAAATGCTATCAAAATCCAATTTCAGAAAATCGCCACTAATTAATCGTTCCCCTAATTGAGGGTATTTCTCCTTTAAAAACTGAACAGACTCTGTATCAATATCAATTAAATACGTTTGTAAATCATCGCGCTGCAACAAGAAATCAGATAAAATACCCATACCAGGCCCCACCTCTAAAACCTGATTGTATTTATCGGTATTCACCAAACTTTCCACAATACGGTTTGCAATGCCTTTATCGGTTAAAAAATGTTGCCCTAAATGTTTCTTTGCTTTTACTAAACTCATATGCCCGGTATTGATCTGTTATTTCCCTCAAACATCGGAAAACTTCAAACGTTTAAGGCACAAAGATAGGCTTAATATTTGGTTGCAAATACCCTGTATGCCCAGCGGCATTTATTTTTTCGTGAATTGTTTAATCGAAAATGATTATTTTGCGCTAAAATTATCTATTTATTATGAGCAATAAACTTAAAATTGGTATCAGTATAGGCGATGTGAACGGCATAGGTTTAGAAGTTATTATCAAAACACTCTCAAACAGCGCTATCTTAAATTACTGCACACCAATTGTTTACGGCCATACAAAAATTTCGTCCTTCCACAGAAAGGCAAATAATTTAGGCGAGTTCAGCTTCAATGTCATCAATCATCCCAATCAGGCAGCGGCCAAAAAAGCCAACATGATTAACTGCTGGGAAGAAGATGTAAAAATAGAATTAGGTCAGGTAACGGCTGTGGGTGGCAAATACGCATTACTTTCTTTAGAGCGCGCAACTGCCGATTTACTCGATGGAGAAATCGATGCCTTGGTTACGGCCCCAATCAACAAGCATAATATCCAATCTGAAACCTTTGCTTTTCCGGGCCATACCGAATATCTACAACAAAAAAGCGGAAGTAAAGATGTGTTGATGTTCTTAATTAGCGAAGACCTTCGCGTAGGTGTTGTAACCGGACACATCCCTGTTAAAGAGGTTGCCTCGGCCATCACCAAAGAAAAAATTGTCAATAAATTAAAGCTCATTAACGATAGCTTAAAGAAAGATTTTTGGATTGAAAAACCAAAAATTGCCGTTTTGGGTTTAAACCCGCATGCCGGCGACAACGGTTTATTGGGTAGCGAAGAAGCCGAAATTATCACACCAGCCATTCAAGAGGCATATGAAAAAGGCATCATTTGTTTTGGTCCCTACCCTGCCGACGGCTTCTTTGGCAACGGTAGCTACAAACAATTCGACGCTGTTTTAGCCATGTATCACGACCAAGGATTAATTCCCTTTAAAACCTTGGCTTTCCACAACGGCATCAATTATACTGCAGGATTAAACTTTGTTAGAACCTCGCCCGACCACGGCACCGGATACGACATTGCAGGCAAAAACCAGGCCGATTCAACTTCTTTTACAGAGGCTTTATTTGCGGCCATTCACATTGTAAAAAAACGCCGCGAGCAAGAAGAAATGCTGAGTAACCAGTTGCGCGGCGGCGGAAAAGTAATAGAAAACCAATTCGACATTAAAGACGACGCTTCGTAAAAACAGCGAGGTATTTAACAAGCCATGCGTTTCATTTACTAGAAAAGCAAAATTCAGTGTTCCATTGGTTAGGCTAGTCCTGCTTTTCGTTTCAATATTTTACGAATTTCGATGTGAAAAGGAAAAATTGAACGTAAAATATTTACCCTGCAATCAGGTTTATTTTACGTAAAATTGTGCTAAGAACAACCCGATGAATGCAGCGCCTAAACCAAAATTCGTATTGCCAATCATTGTCATTTGCCAATTTTTATGCACGTCCTTATGGTTTGCAGGCAACGCTATAATGCCCAATTTACTTGGTTATTTTCCGCAGGCCAATAACCTTTTAGCCAACTTAACCAGCATGATTCAGTTTGGTTTCATCAGCGGAACCTTCGTTTTTGCCTTGCTATCTATTTCTGATCGCTTTTCACCTTCTCAAGTTTTTGTGGTATGCGCATTAACGGCTAGTATTTGCAATTTAAGTATCTGTTATGCGATTCAAAATATCAATTTGCTGATGCTCTTCCGTTTCTTAACTGGTTTTATGTTGGCAGGAATTTATCCCGTAGGAATGAAAATTGCTGCCGATTATTTTAAAGAGGGCTTAGGAAAATCATTGGGGTTTTTAGTGGGCGCCTTGGTTTTCGGAACTGCTTTTCCGCATTTGCTTAAAACGCTAAGCAATCAATCTCCCTGGCAAAACCTTGTTTACACAACTTCAGCACTTTCAGCTTTAGGAGGAATTGTGTTGTTTTTATTCATCCCCGATGGCCCACATCGTCTAAAAGGGCAAAAACTAAAACTCAATGCCTGTTTATCGGGATTTAAAAATCATTCCTTTAAAGCCGCCGCATACGGCTATTTTGGGCACATGTGGGAGTTGTATACCTTTTGGGCTTTTCTTCCAGTCATGTTGCAATTATTTAACGTGCATCACCCCGAAAAACCACTCAATACTCCACTGTTGTCCTTTCTCATCATTGCCTCCGGAGGATTATCTTGCATATTAGGCGGGCTACTTTCTCAAAAATATGGGGCAAAAAAAATAGCCACCATTGCGCTTACCATTTCTGGAATATGCTGTTTGCTTTCGCCGCTGCTTCTTTTTAGCAGCTCGCATACTGTAGTACTCTGTTTTTTATTTGTATGGGGATTATCCGCCACGGCAGATTCTCCTTTATTTTCATCGCTTGTAGCTAAAAATGCACCGGATGATTTAAAAGGGACATCGCTTACCGTAGTCAATTGCATTGGCTTTGCCATCACCATTATAAGTATTCAAGTTTTAAACATCGTATCAAAAGAGATCAATCCGCATTATTTGTACACGGTTTTAGCACTCGGCCCCATTTTTGGGTTAATCGCCCTGCGCAAGAAAAACTAAACTTCTTGCAATTTCAATTTGAATAGGTTCAAAAAAATCTAAAATCAAACCTATATTTACGCTATTGGAAATCTTATACCCAAAAAATGTATGAATAACCTATCGCCCATTATAAAACCCGAAGAACTAAAACAGTTAAACCCGAACGATATCGTACTAATTGATGCTAGTGCAGGCGCTAAAGCCCGCTACGATGAACAACATGTAAGCGGAGCACTTTTTGCAGACGTAAATGATGATTTAGCCAATATTTCAGATTTTGCTCTTGGTGGTCGTCATCCTTTGCCTACAACGGAACAGTTCTCAGAAGTGCTCACGAAATTTGGCATCATGCCAGACACACATGTTGTGGTATACGATGATAAAAATGGTGGAAATGCTGCAGCCCGTTTTTGGTGGATGTTACGCGCTATTGGGCATGAAAAGGTGCAAGTATTAAACGGTGGTTACCAAGCAGCATTGAAAGCAGGTTTAGCCACCAGCAACGCTGTTGAATCGGCTAAAACCGTTCATCCTTACCCTATTTTTAGTTGGTCTTTACCAGTAGCTACCATGGAAGAAGTTGAAAAAGCAGCACAAACAACCGACCATGTTGTGATTGATGTGCGCGACGCCAATCGGTATGCTGGCTTAACAGAACCCATCGATTTAATTGCAGGTCATATCCCAGGAGCTATTAACATCCCCTACACCGAGAATTTAGATGAAACAGGCGCTTTTTTAAGTCCAGATATTTTAAAAGAAAAGTACACCGCAGCCTTATCAACCTATGAAACTGAAAACATCATTGTTCATTGCGGGTCGGGTATTACTGCCTGCCACACGTTATTAGCCCTTGATTATGCAGGCTTAGCAATTCCAAAACTCTACGTTGGATCGTGGAGCGAATGGAGCCGAAACAACAAAGAGATGGTTTTATTGAAAGATTCGTAGATTATAGAGACGCTAATGAAGCCAATCTGAAAGCAACTCAACAAGCTTCATAGATATACAAAAAAACAAACCCCGTAGTTTTAGAGAGCTACGGGGTTTTGTTTATATAACATTGGTTTTACCAGCCCGGGTTTGGTGTTAATTTCGGATTTAAAGTAATTTCATTTACCGGAACACAACTCAAATAATCTCTACTCGCATTAAAATTATAGCCAGTAGGCAGCAATGTTTTATAAGGGTCAACAAAACCATTTGCATTGAGTAAAACCTTCGCTGCATTGGCTGCAGTATATTCTGATGCTAAAAAAGGAAAGCCTAGTGGCCTTTTATTTTTAAATAAATTGCCAGCTGCCCAACGTCTCCAATCATCTGTCCGGAAACCTTCGCACCCTAATTCAACAGCACGCTCTCTTCTTATTTCATAGAGTTGGTTAGACAAAGAGTAGCCAAAATCGGCATAAGAAGATCTAGATGCATCTGCCTGTACCGTAAAAGCAGGCATTCCAGCTCTTGTTCTCAATACATTTAGCGTTGTTGCATAATTTACCGATAAACCAAGTTCTGCTTGTGCTTCTGCCAAATTTAACAACGCCTCTGCATAACGAAAAATTGGATTGCCCGTTTCGCATAAGGTAGAGAATCCTTGGGCGGCCCCAGCAGTAGGATCTGTAGGGTTTGCACCTTTTCTCAACTGAAAGCCTGTGGCATTTCTGTCTGTATTTGTTTTATCTAAAGCCGGAACCGTAAATAATTTGGTGCCAGCGGTATTGCTCCACATCGTTTGCCCTGGGATCCAAATCACCTGTTTTAATCTTGGATCACACTCTGCTGCAATTTTTGTTAAATAAGCACTTCCTTTAACCGTTGCTCCAACGCCCATGTAATCATAAGGTGTACCATCTAGTTTCAAATAATTTTGTACTTGTTGCATGGTAACACTAATGTCATCAGTAGAACTGGTTACATATTGCTGAAAGTTATGCGAAAAAGTTAAGTTTTTATCGTATTTCCTCCACAAGATAACCTCTGTATTCGAACTCAAATCTGTCGAGCTGAACAGTGTATTGTAATCTGTAGCTGGCTTTCCAGTATTATAAATTCCTACCTTATATTTTGATGGAGTCATTAATTCCGTAACAGCATCAACTGCTGCTTGAAAATATTTAGTAGGGTTTGATACTGCAGGAGCGAAAGCAGTTCCAGCATGGTATTTCTCCCAGCTTCCTTCAAACAAGGCTACTCTCGATTTAAAAATTAATGCTGCTTCTTTACTTAAACGATTATTTCCACCAGTTACATCTTTTAAAAATTTAAGTTTCGCAACAGCTTGATCTAAATGGTATAAAATTGAATCGACTACTACATTTCTAGGGGTACGTGGAGCGTAAAGTTCTGGATCTCCAACTACCAACGATTTACTTAAATACGGTACATCGCCATAGGTATTTACCAATCTAAAATAGTAATACGCTTTAAAAAAGTGAGCTTCACCTACAAATTGTTGAATATTGGCCGGAGACTCTTGGACTTTTCCATAATTTTCGAAGAAAACATTTACGCCTCGAATAGCAGTAAAATCCCAACTTGTACCGGTGGCCGAATTTACAGTATTTCTATTTCCGTTTAAAACGGGTGATACGGTTGATTGAATTTGGGTATCGGAACCTGAAAAACCGTCGGCACCAATATAGCCTGTGTAGCCAGACCCCGATTTAAAACTCGGTAAGCCAGCATAAAACTGGATGATATAAGCGTCGAGATCGCTTGCCGTTTTCCAATACTGATCATTGGATATTTGATCTTCAGGAGGTAAATCGAGATCTTTGTTACAAGATACCAATGCCAACGTACTTAGGGCAAGAATATATAATATCTTTTTCATTTTTTTGATAGTTAAAATTTAACATTAATACCAAATGTATACGCGGTTGATGGAAAGAAAGATTTTCCATCGCCCCTGCTGCCTACCACGGCAGTTTCTGGATCAAAGTGGTTAGGCAAGCTACTGATGGTGATCAAATTTTCACCTGATACATAGAGGTATATACCCGACAATTTTATTTTACTTAATAAAGATTGAGGCAAATTATACCCCAATTGTAAGTTTTTTAATCGTGCATATGCTCCATTTTGCAAATATCGTGTTTGCAAAACTTGATTCTTTGCATTCATGTTTGCATTAAAGTAAGGTCTTGGAAAATACGCATCCAAATTTTTGCCTAAACCAGCATATTCGGTAGCATCCACATCACGATAATAATCCATATGATCTTTAAAAAATGAACTTTGTGCATTGGTTGTAAAACCCCAAAACATATTGGTAGTACCACCAAAACCAATTGGTAAATCTCTTTTTCCTACCCCTTGCCAAAACATAGAGATATCAAAACCTTTCCATTCCGCTCTCAATGTTAATCCAAACTGATAGCGCGGTGTTGAATTCCCTATTATTCTTTTGTCGCCTGGGTTATCCAAGGTATTGTTTCCGAAATCAACTTTACCGTCTCCATTTAGGTCGGTATATTGAACATCACCTGTTCTCCATGTTTGGCCTGAAATTGCTGCTTGTGTTTTGTTGGTATTTATGGCGTCGGCGGTTGCTTGATCTTGAATTAAACCGGTAGTAACGTACCCCCAAATCTCACCAACTTTCTGTCCAGTGTAACTGGTGGTTAAAATATTAGTAGGATTATTGAATTTTGTAACGGTTGTTAGATAATCAAATAACTGTGCATTAATGGAGTATTTAAAATCCTTACCAATTTTATCTCTCCAACCAATTGCTACTTCCCAACCATTTGTTTTTGTTTCGCGGTTGTTAACTTGTGGAAAAGCAGTAACGCCAATGGTTGCTGGTACACTGCCGGCATCAGAGCCTAATTGATCTATCGTTAAGCGTTGATAAATATCTCCAGTAAATGTAAGTCTATCATGAAACATAGAAAAATCTAAACCTATATCAGCCACACGTGAGGTTTCCCAAGTTACATCGGGATTAATCAGATTTGGACCAGTTACGTAACTTGGTCTAACTCCATTCACGATCCAATTCGCATTCGATGATACCCCTAGAAATGGAGTATCTTGATAAGCCTCTGCCCCAAGTTGATTTCCTAAAGCGCCGTAAGAAGCTCTAATTTTCATGGTATTAATCGTAGATGACAACGATTTAAAGAAATTCTCTTTAAAAATATTCCATCCTATGGATGCAGAAGGGAAAAATCCAAATTTCTTACCATCCGTGAATTTATATGTTCCATCATAACGGCCGTTTACTTCCAATAAATAGCGATCGTCATAGTCGTAATTTAGACGAGAAAAAACCCCTTCTGTACCATAAACTCTTAACTGGTCACCAGCATTTTCAATCCCTGTCGATGTACTGATTGATGGAACTGAAGATGTAATTAAACCCGTTTTCCTAGCATAGATATATTCGTAATTTGAGTTTTCCTTTTGAAAACCTGCCATTAAGCTTAAATGGTGTTTGGCTTGTCCAAAATCGAAGTTATATTTAGAGTACACGTTAAACGTGCGATAAATAGTAAAATCTTGTGTTTTAGAAACGTAGGCATTGGATGTTGAGCCGGAAACTACAGGGTTACCAGCAACATCATCTTCATATACGGTAAAATTATTTGATGTAAAGGCGCTTTGTGTAAGATCAAATGAATAATCAGCATTCACAGTCCAACCTTTAGCTGGTGTAATCTCTGCTGCAAATCGCTGAACAAAATCGTTAACACGTGTATTTTCAGTACCAGCATCTCTGGTCCAAGGCACTTTCGATTGAATGGAAGCTATTCCATTTGGTGAGAAATAATATTGTGATGGATAAGTACGAGCCACTTGATGAAACAATAAATCGTATCCACCTTGGTTATCGTAAGCAGGCGTAGTACGCGATGTATTGTAATACCGTGTATTAGATGACAATTTAATCCATTTGGCTAATTTTGCATCCACTTTGGATGTGAAGTTATATCTGCTGTAATTATCAGAGCCTATCTGCAATAATCCACCATCATATACATAGCCTCCAGAAAAATAAAACGATACTTTCTCTGTACCTCCGTTTAAAGATAAATTATGTTGTTGGCGATAACCATTTCCATAAAAAATATCAAACCAATCATAATTTGCATTGCTTAAAAACGTATTTCCCCAAAGCGTTGGGCTCGATGGATTCGGATATGTTTCGGGTGTATTTACAGGATCTGCTTGATATGCCCTAATTCGATTAACAACAAGATCTGAATACACATGTGCAATACCTGTATTATCGCTTGCCTCATTAAATGCTAGCGCAGTGGTATACGAATCTAACATATGAGGCATATTGAGCGGTTTTATAGCAACATAGCTACCCGAATAGTTAATATTTAATTTACCGTCTTTTCCTCCATTTTTTGTCGTTACCAATAAAACACCATAGGGGGCTCTGGCTCCATAAATTGCAGATGCAGCCGCATCTTTCAGCAAAGAGATAGACTCTACATCATTTGGATTAATTCCATTCAATGAGGTAGTCATCACTCCATCTACTAAAATTAAGGGGCTACCTTGACCACGTATTTGCAAATTTAGCGCCGCACCGGGTTCAAACCCATAGGTGCCTGCACCAAAGTTTACACCCGTAACTTTGCCTTGTAGTGCTTGCGATAAAGTTGGTGTAGGTCTATTTACCAACTCGTCGCCTTTTACAACTTGCACCGAGCCTGTTAAATTGATTTTCTTTTGAGTACCATAGCCAACTACCACAACATCTGTTAACTCATTGCTAGTAGGACTAAGTTGAATAGTTCCTACGTTTTTGCCTGTGACAGTAAGATTCTTTAGCACATAACCTGTAAAAGAAATTGCCAAAGTTTGTCCATTGCTTGCTTCAATACTGAATTTTCCGTTATCTCCGGTCTTAGTTACTTTTGTTGTGCCTTGAACCGATACCGTAGCGCCAGGAAGTGGCATTTTATCGGCCGCATCAACAACAATACCTGTAACAATTTCTTGCCCAAATACCATGGCTGGCGCTAAAAGGCAGAAACATGCTAAAAGCAGTTTTGTGAATATTCGTTTATATTTCATAATAGTTATTTGTTCAGGGATTAGTGATAAATGAATGTTCTCTATCTTGGTTATGGATAGATTCATAATTAGGGTATGTTTTTTATTTTTTCATAGGCAGTTTTTTTAAAAATAGTTAACACAACTTCTAGCGTGAGTAGTTATAATTTAATTTAATAACAATATCCGTGTTTTTAAAAATTTTAATAACTAAATTTAATGAGAAAAATCGATTTAACATCGATTTATTTGTTTTTTTTTACACTACAGCAGTCTCGATTACCAATGTAAATTAACCCTTCTATGACATCTAAAGAAACATACAAACGCTAGTAGCGTTACTTTGCGGCTTTGTATCCTAGCTCGGCACCACCGCTTACAGGTAGTAGATTTCCGGTTATAAAGCGCGCTTTATCGGACAATAAAAACACACACGCATCGGCTATCACATCGCCCTCTGGGCAATACCCTAAAGCATGGATATTATCTAAATATTTTTCAATTTCTTCTGTGTTACTTTGTTCTTTACTCCAACTGCGCAACATCGGCGTCCAAACACCCGCAGGCAACACTGCATTTACACGAATTCCATATTTTGCATAGTCTAAAGCCATCGATTTGGTTAGCGTATTCATCGCTCCTTTGGTAGCCGAATAAACTGCATGATCATCTTGACCTATCTCACCAACCAAACTACTGGTATTTAAAATACTTCCTTTACTTTTTTGTAGCGCTTCAAAACCATATCGAGTGGTATAAAGCACACTCTTCAGATTTACGTTAAACAATTGATTGTATTCTTCATCGCTCGTTAAATGCAAAGGCTTTGAAGGAAAAGCAATGCCGGCATTGTTATGAATGGCATCTATTTTACCATACTTTTGAAGCGTTTGATTTATTGCCTTTTTCACATCATTTTCGTTTGAAACGTCGCAAAGAATCCCCAAATGTTGCTTTCCTAAAGTAGTAATTGCATCATTTGTTGGTTGTTGTGTTGAGGCTAAAATAACTACTGTTGCGCCTTCAGCTGCATATGCTTTCGCACATTCGAAACCTATACCCATTGAGCCACCTGTTACTATAATTACCTTATCTTTTAATACATTCATAAATCAGCTTTACTTAATTGGTATGAAAAACTTCTTCCATGTTGGTCCATATTTCATTTTTAGCGGCGGTCTCCGGAAGCGGAACTTGACAGGGGTCGGTTTCTTTCCACCAGCGTTGTGTTTCAGGATCATCAGCCATTTTCTTCATGTCGGCATTAAAATCAGTTCCTACATATTCGAAATAGCTAAACAAATAGGGTTTACCCTCAATTTCTTGCAGATAAATAGAATAATTCTGAATGTTGCATGCTTTAATTTTAGCTAAAACACCTGGCCAGGCTTTCGCATGAAGTTCTTTATAATAAGCCATTTTCTCAGGCTTTAAACCGGTTACAGAGCCAAATCGCTTAACGTTTTCTGGTTTAATTGTTTCCATGCACGAAGTAAAAAAAAGGCATACCAAAAAGCCTAAAAAAAGTAATTTTCTCATAAATCTTATCTAAAAACGTAATATAAAATTGCCATTAAAGTGAGCAATAAAGCAGAAAGAAATTTATAGTTTCCAAATCCGGGCCATCCGGTTCCGCGTAAAGGTTCCAACGGAGATTTCCAGTAAAGCTTTGCACTCTCTTCCGTATGCTTAACCGGATATAAAAACGAGAATAAAACCTGCATACCTACACACGCACAGAATAAATAGAATGCCATGAGCATGAATGGAATATGTGCGATTGCACGCTCAGCATCTAATTTACTGATGGCAAATACAAGTACCCCCAAAGCCGATCCTAGCCAAAGTGTTAATTTTGCCGACTTGGCAGATGCTCCTTTCCAAAAAACGCCTAGTACAAACACACAGGTAATGGGTGGTGCAATGTGTGCGATAATTTCATTTAATCCATTAAAAATACTTTCATACTGATTTAAAAGCGGCAATAAAGCCAAAGAGAAAATCAACGCAATACCAGCAGATATTTTACCTACACGTACCATTTTCTTATCGTTACTTTCTGGGTAATATCTTTGGTAGATATCGTAACTTACCATGGTGGATATAGAATTTAAAGCACCAGAAACCTGACTCATCAATCCGGAAAGGAGAGCGGCCACTAAAACGCCAACTAAACCCGAGGGTAATAATTGCGTAATCATCAAGGTATAGATGCCTTTAGAATTAACATGGCCATTGGTGTCTAATCCGAGACTACTGACATCCAAATGGCCTGTTTTAAATAAGGTATAGGCAAATAATCCCGGAAGGACGAAAATAAAAACAGGTAAAATTTTAATAAACCCGCAGAATAACGGACCTATGCGCGCATGATTTTCGTCTTTTGCTCCCAAAACACGCTGCACGATCGTTTGATCGGCGCACCAATACCAAATACCCAAAACCGGATATCCCAGCAAAATTGCATACCAGGACATGCCACTGCTATCGTTTCCTGACCTGAGCATAGAAAGCTTACTTAACTCGTTGTTCTTATGCAACACCGCTACCATTGGATCCCAGCCTCCCATTTTATGAAAAGCAGCATAGCTGATGATAAAAGCTCCAGTTAACAAAACAATTGTTTGAATTGATTCGGTAACTACCACCGCTCTTAAACCACCAATAATGGTATAGATAGCTGTAATGATGCAAATTGCAATTACGCTTACGTACATATTTAAACCAAACAAGGTTTTTAAAACAATTCCACCAGCAAGCATAGAGAAAGCGATGTGAATAATAATAGCCGACACCACTGAAACAATGGTTAACCAATCGCGGCTTGACCGATCGTAGCGCTTTTCAAGAAAATCGGGTAAAGTTGATACACCTGACTTGATGTAAAATGGCACAAAAAACAAAGCCAGCAAAATCAAGGTAAATGCGGCCATCCACTCAAAATTCCCATTCAATAACCCTGAATCAAATCCACCTTGTGCCAAACTCACCAAATGAACCGTTGAAATATTGGTAGCAAACAAAGCCAATCCTATGGCAGGCCATTTCAAACTTTTACCGGCTAAGAAATATTCTCCGGCAGCATTCGCTTTGCTTTTACGGCGATGTGTAATCCCCGCCCAAAGACCTGTAATTAATATTCCTAAGATATAAGCAATGCTTATCCCCAGATCTAATTTATTTAACATATAATTTTAATTTCATCCAGCATTAATTTTTCAAATCACAACTGCTTCCAGCTTCCATTGGCGTTTGATACACACCGCCTTCCACTTTAACAGGATGTACAAAATGCTGTTGTAAATGCGGAATATGCTCTAAGAATAAAGCTTCGTGCCCCATGGAAATATGATTAAACAACACCAAATGCTGATGCAATTGTCCCATGTCGCCTACGTGTGGCACCACCGGAATGCCGTATTTTTTACACAATAAACTCACCGTTATAAACTCACTTACTCCACCTACACGAACAGCATCCACTTGGATAAACCCTGCCGCTCCCGTTTGTAAGTAATTTTTAAAAATAATGCGATTTGGTACGTGCTCACCCAACGCCAGTTTAGTTGGATTAATCGCTTCTGCCAATGTTTTATGCCCCAATACATCATCTGGATGGGTAGGTTCTTCAATCCAATACGGATTCATACTTTGAAGCTCTTTGCAAATTTTTAACGCTTGTGGCAAGGTCCATTGTTGGTTCGCATCTAACATTACTTTCACGCCATCACCCGCAACCTCACGAACAATATGTGACCGACGAATATCTCTCTCCGGATCAGAACTACCTACTTTCAATTTCATCGCAGTAAATCCTTCTGCTAAAGCTATTTTGCAATTCTCACGTACTTTATCATCCGAATAATTAAACCAGCCAATAGAGGTATCGTAGCCTGGGTATCCTACTTTTGTTATCTCCTTCCGAAGATTAGCTCCTGTTTGATTATCGACCAAAAGTTGAATGGCTTGCTCGCGTGTTAATTCATCTTCCAGATAAGAAAGATCAAGCGTGTTTACAATTTCATGTGGTTTTAGATCGATTAACAATTTCCATAGCGGAACACCTCTTTTTTTCGCCCATAAATCATAACAGGCATTGGTTACCGAGGCTAAAGCCAAATGAACCACCCCCTTATGTGGCCCTAACCATCTAAATTGCTGTTCATTAGACAGCTGATTAAAGATTCGGCCAAAACTCGCCATGATTTCTTCAATGTCTTTACCTTTAAACTGCTCTGCATAAAATGCGGCCGCCTTGCAGACTAAATCGTTTCCTTCGCCAAGCGTAAAAGCAATTCCGGTTCCTACCAAACCAGAATCATCAACTAAGTTGGTAACAGCATATGAATAAATGGGATCGCGATGAATGGCATCGCTTCCTGCACCCGCTTTTAAAGGAAAACGCGCGTCTCTAACTTCAATTTTTTTAATCACTTTCTATTTGTATTATGGTTTCAATGAAGATAAAATCCATATCTAAAACCATTGGCACGCCGAACTTGCTCAAAAGTTAACTGTGTTTAAATTTGGTTAGATTGAACTATAATCTTGTTTTAAACAAATATAAAATTGACTTGACATACAAAAAATGCACTATTCTATCTTTTTGATGGATTTTTCTATTGAATTGAAATAAATTTCTGATATTGCTTTTAATGGAAAAAATACGTGATGGTTTTGTTGGCGAAAAGATTATTAGCTTACCCCAAAAAGCTTTAAAAAACACGATTGCGCCTAATTACATTACCCATATCGGCTATTTCCCGAGTGCCAAAGGGCATTTCAGAGAGCGTAAAAAAGGATGTACAGATAATATATTTATTTACTGCGTTAATGGCGAAGGATGGTATTCGATAAGCGACAATTTTTTTCAGGTAAAAACAAACCAATATTTTCAAATCCCAGCGACCCATGAACCGATAAAATACGGCGCTAGCGATAACAATCCTTGGACAATTTATTGGCTTCATTACAGCAATTCCGATTTATCAAATTTTAACCAAGAGCTAAATATTTCGCCGCATGCAGGACCAAAGGATATTATTTTTAATGAAAAGGGAATTGAAATTTGGCGCGAAATGTACGCCAATTTAGAAATGGGTTACGGTAAAAACAATGTGCATCATGCTAATATGTGCCTGTATTATTTTCTTGCTACCTTTTTACATCCGAAAAAAACGGATATTAAAGACCAAACTCAAAAACTGGATTTAATTCAGGAGAGCATTGATTTTATGCGGAAAAACCTACACACGAGAATAACGGTTAAAGAATTCGCTAATCGGCATCAATTGTCAGAATCTCATTTTACGGCACTTTTCACAAAGAGCACTGGTATCCCTCCGCTTAATTATTTCACCCAACTAAAAATACAAAAAAGCTGTCAGCTTATTTTCAATACAAACACCAAAATTAAAGACATTGCTTATAATTTAGGCTATAGCGATGCGTATTATTTCTCTCGTTTATTCAAAAAGCAAATTGGTGTTTCACCGGAGAAATACCGCTCTAATCAAGAAATATAAGCAAGAAAACCCACACAAGGATATGAACAGATTTTCAACCAATATCCTTTGGCATTTAATTTGTATACCGAAGGTATTTGAACTTAATTAATGTGTTTTTAGGTTCTCAAAAAAAATTTTGAACTTCCTAGTAATGTGCTGCTATTGAATCGAAAAACGCTACTTTGGAATAAATACATCATCAAAAAAACAGCTTATTTTACCCGAATTCAACGCTGATGAAACCCCAGATACACCAAATGGTTCAAAAAAATAACCTAGGCGAAACAACCTCCGTTTCCTATAATCAAAATGGCGATCAAATTCATTATAAAAATTACGATAAGCAAAGCGGATGGGAATGGGAAGAGTGGTATGCATACGACAACCAGGGGAACCATTGCTACACCAAAAAAAGTGATGGATGGGAAGAATGGATTTCTTATGCCCCGAATGGCAAGGTATTACACCAAAAAAATAGCGACGATTGGGAAGAATGGTTTGTGTATGATTCAAATGGAAATGAAACGCACCATAAAGGAAATAACGGTAACGAAAGCTGGTCCGAATACGATGAAAAAGGAAGGGAGATATACAGCCATGACAATTCGGGATTTCAAGCATGGTCTTCATACGATATAAAAGGGAACAGAATCCATTACAAAACGAGCGACGGATGGGAGGAGTGGAGAGCATACAATGAGGAGGGTTTAGAAACGTATTACAAAGGCAGCGACAACCATGAGATTTGGACAGAGTATCACGAAAATGGTCGAAAAACATACAGCCAAGACAGCTTTGGTTTTAAAGAATGGGAAAGTTACGACACCCTTGGCAATCTCATTTACAAAAAAGATTCACAAGGCGAACAATGGGAAACGTTTAATAGCCTTGGTAATTCTACCCACTACCGTGATACTTCGGGACATGAAAACTGGAAGGAATATGATGAACATCAAAATATAATTCATTTTAAAGACAACGATGAAACCGAATATTGGGCCGAATACAACAATCTAGGGAAACAAATCCACTATAAAACAAACAAAGGTGAAGAAAACTGGAAGGAATATGACGAGTGGGGTAATCTAGTTCATTTCCGAAATCATGAAAATTTTGAATATTGGCAAACATTTGATGTATTTGGCAATCAAATCCATTTTAAAGACAACAAGGGAAATGAAAATTGGACTGAAATTTTATACCACGATATACATACCGAAAATAACAAAGCCGATAAGCTTTAAATAAACTACAATTTAATTCCGAAGAAAATCAGGTTTTTTAGTGCAAAGGAACGCAAGAAAAGAAACCGAGTGCTAAAAACAAGTAGACCATCATCCCTATATCCAGCTATATCTGCTTGTATCTTATCAAACTAAAGAAATAAATTTTTGAAAAACATTTTTTATCTATTAAAATAATACCTACATTTGCAGGCTAAAATTTTACAGTACTTTGAAAGCGCTAAAACAATTTTCAGTACCGTTTACCGGATTAAAATTGGGAGTTCATCACTTTGATTATGAGCTCGATGACGCTTTTTTTAACGCATTTGATTATTCGTTAATTAAAAGTGGGCATTTAAAAGTAAACATGGAACTTGACAAACAAGAGACCATGTTGATTTTAAAATTCAAAGTTTTGGGCAGCGTAAATTTAGATTGCGACAAATGTTTATCTGAATTTCCGTTACCTATAAATTTGTACGAAAGACAAATTGTAAAATTTGAAGAAGCCGGGCTTGAAAGCGACGACGAAGAGATTATTTCGTTGAGCCGTAAGGATACTGAGATTGATATTTCGATTCCGTTATACGAAATGATTAATGTAGCGGTACCGTATATTAGAAATTGCGAACAGGCAAACAAAGACTGTGATCAAGAGATGATTAACCGATTGGAGAATTTATCAATTGAGCATCAGAACGAAGAAAATGAACAAACAAGCGACCCGCGTTGGGAAGCACTTAATAAGTTAAAAAAATAATTAGATTATACACCAATGGCACATCCAAAACGAAAAATCTCGAAACAGAGAAAGAACAAAAGAAGAACGCACTATAAAGCTGTTGCTCCTTCTTTAGCAACATGCTCGGCAACAGGTGCTATCCACGTACCTCACCGTGCTTACAACGTTGATGGTAACTTATACTACAACGGCAAACTGGTTATCGAAAATACTCAGATAGGGTAATTTTCTAAAAAATTGTTTGTGTTTTCAGCGGGTTTAGTTATAACTTAGTTCCCTGAAAAAATCCAGTAATAAACTGGGTTAGCACAAACAGATTTTTTCGATGAAAATAGGCCTCGACATAATGGGCGGAGACTATGCTCCCAAAGCAATTGTTTTGGGAGCAATAGCAGCTCATCAATCGCTAAACGCCAACGAACACTTAGTTCTAATTGGCGATACTGATCAGATAAAACCTATCCTCGCAGAGGAAGGCTTTAATCCGGATCATTTTGAATACGTGCATACCACCGAAGTAATTGGTATGGGCGAACACCCCACAAAAGCAATTGTTCAGAAACCGAACTCAAGTATTTCAGTTGGTTTTAACCTTTTAAAAGAAGGTAAAATCGACTCATTTGCTAGTGCTGGAAACTCTGGCGCAATGTTGGTTGGCGCTGTATTTAGCGTTAAAACCATTCCGGGCATTATCCGCCCATGTTTATTAACACTTCTTCCTAAAATTAAAGGCGGCACAGGTTTATTATTAGACGTTGGTGCAAATGCCGATTGCAAGCCCGATACACTCCTTCAATTTGGTGTTCTAGGCAGTTTATACGCCGAAAATTTATTACAAATTGAAAGCCCAAAAGTAGCTTTAATGAATATTGGGGAAGAAGACGAAAAAGGAAACATGCTAAGCATGGCTACTTTTCCGTTAATGAAAGATGCAAACTTATTTAACTTTGTCGGCAATGTAGAAGGCCGCGATTTATTTAATGATAAAGCCGATGTAATTGTTTGCGATGGTTTTACAGGAAATATTATGTTAAAATTAGCAGAATCTTTCTATGTGTTAACAATTAAGAAAGGAATGAAAGACGAATTTTTCGATCGTTTTAATTACGAGCAATATGGCGGTAGTCCGGTTTTGGGTGTAAATGCTCCGGTAGTAATCGGGCACGGTATCTCAAGTCCGCTGGCGGTTAAAAACATGGTGCTACAATCGAGGGAGATGATTACAACGGGATTAGTCGAAAAGATTAGATTGGCATTCAAATAATATATCAAAGTTTATTAAAATGAATAAAATTCACGCTGCTATTACAGCAGTTAATGGTTACGTTCCAGACTACATACTTACTAATGCTGAGTTGGAAACCATCGTTGAAACATCAGATGAATGGATTACTTCCAGAACGGGTATTAAAGAACGTAGAATTTTAAAAGGCGAAGGATTAGGCACTTCCGATATGGCTGTGCACGCGGTTAATGGATTATTACAAAAAAGAGGTATTGATGCAAAAGAAATTGATTTAATTATCTTTTGCACCACTACGCCCGATTTTACGTTTCCGGCAACAGCCAATGTTTTAGCCGACAAAATTGGCGCAACAAATGCTTGGGGTTACGATTTACAAGCAGCTTGTTCAGGTTTTATATTTGGACTTTCGACGGGCGCACAATTTATCGAATCGGGTAAACACAAAAAAGTATTGGTTGTTGGTGGCGACAAAATGTCGTCGATTATCAATTACGAAGACCGTACCACTTGCATTATTTTTGGTGATGGATGCGGTTGTGCTTTATTAGAGCCAAACGACGAAGGATACGGTGTTCTTGATTCAATTTTACGCAGCGACGGTGCAGGCGGTAAATTTTTAGGCATGAAAGCGGGTGGATCTGTAAAACCTGCTACGCACGAAAGTATTGATGCCAAAGAGCATTTTGCTTACCAAGATGGCCAAACGGTTTTCAAATTTGCCGTAACCAATATGGCTGATGTTGCAGCAGAGATCATGGAACGCAACAACCTAACGTCGGAAGACGTAGCTTGGTTGGTGCCACATCAAGCGAACTTGCGCATTATTAATGCAACCGCTAGCCGCATGGGTGTAGGTACCGAAAAAGTAATGGTTAACATTGAGCGCTACGGAAATACCACCAACGGAACCATTCCTTTATGTTTATGGGAGTGGGAAAGCAAACTGAAAAAAGGCGATAACATTGTATTGGCAGCTTTCGGTGGAGGTTTTACCTGGGGTTCTGTATACCTTAAATGGGCATACGACAGTGAATAATTTACGGCATTAATACAAGGATTTAATCAAAATAACACAAGATAACTGATTAATTTACTTGCAATTAATACTAGAAAAATAAAACAAAAAAAGTATAACTTAGTTAATCAATTAAACAACTATTTTTTACATAACTAACATAAAAAATGGATATCAAACAAATACAGGAACTGATTAAATTTGTTTCTCGTTCAGGTGTAAACGAAGTAGCTATCGAGCAGGATGATTTTAAAATCACGATTAAAACGAATCAAGCACCAACTATTGTACAAGCTAGCATTCCTGCTGTTGCTCCGCAAGCAGCGCCAGTAGCCGTAGCAGCTCCAGTAGCAGCGGCACCTGCAGCAACTACGGCAGCACCTGCAGCAGAAGATACCTCGAAATATATCACGATTAAATCACCAATGATTGGAACTTTCTATCGTTCTTCGAGCCCTGATAAACCAATGTTTGTAAATGTGGGTGATGAAATTGGTGTTGGTAAAGTAATTTGTATTGTTGAAGCAATGAAACTTTTCAACGAAATTGAAAGTGAAGTTTCAGGCCGTATTGTTAAAATTTTGGTTGATAATGCTTCACCAGTTGAATACGATCAACCTTTATTCTTAGTTGAGCCTATTTAATAAAGGGCATTTGATAGCTTAACAAAGGCCTATCTTCGCCTTGATGAGAGGCTTAGGATAGCTGCTAAAGTTAAACACGTACAGAACAACATTTATGGTTCGTGGCAACACGAACCATCACATTTTTAGCTGTTTCTTGTTGAAACAATATACGAAAAGAAAAAATCATGTTTAAAAAAATACTGATTGCCAACAGAGGAGAAATCGCCTTGCGTATTATCCGTACCTGTAAAGAAATGGGCATAAAAACCGTAGCGGTTTACTCTACTGCTGATAGAGAGAGTTTACACGTTCGTTTTGCTGATGAGGCTGTTTGTATAGGTCCACCACCTAGTAAAGATTCATATTTAAATATCCCTAATATTATTTCGGCAGCTGAATTAACCAATGCCGATGCTATTCATCCCGGTTACGGTTTCTTATCTGAAAATGCAAAATTTTCAAATATTTGCCGCGAGTACAACATCAAATTTATCGGTGCAACTCCTGAGCAAATCAACGATATGGGCGATAAATCATCGGCAAAAGAAACCATGAAAAAAGCTGGAGTACCTACTATTCCTGGCTCAGAAGGTTTGTTGAGCAGCGTTAAAGAAGGTATTGCCATTGCCAATGAAATGGGCTACCCCGTAATTTTAAAAGCTACTGCCGGTGGTGGTGGCCGTGGAATGCGTGTGGTATGGAAAGATGAAGATTTTGAAAATGCTTGGGATAGTGCTCGTCAGGAATCAGGCGCTGCATTTGGTAACGATGGATTATATTTAGAAAAATACATCGAAGATCCACGTCACATTGAAATCCAAGTAATTGGTGATCAATTTGGCAAAGCATGTCACTTATCTGAACGCGACTGTTCAATTCAACGTCGTCACCAAAAATTAGTAGAAGAATCTCCTTCGCCATTTATGACCCCTGAATTGCGTCAACGTATGGGCGAAGCTGCTATTAAAGGTGCCTTAGCCGTGCAATACGAAGGTGCTGGAACCATCGAGTTCTTGGTTGATAAGCACCGTAATTTCTATTTCATGGAAATGAATACCCGTATCCAGGTAGAGCACCCAGTTACAGAAGAGGTTATCAACTTCGATTTAATTAAAGAACAAATTAAAGTAGCGGCAGGTATTCCAATCTCGGGTAAAAATTACGAGCCGGAAATGCATGCGATTGAATGCCGTATTAATGCAGAAGATCCAGCAAATAATTTCCGTCCTTCACCGGGTAAAATTACCAACTTCCACTCTCCGGGTGGACACGGTGTACGTGTGGATACCCATGTTTACGCTGGCTACCAAATTCCTTCTAACTACGACAGTATGATTGCTAAATTAATTTGCGTAGCACAAACACGCGAAGAAGCAATTTGCACCATGGAGCGTGCATTGAGCGAATTTGTGATCGAAGGCATTAAAACAACCATTCCTTTTCACTTACAATTAATGAAAGACCCTAATTTTAGAGCTGGTAACTTTACCACTAAATTTATGGAAACTTTTGAATTTGAAAAGTAAAACACATACTCCATATAGTTTAAAAGCCATTTTGAAAATTCAAAATGGCTTTTTTATTGAATAAAACTACCGTCTCCCTATCGGCCTTTTCCATTATGGTACTTACTCTTACCAAACAGTTGTGGTCGCCATGAAAATTGAAGTAAAAAATACCGACTATTAGGATTGGTTATTGTATTCCTATATCCATAAGCAGTACTTTTATAATTTGTATCCTTTCAACAATATTTGCAGGTATTTCTTTTATCGTCTCCTTTACAGAACCTTTAAATAGGCTTCATTGTTAAACAAAGCTTTAACAACACGTTCGCCATTATAATAGACCGAACCATCAGCGTCTATCGTGATACCTCCATTCTCCTAAGCAAATCTTCTAGGGAAGCATAATCACGCACAATATAATCCTTAGCCCAAAACTCAGTGGTATCGCCTTTAAGTGTAGGGCCTTTTTGCTTTTTATGGTTACCTCATCCAGTACTTTAATGGTTTCGCCCAATTTTACGGGTTCAATAAGAAGTTGAGGCTCTATATCGCTATTAAAGTATTTTCTATTAAAGGCTTTATGTCCCAATAATTTACAGACAATAAAAATGAGGCTGATTTAACATTGGTAAATCTGTAAAAAACATAAGTATTGGTTGTACTGTGTAAACTATCTGTTTTTGAATATAAAAAAACTGACGCACCCGACACTGGTTTATTTAAGGAATCACGAATAACTCCAGATACATTTCGACTAACTAAAGGAACAGTTTTTTGAGCCAATACCTTGTTAAAAACACTGCTAAAGACTAGAAAACAAGAAAGCAAAAATTTTGACAAAGCAGCAAATTTTTAATTATCAAAAGCTATAAACAAACATCTAACTACATGCTACTTTATATCATACATAATCCACGAATGAGTCCAAGTATCCGAATCCAAGAACATATCTGTTACCTCTTTTGATGCTGTTGAAGTTGAAACTTGCACTGGTGAAACCGATCCTGGAGGAAGTGCCACTGTTCTAAACCCCTTTAACAAAATTTGTATGGCTATTTTTTTAGTCGATTTATCAAAATATTTAAGCGGTATGCTGAGTTTACTTTTAAAAAGATCCTTTTTATTAGAATTGCTATCTTGATTATAATTTTGAATATACTCGGCTTCAGCAGTTACTCCGTATTCATTGTATTTGGGCATTTCAGTTTCTGGAATACCAGTAAAGCTTTTAAGAATAAGCTTGTCAAATCGTTTATCTTGAACCTTGCCCTTTGTATAAACCGGAAATTGAATAGTAGGAACGCCCAAAGTATCCTTTTTACCCTCTAAATTAAAAAATAATCGAATACCTCCCTGCGAAAGGACCTTCGTTGCCATTTCATCTTTTACAACTTCGAAATAGAGAAAATCTTGATCTTGCGTAATTTTATAATATAATTTATTCGCACTATCATAGGTCATGTCTTTTTTAAGATTAAGGTTTTTACTTTCCTGACCAAAACAACTCAATGATATGGAGAATAAAATAAAAGCTACTACTGTTTTCATGATTATAAATTAGGGATTGTAATTGGCGTAAATTAATTAAGAATTAAAGTTTTAATTTTCACTAAAATCAAACTTAACAGGCTTTTCCTTGCAAAATGATGCATGCAAATTAAAAATACAAAAAATACATTTGCTTAAATTAATAAACAGATTTTTCATGAGAGCGAATAGGGATTTGGTTGATGATTACCCAATAATAATAATAATAATGACAAACTTTTTCAAAAAAACACTAATGTAAGGATTGCGAAATTAATTTGTGTTGCACAAACACGCGAAGAAGCAATTTGTACCATGGAGCGTGCATTGAGCGAATTTGTGATCGAAGGCATTAAAACAACCATTCCTTTTCACTTACAATTAATGAAAGACCCTAATTTTAGAGCCGGTAACTTTACCACTAAATTTATGGAAACGTTCGAATTTGCGAAATAACCAAAGTTAAAAATATATAGGACTGAAGGCGATTCAAAATTTGAATCGCCTTTTTTATTTAGAAGAAGGTGATTTTAGATTCTAAAAAGTGAGTTAGCTTAATAATTTCATCTTTCTCGCTGGCGCTAGGCTTGCCTGCCAGTAGGAAATTTACTTTTGAGAAACAAAAGCCTTTGTCAATCCAGCTAGGCAGCTTTGCGATCAATACCTGTTCTCAAAACAAAAACGACCTCGCTAGGTTTTGTGGGGAATATATTTTCTGTAACCAAGATTTTCCTTAACCCACTACTCGGGGTACATCCCGAGTATTCGGGATTGCACGAAGAAAGCAGTAAAAGCTGTGCAACTCCATTCAAATCCCGAATGACCAAGAGAATTTGCAACCGAGTAGAGGAAAGAGCGAAAGAAAGGCCTCAAATTATCGCTATTGAGCTTTTGCTAGCTTTATTCAACAACAGATCCAAGCCTTGATTTATTCACACCTTGTCGCTGTTTTATCGGTGTTCATGAGCTCAGCAATTGACTTGCTATCGGTTTTTGCTTCGTTTTTTAGCAAGAAAAAGAAGGAGGTCGGTGCCGAAGAGGCGATGAAGAAATCGTTTATTTCATTAAATCCTACTTTGCTAATGATTTGTCCAATTACAAACCGCAAAGATCTGTCCACACGATAGGAGCATTCGGAGAAACAATCTCACAAGATTAATTCTCAAAAAGCCAAATTAATAATCAAGCTCAGATTAAAACGTTCAAAAGCAGGATCTAAAATTTTAATATTCTAAACTGTAGCACTTTAACAGTGTTGTTCGTTTTAATGAAAAAACAACCTATGAAAAAAGCATTACTTAACGGCCTTGTCCTGCTGCTGCTACTAGCAGGCTTTTCAAACTGTAAAAAAAACTCCGATGATTTCGAAGAAATTACCATTGCTAAAAGCATCACGGTTGCGCAAATGAGAGCCTTACCAGTTGGACTCAGCAAAGCGAAAAAAATTAAAAAAACAGGAAAAATATACATTTATAACGACTATCTATTCATCAACGAACCGTACAAAGGCATTCATATTTATCGGAACAGCAATCCTAGTACGCCCGTTAACTTGGCCTTTTTGCAAGTACCTGGTAATGTAGACATCGCCATAAAAGACAATATTTTATATGCCGATAGTTACATCGATCTACTTGCTTTCGATATTTCAAATCCGGCCAATGCCAAACAAGTAAAAAGAGTGAAAGATGTTTTTACACAGTTCCAATTCCTCGGCTTTGGTAACCAAAATTATGTAACCTGCTATAAAGATACCCTTGTTAACAAAGCAAACTATAACAAAAACATGGTATACAATGATGCCAGCTCAGCGGCTTACTCAAGCTCTACAGGTCAAGGAGGCTCCATGGCACGGTTCACCTTGCTTAGTGGTTACCTTTACACCGTTAGCAATTCTGCCCTAAATCTATTTGATGTAAACACCGCTACCGATCCTTCGTTCGTAAAAGCGATTAACCTAGGCTGGGGTGTTGAAACCATCTTTCCCTACGAAAACAATTTATTTATTGGCACCAATACCGGCATGCATATTTTCAGTGCAAGCAATCCGGCAAACCCGGTAAAACTATCCACTTACAGTCATGCTTTTGCCTGCGACCCTGTTGTTGTTCAAGGGAAATACGCCTACGTAACTTTACGAACAGGCACTACTTGTGCACGAGGAAGTAATCAACTAGAAGTTGTGAACATCGAAGATTTAACCAAGCCTACCCAAGTTGCAGTATTTCCGATGCAAAATCCACATGGCTTAAGTGTAAGCAACAATACCTTGTTCTTATGCGAAGGAGACTTTGGCTTAAAAAGCTTTAACATCGCCGATAAGTTGAAAATTAGTGATAATCTGCTTCAACATTTAAAAACTGTTAAAAGTTTCGATGTGATTGCGGGACCAAAATCATTAATCGTTACCGGTGAGGAGGGCGTTTATCAGTTTAATTATTCCAATCCATCCAATCTAAGTCAATTAAGCCTTATCCGATTAAATACAAACTCCCTGTATTAATAAATTCAGACAAGAAGAACCAGAATTTCAGTCCAGTTTTATAGCTGTTCTCATCTGAATATAAATATTTTGATATTTACCACAAAAATACCATTCAATTCATTTAGAATAGTATTTTTGTTTCCAACATGAGCAACACAAAAGAAAGATCGTCGCTATTAAAAGCAGTTACGCAAAAGGGGAAAACGATGGAAGCGGAAATGTCCTTTTTTGATCATTTAGACGTTCTACGCAAACATTTAATACGCGCCGTAATAGCCATTGCCGTTTTTAGTGGCGGGGCATTTTATTTTATGGACGAGATTATTGATAAAATAATTTTCGGCCCTAAAAAACCTGATTTCTGGACCTACCGGATGATGTGTAAATTGGTTGAAAAGTATCCGTCGTTGGGGCAAGATATGTGCATAACCAAAATTAACGGCGAGATTATCAACACCGAGATGGCCGGACAATTTAACCTGCAGTTAAATGTGGGTGTAATGGTGGGGATTGTATTGGGCTTCCCTTATTTGTTATGGGAAATATGGCGCTTTGTAAAACCAGCACTTCACGAAAACGAACGTAAATCGGCTAGTGGTTTTGTGTTTTTTGCTTCAATCCTGTTTATAATCGGTATCCTTTTTGGCTATTTTATTGTTTGTGCGCTTTCTGTTAACTTTTTAACCGGTTACGATGCCAGTAGCGAAATTAAGAATATGTTCTCAATCGATTCATACATTTCATCGGTTGCGACTTTAACCTTGGGAACCGGGATTATTTTCGAATTGCCTATCATTATCTTTATTTTGTCGAAATTGGGATTGATGACGCCAAAATTAATGCGCTCGAGCAGAAGATATGCTACCGTTATCATTCTAATTATTGCGGCTGTAGTTACACCTACTCCAGATATTATGACCATGTTAATCGTAGCTGCACCGCTGTTTTTATTATATGAACTTAGTATTTTTGTTTCGGCCTATATTTACCGTAAAAAACAAAAAGCAGAAGCTGCCTTTTACAATAGCTAACAAAAATAGTACAAATACTTCCCTTAATTCTAAATAAATTTGAAAATGGCTAGTTCAACAATTAAAATAGCAATCGGTGCAGACCACGCCGGTTTTGAATACAAAGAACTGTTAAAAGACTTTTTATCGTCAGGATACGAAGTGAAAGATTTTGGCACACATTCGCTAGACTCTGTAGATTATCCCGACTTTGCACACCCCGTGGCATCGGCGGTTGAAAGTGGCGAATTTACCTACGGTATTTTGCTTTGTGGATCGGCCAATGGCGTTGCCATTACAGCCAATAAACATCAACATATCCGTGCAGGATTGTGTTGGAATAAAGAAGTAGCTACGTTGGTTCGTTTACACAACAATGCAAATGTATTGTGTATACCTGCTAGATTTACCACTCCTGAACAAGCGAAAGAAATTACAACAACATTTTTATCTACTACATTTGAAGGCGGACGGCATCAAAACAGGGTAGATAAAATAATGTGCTAAACAAACAACTAATTATAAACTTCATAAAAAACTATGAACAAAAATTTCTTATCACTTGCAACGGCTTCGCTTCTGAGCTTGGGGTGTTTTGCGCAAGTTAAACCACTTGCAAAAAATGAAACAGCCATCAAGTTTAGTCAAGCCATCAATCCCGATAATGCCTACAAACACCTTTCTATTTTAGCATCTGACGAATACGAAGGAAGAGAAACTGGTAAAAAAGGTGCTTGGATGGCGGCCGATTACATTCGTAACTATTTCAAATCTATCGGCTTAAAGGGCCCAGTTAACGGAGATTATTTCCAAAAAATTGATTTGGTTAATCTAAGCTTAAAAGAAAGCCATGTTACCGTTAATGGCCAACCTAAAACCAACCTTCAAGATTACATCGTTTATCCAAACTCCATTGTTGAAAATGAATTTACTTTCTCAGCCAATGAAATTGTATTTGTTGGATTTGGCGTAAAAAAAGGTAGCTACGATGATTTTGCCGGAGTAGACATCGAAGGAAAAGTAGTCATGATGTATATCAATGGCGATCCTACTTTAAAAGCGGGAGAACGGATGGATCGTACAGCAATGATGGAAATCCGCAAAACAAGAGCTGAATATTTTGCACAAAAACACGTAAAAGGAATTATTATGATCGACCCTACGGTTGATCGTTTAACCGATTCGTACAGAAAATTCTTAAACGATGGCCAAGTGTTGGTAAAAACCAACAGCATGTTAGAAAACTTGAAGCTAAACGCGACCCCGCGTGTATCGGTTTCATCGGCTCTGGCAAATGAATTGTTAAAATCGGCCAATACAACGGCAGCTGATTTACAAAAGAAAATTTTAAGTGCCAATGCCCCTGCGTCATTGGTATTAAATATTCCATTTTCAGCAAGCGCAACCAAAGCTGAAGTTCCTGTGCGTTGCGAAAATGTATTGGGTTATTTAGAAGGTTCAGACCCGGTATTGAAAAAAGAAGTATTGGTTTTAACCGGCCACTACGATCACATTGGTTTAGAAACCGATCCTAATGCAAAAGATAAAATCAACAACGGTGCGGACGACGATGGTTCGGGTACTACAGGCGTTTTATTAATGGCTAAAGCATTTATGGATGCTAAAAAAGCGGGGAAAGGCCCGAAAAGAAGTATCTTATTTATGACAGTAGTAGGTGAAGAAAAAGGATTATGGGGATCGGATTGGTATTCGGAGCATCCTGTTTTCCCAATCGAAAACACCATTGCTGATTTAAATACCGACATGATTGGTCGTATTGGTGAAGAATATTTGGGCAAACCTGATTCGGCAAATTATATTTACTCAGTAGGTTCAAACATGTTGAGTAGCGAGCTTGGCAAATTGAGTGAGCAAGTAAATGCTACATATACCAAAATGAAATTAGATTATAAATACGATGATCCGAAAGATACAGAGCGTATTTATTACCGTTCAGACCACTATAACTTTGCAAAATTAGGCATTCCAATCATTTTCTATTACGATGGTATGTTGCAACAAGATTACCACAAACCGGGTGATGAAGTAAGTAAAATCAACTTCCCATTGTTGGCAAAAAGAGCAAAACTAACCTATTTCACCGCTTGGGAATTAGCCAATGGAGCAAAACGCCCAGCAGTTGATATGGACGGCGCGGGTCATCCAAAAACGAAATAAATACCCAAAATCAAAAGCCTTCTGATAGTTCTCAGAAGGCTTTTTTATGCTTGTATGGTTCTACGGTTTAATACTAAACCGAGAATAAATCTTCCAATGTAACTTGGTTCTGCACCAAACCGGTTGAATACACATTGCTTTTAACACCATACGTAGTCACCATCACTAAAAACACCGTTTTTTTTGTTTTACTTTTTTGTTTAAACACAGTAAGCTTTTGCTGCAATTCGGCCGCATAGGTCTTATCAATAACAAACTCTGTATTCGAAAATTTCATTTCACAAACACTAATAATCATATCTTGTCTATTAAGTAATAAATCAATTTGAGCGCCATCCCCCTTTAAGGTACTTCGCCAAGCAGATGCTTCTGTAAATACTCCTGAAATTCCCATGGCATGTTTAATTGCATCGATGTGTTTTAACCATATTCCTTCAAAAGCATAGCCACTCCAACTTTTCCACGACGAAGAAGTCGATTTTTTAATCCATGTACCCGCTCCAGCAGCGCGAGAATTTTCTATAAACTTAAGATAGAACAAACTATATTCATCGCTAAGCTTATAAATACTGTCCTTTACTTTTTTTTGAAAAGGCAAATACGAGGTTATAAAACCCGATTCAACCAATTCCTCTAGCAAAAGAGTTGTGCTTCCCCCACTCTGTAAATTACAAACCTGAACTCGATTAATAATTCAGGCTGAAAATATTGCGAAAAAAGGCAAAATTCAGTATATTTAATTTTCTGACAATCAAATATTTAACCGAATTTCGCCTTATGATTTGTTTTGATAAAATTACTGATATTTTCTCTATAGTTGATGAGTTTTGTAAAGATTTCGATAAAACGACACAACCTTTTTTACTAGGAAAGCCTTCTAAACGTCCTTCTGTGATGTCAAAATCAGAAGTAATTACAATCTACTTGCTTTTTCATCTTAGTGGTTTTCGTTGTTTCAAGCATTATTACGTTTTTTATGTTCAAAAACATATGCAAAATGAATTTCCAAATACCGTTTCGTATAATCGTTTTTTAGAATTAATGCAGAGTGTTCTTTTACCAATGACCATTTTTGCAAAAACTTGTTGTTTGGGAAAATGTACCGGAATTTCCTTTGTAGATTCAACACCAATTAGAATATGCAAAAATAAAAGAATCAATAGAAATAAGGTTTTTAAAGATACAGCCGCTACAGGAAAATCCACAATGGGATGGTTTCATGGCTTTAAACTCCATATTATTATCAATGATAAGGGCGAATTGTTAAGCTTTGCGGTAACTCAAGCCAATGTTGACGATAGAGAACCATTAAAAAACGAAGGCTTTTTAAATGCTATTTTTGGCAAATTATTTGGCGATAAAGGGTACATAAGCGAAAAACTTACTCAGTTATTGTTTGTTGACGGAATCCAGCTAATTACAAATATTCGCAACAATATGAAGAACAGTTTAATGCAAATGAGTGATAAAATTTTACTTCGTAAACGGTCCATAATTGAAACCGTTAATGATGAACTTAAAAATATATGCCAAATTGAACATTCAAGACATCGTTCATTTACGAACTTTTTATCAAATATTATTGCTGGAATAATTGCGTATAATTTTCTTCCTAAAAAGCCTTCTTTAAAATATGAAACGGTCAAAACTAACCAATTGGCAGTGTTTTATTAATCGAGTTCAGGTTACAAGTATCAATAATTTCTTTTCTAGTCATGCCCGAAGGCTTATCAGCCAAAGCTCTCACCACAGAAATATGTACATCCGCATGATCAAATAAAGAGCGGTACAGATTCGCAAATTCAGTAGACAACAATCCATCTTTGGTAAAACACAGCCTATCAATCGCCTGGGTAGCACTTTCACCCTTTTTTAACTCTTTAAGATAATGCGGAACACCTCCCATTGCCATATAGAAAGTCACTATTTGATACCGATCAAGCAATATGCCTTTGTTTTGTAAATACAGTTCGGTCTCTTGCAATGAAAAAGGCAACAAACGAATTTTCCGCGTTAGGCGATTGTGCAATCCCCCTTTACTATTCACCACTTTCTTAATCATCCAAGTTGCAGCAGAACCACAAATAGCAACAATTAAATTTGGTTGTTGCGATGCCCATTGATTCCAAAAGTATTCGAATGCAGAAAGAAAGCCCGATTTATGTGAACTAAGCCATGGAAATTCATCGAAAAAAATAACTGCTTTTCTTCGCTTAAGAATCGGCGTAATCGCTTCACGAAGTTGCCTAAATGCTTCTGTCCAATTCTTTGGTGGGGCAATGGGTAATTGGCTCCCTATTGCATCGCCCAATGCCGTACTAAAATTAAGAAGTTGCTCCGTTACATTTGCATTATGTACACCCGAAAGTTCAAAAACCAATTGCTTTTGAAATACCGATCGGATTAAAAATGTTTTCCCAACCCGACGCCTACCATAAACAGCAATCAACTCTGCCGAACTGGATTCAAGTGTTTCTAAAAGAATGTTCTTTTCAACTATTCTACCAATAAGATTTTCCATTTTCACTTAATTTAATAAGCTTCTTAGCGAAAAAATATTTTATCCACAGCCAAAACCTATTACAAATATACACTTTTGGCTGCGGATAAAAAATTATCCACAGCCAAAAGTATCAAAAAATACATACTTTTGGCTGTGGATAGAAAATAAAACGAAAAACATCTTTTCTTCACATGATGCACCAGACACGTGTAATTAGGCGCTTTTCTTAACAAACCGCTCCTTTGTTGAAAAAAACCAGCATTTTTGAAGCTACCATGACTGTTATTCTGTGTTTTGTAAAGATAAACTCCTTGTTGTTTTTATATCTTTGAAACTATGATGAAGACTGCAGAAGAATTTTTGGAAAAATCTGACGAGAAAGCTTTTGATATCCCCCACCGAAATACCATTAACTACAACATTGGTAAATACAATGTAGCGGTTGAACGTGGCTTATCTAAATTCGAAAACTTGGACGCATCTAAAAAGAAAGCGCATGTGATTAAATGGCGGGTAATGGAGAATCTGGATAAATTCCTCCCCGAATTTGAATCCAATTTCCAACGTCGGGGAGGAAAAGTGATCTGGGCGAATGACGCAGCAGAGGCACAAAAAGAAATCCTCAACATCATCAAAAAAAGTAACGGTAAAAAAGTCATCAAATCAAAATCGATGACTACCGAAGAAATTCATTTAAACGACTTTCTTGAAAGCAATCAAATTGAATCGCTAGAAAGTGATTTAGGCGAATACATTGTTCAGCTACTTGGCCAAGCTCCTTATCACATTGTTACGCCGGCCATGCACTTAAGTGCAACCGATATTGCTAAACTTTTTCACGAAAAATTTAATACCCCAATTGATGCCACCCCTCCTCAATTGGTACAAAAAGCACGCGAATTATTACGTGATAAATACTTGGATGCTGATATTGGCATTACCGGAGGAAATTTCTTAATTGCCGATACAGGTAGCATTGCTTTAACAGAAAATGAAGGGAATGCACGCTTAAGTACTACTTTTCCAAAAATCCACATTGCTATTGTGGGTATCGAAAAAGTGATTCCTTCTCTCAGCGATTTGGCATTGTATTGGCCGTTACTGGCATCGCACGGAACAGGACAAAACTTAACAGTTTATAATTCTATTTTAAGTGGACCACGCCAGGCGAATGAAACCGATGGTCCGGAAGAAATGTATGTTATTCTGCTCGACAACGGACGTACCAATTTGTTAGCGCAGAAAGACCAACGCCAAGGCTTGTACTGCATTCGTTGTGGCGCTTGCTTAAATGCCTGTCCAGTATATAAAAACATTGGCGGCCACACCTATAACACCACTTACAGTGGGCCTATTGGCTCGGTTATCACCCCACATTTAAAGGGTATGGAAGAGTTTAAACATTTAAGTTATGCATCCAGTTTATGCGGAAAATGCTCAGAAGTGTGCCCAGCAAAAATAGACATTCATAAAATGTTGCTCCTCAACCGACGCGATGCTGCCGCCGCTCATGAAAACGGCAAAATTGAAGGAATGGGCTGGAGCATGTTTAATCGAATGATGCAAAAACGCAAATGGATGGACTTTTTTGGAGGCAAGTTTAAAAATTTCTTTTTAAAGCGTTTCTTCAAAAAAAGTTGGGGTAAATACCGCGAAATGCCAAAAGTTGCCGATAAATCATTTGCCAAACAATGGGAAGAACGCCAAAAAGGTCCTAATAACGAAGCCTAAGTTTTTTGCCTGAGCGGAAAGTGGTATATTCGAGAAACCAATAGTCAATTTCATGCAGTTTACCTCTGGCGATAAAGACGAGCAATTTCTTTTAAATCTTTACAAACGTCTGCTTTATCCAAGGATGATTGAAGACAAAATGTTAAAGCTTTTGCGTCAGGGGCGTATCGGCAAATGGTTCTCTGGAATAGGCCAGGAAGCTATTGCAGTAGGCAGCACCCTGGCCATGCAAAGCGATGAATACATCTTGCCCATGCACCGCAATTTAGGTGTATTTTCCTCGCGAGATATTTCACTTCAGAAATTAATGGGGCAATGGCAAGGAAAAATATCGGGTTTTACCAAAGGCCGTGATCGCTCCTTCCATTTCGGCACACAAGAGCATAAAATAATTGGAATGATTTCGCACCTAGGCCCTCAAATGGCCCTAGCCAATGGAATTGCGTTGGCCAGTGTACTCTCACAAAAGCAACAAGCAACCTTGGTGTACACCGGCGAAGGAGCCACCAGCGAAGGCGATTTTCATGAAGCCGTGAATGTGGCTGCAGTGTGGAATTTACCTGTTATTTTCCTTATCGAAAATAATGGATACGGACTTTCTACTCCTACCCAAGAACAATACCGCTGTAAAAACTTGGTAGATAAGGCTGTTGGTTATGGAATAGAGGGTGTCCAAATCGATGGAAACAATATCCTTGAAGTATACAACACCATTCATCGCCTTGCGACGGAAATACGTAAAAATCCGCGGCCGGTATTAGTGGAATGCCTCACTTTTAGAATGCGTGGGCATGAAGAGGCATCGGGCACGAAATATGTCCCCCAAGAATTATTGGAAGAGTGGGCCAAGAAAGACCCCATTAGTAATTTCGAAAATTATTTACTGGAACAAGGAATCTTACGCCCGCATTACATCGTCGATCTTAAAAATAAATACAAAAAGAATATTGAACTAGAAATTGAAAATGCCTTCTTAGATGAGGAACCTAGGGCAAACGCGCAAAAAGAAGAGGAAGACATGTACTTCCCCTATCAACAATTGGTTCATCAACCATCGAATGAAACAACCGAAAAAAGGTATTTAGATGCCATTACCGATGGATTAAACATCGCTATGCAAAAATATCCAAACTTGGTTTTAATGGGACAAGATATTGCCGAATACGGAGGCGCTTTTAAAATAACCGAAGGCTTTAGCAATCTATACGGAAAAGTGCGGGTTCGTAATACTCCTATTTGCGAATCGGCCATTGTAGGTACTGCATTGGGGTTGTCCATTAACGGCTATAAAGCGGTTGTGGAAATGCAGTTTGCCGATTTTGTTTCCTGTGGATTTAATCAAATTGTGAACAATTTAGCCAAAACCCACTACCGTTGGGGCGAGAAGGCCGATGTAGTAGTTCGGATGCCTACGGGTGCAGGAACCGGAGCAGGCCCTTTTCATTCGCAAAGTAACGAAGCCTGGTTTACCAAAACACCCGGTTTAAAAATTGTTTATCCTGCCTTTCCCGCTGATGCCAAAGGCCTCCTTTTAGCGGCCATTGATGATCCTAATCCAGTGTTATTCTTTGAGCATAAATATTTATATCGAAGTTTAACTGGTCCCATCCCCGACGGTTACTACACTACCGAAATTGGCAAAGCGGCCAAGCTTAAACAAGGCTCTCAATTTTGCATCATCACTTATGGTTTAGGTGTACATTGGGCATTAGACTATTTAAAGGAGCATCCGCAAAGCGATTGCAGCTTACTCGATTTACGCAGCTTGCAGCCTTGGGATAAAGAAGCCGTTCGAGATGTTGTTAAAGAAACCGGGAAAGTGCTGATTTTGCACGAAGATACCTTAACCGGTGGATTTGGGGCTGAATTAGCGGCCTGGATAAGTGAAAACTGCTTTGAATACTTAGACGCACCAATCATGCGCTGCGCCAGCTTAGATACCGCCATCCCCATGCACAAAAGCCTGGAGGATAATTTCTTGGCCAATGCCCGCCTAGCTGAAACGATTGATAAATTAATCCGTTATTAACTTCTCTTTACCGCTATGATAAATCATTTTAAAATCGAAGGAAACCTTGTTGACATCCCCAATCAGACTATTTATTTTGGCACATTGGAGGTTAAAGACGGTAAAATAATTGAACAGACGAAAATTGGAAATCAAAAGGAAGAAAGCCCTTTTATCCTACCGGGATTTATCGATAGCCACGTACACATCGAAAGCAGTTTGTTGGTTCCAAGCGAATTTGCGCGTTTGGCTATTGTACATGGAACATTGGCTACCATTAGCGATCCGCATGAAATTGCCAATGTTTGTGGCATCGAAGGAGTAGAGTTCATGATTGAAAGTGGCAACACGGTTCCATTCAAATTTAATTTCGGTGCTCCAAGCTGTGTACCCGCAACCGTTTTTGAAACAGCCGGTGCGGAACTAACCTCCGAAGATGTAAAAGCGCTTTTAGCACGCCCCGAAATAAAATACCTAAGTGAAATGATGAATTTTCCGGGGGTTTTAAATAAAGATGAAGAAGTGCTAAAAAAAATAAAAGCAGCTTACGATTTGGGAAAACCTGTGGATGGTCATGCTCCAGGATTAAGAGGAGATGCGGTTCAACAATATATTGATGCCGGAATTTCTACCGATCACGAATGCTTTACTGCCGACGAAGCCTTGGATAAATTACAACGCGGGATGAAAATTTTAATCCGCGAAGGAAGTGCTGCCAAGAATTTTGAAGCACTCATCGACCTCCTGAAAGATTGGCCAGAGAGAATGATGTTTTGCAGCGACGACAAACACCCAGATAGCTTGGTTTTAGGACATATCAACAAGCTTTGTGCACGTGCAATCGCCAAAGGCGTTCCCCTGTTTAACGTATTGCAAGCCGCCTGCATCAACCCCATTCTTCATTATAAATTGGATGTAGGCTACCTGCAAAAAGGGCATCCTGCAGATTTTATTGTAGTTGAAAACTTAACGGATTTTACGGTAAAACAAGCATATATTGAGGGAGTATTGCTAGCAGAAAATGGTCAAACCCTTGGAAATTGGGTTCCTGAAATAAGCGAAAAAGAATCCGTAAATCAATTTCAATGCAGTGCAAAGGCACTAGCAGATTTCCAATTTCCCTATACTGGAGAAAACGAAATTCCAGTTATTGAAGCTTTGGATGGCCAATTAATCACCCATAAACTTTCTTTCAAACCTAAGATTATTGATGGAAATATGGTTAGCGATATCGAAAGCGACGTATTAAAAATGGTGGTGGTAAATCGCTATCATGATGCCCCAATTGCCATTTCATTTGTCAAAAACTTCGGGTTAAAACAGGGCGCGATTGCATCAAGTGTAGCGCACGACAGCCATAACATTATAGCAGTAGGTGCTGATGATGAAAGCATTTGCGAAGCCGTTAACTTAACTATTCAAGAAACGGGCGGGTTGGTAGCGTTTGCTAAAGGCAATGCCGAAGTTTTACCGTTACCCGTTGCGGGATTGATGAGTACAAAAAATGGACATGAAGTGGCTGCCTCTTACACCTCAATTGACTTATTTGCCAAAAAACTAGGCTCCACTTTAGAGGCTCCTTTCATGACCTTATCGTTCATGGCTTTATTGGTTATCCCACATTTAAAATTGAGTGATAAAGGTTTGTTTGATGGAGATACCTTTGAGTTTGTTTAAGGGGCTTCGGACAAAAAAACTTCAGCCAGTGGATTAAAAAGGTAAATGCGCTTATCGTCTAAACAAACACAACGATAGCGTTTTCGGATACGTTCACCCTTCGTAAAACGTCTTCCATCTTTAATTTTAAATTGGGTATGAATGGGCAACTGCTCTAAATGCAAGGTTTCTACTTTGCTTTCATCGTATTTTTTTAATGCGCGAGACAAATGTAAATCAGAACAACTGGAAGCTGCCGGATTACTCATGTAATTTACAATGGCACGGTGAATATCTTCCGGGAAAATCTTCAGCTCAAAAAATGGAACCATCATTTTTTTAAAGTTATTTTTCCATTCTTGTCCGTGCGGTTTTACTTTGTTTTTATGCTCATTCCAGGTTAAGAGATGGGCAAATTCATGAACGGTTGTGACTAAAAAAGCGAAATGATTGAGGTTAAAATTTACCGAAATACGGTGGCCTTTGTCGCGAAATGGATGGCGATAATCGCCCAGTTTTGTCGCACGATTTTTGGAGATTTTAAATTCGCATTGAAAATAATCTATCCAACGTGAAATGATTGGAGCAGCTTGCTCCGGCATGTAATTCGCTAAAACTTTAACTTTTTCGTTCATACAAACTTAACCACAAAGGTCACATAGTTTTCCGCAAAGTAACCAAAAATTTTATATTCCATTTGCTATCCTTTTTAGACCTTGTTTAGTTTCGCCGTGTTAAAATTCATTAAAAGTCCTAATTTATAATTACCCAATTTCATATAAGTTAACACTTGAGCTAGATGGACGTCATTCAGAGTTTCTACACTTTTTAATTCTAAAACAAGCTTTCTCTCCACTAAAAGATCAATTCTATAGCCACAATCTAATCTTATTTATTCAAAGACTAGCGGCATTGGTTTTTCTTTTTAAAAAAATAACCCAGCCTTGGTAATTTTATAGAATAAACATTGCTGGTCTGCACTTTCTAGCAAACCCGGCCCTAAAGCGCTGTGGACATCAATAGCCAATCCAATTATAATCTTAGATAATTCATTCTCATCCATAGATAAAATTTACTTTGCAAATCTTTTCGTTTAGAAACTTTGCAAGCTTTGGGTTTAAATCCATTATTTACTCCTCCGTAGGAAACAAAGATGCTAATACCATTTTTATCTCTCCAAACGAATAATCTTTCCCTAAAAACTCTCGAACCTTAGTCAATGATTTTGTCTTTAAGTTTTCCACCGCATCGCTAATGTTTTTAATTTTATTTGCCTTCACAAATTTGGTCACCTCCAATTGCTGAGTAGAAACATAATAGGCCAAATGTCCTTCAATGGTGCCAACCGACAAACCGCGTTCTTTGGCAATTTCAGCAATGGTTTTATCCTGATTGTAGAGTTCAAAAGTAAGCAGTTTCGTGTCGGGCTTGGGATCTTTCTTTTTTTTCTCTGTTGCCGTTTTCACTTTCAATACTTCACCTTTCAATTGAAGTGCCTTCTGCAATTGTTCGTTCCGTTGTTCGGTATTCAGTAACTTATCTGTATCGGCCTTACTAAATTCTTTGCCTTCAATCAGGGCTTCTAACAAGGCTTTCGATTTATGCATTTTCTTCAACTGTTCATAAATCAATATTTCCAGTTCAAGTAGCTCGGTCAAATAGGTTTTTATCTGCTTTTCTTCTTTGATGGCTTCAATTTGCTGTAAAAACTTATCCGAAACCTCTTTAATTAAGGGATTGAAATATTTTAATGCCGCCTCTACTCTTTTTGAAACATTGAATAAGGTATGTTCGGTCTTCTGCGCCAACATATTTTTAAGTTGATTCACAAAACTATCAGCGGTTGCACTAATCTTTTGGAAATCGCTGTATAAAGCAAAAGTCCATTCATCGTACTTTTGCTTGGTCGATTTTTCACTTTTATCAAAAGTTTGGCTATGTTCCTTAAAATAATACCGAACAATGTTTAAATCGAACGCAGCAAGTAGGTACTCCGAAATAAAAGTATAACTTTCATCACTAATCTTCTCGGTCAGAATATCGGTTGATTCCTTCGATTTAGAGAAGTAGTGCACATTTTGATCTTGTTTTAATCCGCTATCTCGCAGTTGCGATGTTAAAACCAATCCTTTTAAACTTCTCAAACGCGATAATGCAACATACGCTTGGCCCGCCGCAAAGGCATCCCCAACATCAATAATCGCTTTATCGAAGGTTAAACCTTGACTTTTATGCACCGTAATGGCCCAAGCTAATTTGATAGGGTATTGGGTAAAAGAACCTACCACATTTTCTTCAATCTCATTGGTGGCCTCATTTAACGTATATTTTACATTTTCCCAGGTGTAGGGTGTAATGGAGATTACCTGACGTTCATCGGGCAATTCAATTTCTATTAAATTTTTTTCGATGTGATGAACCAAACCAATTTTACCGTTGTAATATCGTTTTTCAAAACTTTGATCATTTTTGATAAACATAATTTGGGCACCTACTTTTAATTCCAAATGCTTATCATTCGGATAAGCGTATTCATTAAAATCGCCTTGAACTTTCGCATCAAAAGAAATTAATTTCGCATCCAGTTCTTTTAATTGATTGCGATTAATGGTGTCGGCTTTGCTGTTATGCGTAGTTAAGGTGATATAATTTTCATCCGCCTTTGGCTTAAAATCTTCTTTAAAATGTTGTTGAAGAAGCGCTGAATCTTGGGGTGTAATCGTATTGTTTCGCAAATTATTCAACAAATTGATAAACTCGGTATCCGATTGCCGGTAAATTTTATCCAACTCAATGTAAATGGGTGGATTGTTTTGAAGGGCCAAGGCATCGAAAAAGAAAACGCTTTTGTAGAAAGCGGCCATTACTTTCCACTCGTCGTTTTTCACTACAGGTGGGAGCTGATGCAAATCGCCTATAAAGAGTAATTGTACCCCTCCAAAGGGTACGTTTCTGTTTCTTCTGATATAACGCAGGGCAAAATCGATTGCATCCAGCATGTCGGCACGTAACATACTAACCTCATCGATAATCAACAGTTCCAATTCTTGCAACATGCGGCGTTTGTTGCCTTGTAAATTTAAATGCTTCACAATGCTCCGCGGTGTATTGTAATTGAAGGTAATGTTGGTCCCCACCATTTGTGTAGCAGCATCGGGTAGAAAAGCACCAAAAGGCAACTGAAAAAGCGAATGAATGGTTACCCCTGCCGCATTAATGGCAGCAATACCGGTGGGAGCCACAATAAGCGCCTTTTTATGTGTTTGTTTAATTAATTTACGTAGAAAAGTTGTTTTCCCCGTTCCGGCTTTACCAGTTAAATAAACATGTTTGGAAGTATAATTAACAAACTTTGCTGCAATTTCTGCTGGCAAACCTGTTTCCTCTAAAATTGGCATCGGAATTTAATTTTGAACTAAAAATAGGCGGGATACCTAAAACTAATAAATCTAGTACGAAGTTAAAAATATTTTTGATACCCTTAGCAACGCAAGTGAACCAGGTTGCACGAACTAAACCAATCGCCGTAAAGCATTTACAACCATTCGATATTAATTTCATATCTTTGCGCCCTGATGAAACACAACTACACAAATCTTATTGCTGTTAAATTCCTTTAACCGGGTTTCATCGTTCCTTTTTTTATCAATTTAGTATGCTTAATCCTGAAATAGAAAAACGCAAAACATTTGCCATAATTAGTCACCCCGATGCGGGAAAAACAACGCTAACAGAGAAATTTCTGCTTTTTGGTGGTGCCATTAATACTGCTGGAGCTGTAAAACGAAATAAAGCAAATCAAAGCAATACCTCCGATTTCATGGAAATTGAAAAACAACGTGGTATTTCGGTTGCGACCTCCGTAATGGGCTTTGAATATAGTGGCAAACGTATTAACATTTTGGACACACCTGGTCACAAAGATTTTGCGGAAGATACCTATCGCACCCTATCGGCAGTTGATAGTGTTATTCTGGTAGTTGATTGTGTTAAAGGTGTGGAGGAGCAAACAGAAAAACTCATGTCGGTGTGCAGAATGCGTAACACTCCGGTAATTATTTTCATCAATAAAATGGACCGAGAGGGTAAAGAAGCTTTCGATTTATTGGATGAAATTGAAGAAAAATTAAACATCAGTTTATGCCCACTTTCTTGGCCAATTGGTCAGGGCCACACTTTTAAAGGTGTGTACAGTATTTACAACAAGCACTTAAATTTATTTAATTCTGATAAAACCAAAGTAACCGATTCGGTGGTTGCCGCAAGTGATTTAAACGATGCTTCGTTATTAGATTATTTAAAAGATACCGAAATAAACACCTTAAAAGATGATGTTGAATTGGTGGAAGGCATTTATGGTAAAATCGATAAGGAACTATATACAGATGGATTACTGGCGCCAGTTTTCTTTGGTAGTGCCATCAATAATTTTGGTATAAAGGAGCTATTGGATACGTTTATTGATATTGCACCCAGTCCGAAACACCGCGAAGCGGAGGAACGCGATGTAAAAGTGGAAGAGAAAAATTTTAGTGGTTTCGTGTTTAAAATACATGCTAACTTAGACCCTAAGCACCGCGATAGAATTGCCTTTTTACGTATTTGTTCGGGTAAATTTGAGCGCAATAAATTTTATTACCACACCCGTCAGGATAAAAAATTGAAATTTAGCAACCCAATGGATTTTATGGCCAACGAAAAAAGTATTGTGGAAGAAGCTTGGCCGGGTGATGTTGTAGGACTGTATGATAGCGGGAACTTTAAAATTGGCGATACGTTAACGGAAGGCGAAAAATTACAATTTAAAGGAATTCCAAGTTTCTCACCTTCTATTTTTAAAGAGGTTGAAAATTTAGACCCGATGCGCACCAAGCAATTGGAAAAAGGCATTGAACAATTAACAGATGAAGGCGTTGCACAATTATTCGTTATGCAGCCCGGAAATAGAAAAGTAATTGGCGCGGTGGGCGAACTTCAATTTGAAGTAATCAATTTCCGTTTAGAGCACGAATATGGCGCAAAATGTCGTTTTCGCACCCTGAGTTATACCCGTTCAAGCTGGGTAACGTCAACAGACAGAAAAAAGCTAGATGAATTTGTGAAACGGAAACAACAACATATTGGTTTCGACAAAGAGGCTAATCCGGTTTATTTAGCCGATAGCGAATACATGATTAATTTAACCAAACAGGATTATCCGGATATCGATTTCCATAAAACAAGTGAGTTTAAATAACGATATTAAACCTCACAGGCTTTAAAAAACCTGTGAGGTTTTTTTAATATTGAGCAAAGCTATCACTAAGCTGTCTTTTAATTTTCAGAGGGGTATGGTGCTATCACCTACATACAAATTTTAAAAGACCATAACGTTACCTTAATTGGTGCCGGTTTAGATGAAGCTCCAATGGCTTATAAAGATATTCACAAAGTGATGACAGCACAAACCGAGCTAGTAGATGTGATTGCCATATTTGAACCTAAAATGGTGCAAATGGCAGATGATGGAAGTAGAGAAGATTAATATATCCAATCTTTTCAGTAAGTTAGAGCTAAACGAATTTTAAAACCCTTTAAATGAAAGACGAATTAGATGAATTATTAGTTAAGCTCGGCATCACCTCATCATTTTCTTTAGATTTGTTTAAAGGCAAGTCTAAACTAAAAGAATATCCAAAATTTACCAACATATTTGAGGTAGGAAGGAAAAACGAGCAAGAGTATATATTAATTTCAGGGATTTTGCATCGGTATAACATTTCTAACAAAAACGATGTAGTTACAACGGGGTTCTATTCGAGTCAATCGGTAGTTACCCCTCATTCTGCAAGAACGCAAAATGGTAAAAGTATTTTTAGTCTTCAATCTTTAACAGATGTAATACTTGCAGAAATTCCAGTAAAAGAACTCGATAATTTAAGACACAACAATAAAGAATTTCATGCATTTGGGCAGCAAATTTTAGAAGCAGAGCTAGCAAAAACCCATTTCAACGAAGTGGTATTTCGCTCTTACAGTGCAAAAGAACGTCTGCTAGTATTCAGAAAACAGTTTCAAAATCTTGAAAATTTCGTCTCTCATAGTATTATTGCCTCCTATTTAGGCATCACAAATGTTTCATTTAGCCGTTTAAGAAACGAATTGGCCAAACAATAAATCGATTTTATCAAATGATAATGGCATTGCATTTTAATTGACTCAACTTTGCATCGTTAGTTAATTAAAATTCAAAAAAAATGAAAATTATCAGAATCGTACTATTTTTATTATTACCAACCAGCTTATTAGCACAAACAAACAAGGGGCTAAAACTATATGCAGTTTTGGGTTCTCAATTTAATCATTTGCACTCCGACTTCGATACCAAGATTGATGGAAGTTTAAGCTCCTTTGCATTAGGAGCAGGAAGTTCTTATTACTTTGCCAATTTATTTTTAGGCACAGAATTTTACTTTTCAAATGGAAGTAAATCAAACGAAATTAATAAATTAGATTATTCGGGTTTAAATACTACTATTAATGTGGGTTACAACGTGTTAAAATCAACTAAGTTTCAATTAGAACCTCAAATAGGTTTTCTTATGTCGAACAATAAATATTTAAAAGGAGATTTAAAAACAAACAATACGGAGTACTTTACTAAAAACAATCTTGGTATTACCCCGGCAGTAGCTTTTAATTATGTAAATAATGCAGGAGTTTTATATGGTGTTAAAATAGGATATAACCAAACATTCAATCAAAAAGAAAATTGGAAAGCTGGCATTAACAAAACTGCTTCAACATACTCAGCGCACACCAATGCTTTTTTTGTACAAGTAAATATAGGAGGAATCCTAAGCTCAAAAAAAAAACAAGTAAAATAACGCAAGCACAAACAGGCGACTATAAATCCAATTATTCAACGATGGTTTCAAATACAATTGATAATAAAGGAGACAAACTCTTTTCAACCATTTACAAAAACCCCACCAAAGAAACCATCCTAGTTTTGCATGGAGGACCGGGCGTACCAATGGATATGATGGGAGCTATAAACCAGTTAAAAGATAGTTACCAAATTATTACTTTTGAGCAAAGAGGCACAAAAAATTCGCCAATCAAAAGTAACGATTACTCGATGGATGCCTACATACGTGATATTGAAAGCATAGCTAAGTTTTATAACTTAACAAAATTTCATTTATGGGGCCATTCGTGGGGTGGTTTATATGCGCAAATTTATGCTGAAAAGACCCCTGAAAGAATAGAAAGTTTATTTTTATGCTCGCCAAGTTCGGGCACCAACACCGAGTGGAAGGAAACCGAAAAGGAAGTAATGCAGTTTAATAAATCGAAAAGCGAAAAAGGTGAATGGTCTAAAATGGGATTCAATAGCCTTATGGGAATGATGGGAAGCGACGATGCGTACAAGCGACTTTTTGAAATTGTTGTAAAAAATTACAATAAGGGATTCGAATCAGCATCAAAAATTGAAATGAATTTTGATAATATAAAGGCTGGCCCAATTAATAAAACTCGTCCGCAAATACTAAAATACCCGCTTTTAAACAAACAAGAGGCGCCTAAATACAAAATTACGATTACCTATGGTGTACAAGATATTTATGGCCCAAGTAAAAAGCATGTAATTAATAGATACCCTACCGCCTATATACATACCATAGAAAAAAGCGGCCACTTGCCTTGGTTACACAATCCAACTGAGTATAACCGAATTTTAATGAGTCATTATCAATAAAATTATCTCAAATACAAAAATAGCTCGTCAATAAATTTTGGCGAGCTATTTTTGTATGCATTTTATATGCAGCGTACTTATTTCAATTTACTTAAGGCTGCTTTAATTCTAGGCAACATCTCTTTAATATCTTGCAAGGTACAAGCCCCTACTGATGCGCGGAACCAAGGCATACTCTCTTCATTTCCAAAAGCCGAGAATGGCACTAACGCCGCCCCAGCTTCTTTAATTAGATAGAAATTTACATCGGCGCTGTTTGCCAAAACTTGTCCCTCTGGAGTGGTTTTCCCGATGTAATCAATTTTAATGGTTAAATAAATAGCGCCCATTGGCTCTACTGCTTCTACATTAAAACCTTCTGCTTTTAAGGCATTAAATCCATTGTATAAAGCATCTAAGCTATCTTGAATCTGCGCTTTAAAACTCGTTAAAAACGTATCTACTTGATTTTTATCGTTAAAATAATGCGACATAGCCACTTGCTCTGCCTTTGGCGACCAAGCTCCCATGTGTCCAACCAATGCTTTCATGCGATTCACGATATCTGCAGGACCAAAACCCCAACCTACGCGTACGCCTGTTGCAGCTAAACATTTCGAACTTCCATCAATAAAAACTGTATATGGGCGCATTGCAGGGCGCAAGCTTACCGGATTAACATGCTCTTTTCCAAAAGTTAGCAACGAATAAATCTGATCGTACATCAAATATAAAGGTTTCTCGTCTGCTCTGCGGCTTGCATTTTCTGCTAAAACGGCATCACAAATCTCCGCTAAGGATTCTGCATCGAACATGGTCCCAGTTGGGTTCAATGGCGAACACAAAGCCAACATCGTTGCCCCTTTTAAATGTGATTTTAATTGAGCAGCTGTTGGCATAAAATTATGTGCTGCATCGGTTTCAACAGCAATTGCTTTTGCCGAAGTTAAATGGCAATAGTGATTGTTATTCCACGATGGCGCAGGGAAAACAACTGTATCTCCTGGATCAACCAAAGCCAAATAAGTAGCGTAAATTAACGGACGTGAGCCGCCCGAAATTAAAATGCTGTTGGCATCATATTCTAAACCAAAACGATCGTTCAACAACGTTGAAACTGTTTCGCGCAACTGTAAAACACCATCTGCTGGTGGATAATTGGTTTGATTTTGGTTATAAGCCTCAACAATGCCAGCTTTTAATTCGGCTGGAATAGGGTAGATATTTGAATCGAAATCTCCGATTGTTAAATTGGCAATTTTAGCACCTTTGCGCTTCATTTCATTTACCTCATTACCAATCTTAATAATTTCCGAGCCTATTAAACTGCTCGCTAAAACAGATACCTTCATGTTTATATATTTATATTTATTTGAATTGCGAAGGTACAAAAATTCAATTAAACGATGCGTAGGGAAAAAACGTTGTTTAACGCTACGTTATTTACTTGGTGTGCGTTTTACTGCTGTGATGTTTACAAACAAATTACCCGACTTGTCTGTGCCGAAATCTACTTTTTCAATCATAGACTTACTCGCAAGGAAACCTTCTTTGGATGCGACCGGCTTACCGTTTATCAAAATCAGTCCTCGATTTCCTTCAGGCACTTTATAGAACTTAAAAAACTGATCTAAGTTCATAATTTCAGCATCCTTTTTAAAAAAAAGATTAATACCCTGTAAGTTTTTTTCTTTTGAAGTGCCTATGTCATTAGGCCCTATTCCCCTCACAGTTATCGAGCTTATCTCTTTTGGGTCTATTAATTGCCCCATTAATACATCCAAAGGTCGGCCATCCACATACATTATTACAGGTGCTTTTTGTTTCGCAACGGCTTTGGTTTGAGCAAATGCGCCCTTCACTGAAAGCAGAAAGGCAATAATAATAAGGAAATTTTTCATTCGAGTTTAATTTAGATTAGTGAGCCTAAGTTACAATTCAGAAACCAAATTAGTCACTGCTTTATTTACTTTTTCAAAACCAAATTGACTTAAAACACTTTGCATCGAAGCCGAAATTTGCTCGTTGCATAAATTCCCTATACTGCCTTCATGCGTGTGATTTAACTGACTAGAAGGAGCGAATGTTCCGTTCTCAATTTGCTCACCAACTATTTTGTAGGCTTCTCTAAATGGAACACCTTGCAAGGCTAAATCGTTAACCACTTCTACACTAAACAAGTAATCGTATTTTTTATCCTTTAAAATATCGTCTTTAATGCTGATGTTTTGAAACATAAACGTCGCAATCTCCAAACATTCGTTTAAAGAAGTAATCGCTGGAAAAAGATTCTCCTTTAGCAATTGTAAATCGCGGTGATAACCCGATGGCAAATTGGTAATCATCATCGCAATTTCATTTGGCAATGCCTGAATTTTATTGCAACGCGAACGAATCAATTCAAAAACATCAGGATTTTTCTTATGTGGCATAATGCTCGACCCTGTTGTTAGCTCTGCCGGAAAACTAATGAACCCGAAGTTTTGATTGATAAACAAGCAAACATCCATTGCCATTTTGGCTAAGGTTGCGGCTACTGCACTCATGGCTTGTGCCAAAATACGCTCCGTTTTACCTCTACCCATTTGCGCGTACACCACGTTGTAATTTAAGCTCTCAAAGCCCAATAACTCGGTGGTTAAGGTTCTGTTTAATGGAAACGAGGAGCCATAACCCGCAGCCGAACCCAATGGGTTTTTATTGGTGATTTTCCAAGCTGCCAACATCAATTCTAAATCATCGGCCAAACTTTCTGCATAGGCACCAAACCACAAACCAAAAGAAGAGGGCATGGCAATTTGCAAATGCGTATATCCCGGCAACAATTTATCTTTATGCGTATTGCTTAACGCAATAAGTTGATTAAATAACGTAGCCGTTTGGCCTACCATATCTTCAATGCACGCACGGAAAAATAATTTCAAATCAACCAAAACCTGGTCATTCCGTGAACGGCCACTGTGAATTTTTTTACCAGCCTCGCCAATGCGTTGCGTTAGTAACCATTCCACTTGCGAGTGTACATCCTCTACACTATCTTCAATGGTAAAATTTCCGGCCTCAATTTCCGCATAAATATTTTTCAATTCTGCCTGAACCGTTTTCAATTCATCTGCAGTGAGTAAATTAATGCTTTCCAACATTTGTGTGTGCGCCAAAGAGCCCAACACATCATATTTTGCCATTTGCAAATCCAACTCACGGTCTTTACCTACAGTAAAGTTTTCTACAAATTGATTTACATCGATATTTTTTTGCCAAATTTTCATTGTAATTACTAAACGCTTAAAAATGCTTTGCAAAAGTACAAATAACTAACAAGTATTTTTAATAAGCATGTATGCTGTTTATGTAGCTCTTTACAAGGCCTTAACCCAAACACAACCCATTCATTTAAAGGTTATTATTACATTAACATCTTACTGAAAATTTTGATTTCTTACACGAACCTTTAAATTTGTAGCCAACGGTTCAAATCTTAATCCTTATTTTAATTACTATTTATGCAAAGTACAACAAAAGTAAACTCCGAAAACATCCAAGCAAACATTGATAGAATTTACAATAAAGCAATTGATTATGCGCCTCAAATTGCCAGCTCAATTCTTTCGGCTGTCATTATCTTTTTTATTGGTGTTTGGCTCATCAAACTTATCAAAAAAGTAATCAACACCATTTTTGAAAAACAAAATCTCGACATTTCATTAAGGCGTTTTCTGAGTAATCTTATCGATTGGGCTTTAAAAATATTATTATTTATTATTGTTACCACCCAATTAGGTGTACAAACTTCGGCATTTGTGGCCATTATAGGTGCTGCAGGTTTAGCCATAGGTTTAGCGCTGCAGGGCTCATTATCTAATTTTGCAGGCGGTGTGCTTATATTAACGCTTAAACCTTTTAAAATCGGCGATTTTATTTCTACCAACAACGGCGTATCTGGTACAGTAACACTAATAGATATTTTTAATACCAAATTAAAAACTCCACAAAACCAAATGGTTGTTGTTCCCAACGGAAATTTATCGAATAGCAACATCACCAATTTTACCGAATTGGGTACGCGTAGAACCTGGTTTGATATTGGTATTTCATACAATGCGGATATAAATAAGGCCAAAGAAATTTTAATGGAAGTTGTTAAAAACAACAAATTTGCTTTCAAGGACCCTGAGCCTCAAATTATGGTGACCGCCTTAATGGATAGCTCTGTAAACATATCGGTTCGGGTAACAACCGATAACGATAATTTTTGGACCATGAACGAACAATTAATTATCGATTGTAAGAAAGCATTGGAGAACGCAGGAATTGAAATTCCGTTTCCTCAACGCGATGTACACCACTACAACCATCCATAAAAACGCCTTTAAAAAGCAAAATCCCGCAAAAATTATATCTTTTGCGGGATTTTTTATACGAAATAATTTAGTCCGAAAGGATATTCTTTTCTAGCAAACCACAGGTTTTAGCATCGCAATATATCCTTCAATACCTTGTCTAATTTCATCAACATACAAAAATTCATCTGCCATATGCGAGCGACCAGAAAAACCAGGTCCACATTTCAACGAGGGAATAGATAGCAAAGCCTGATCTGAAGTCGTTGGTGAACCATAGGTTTCTTTACCCAAAGCCACGCCCGAAATCACAATCGGATGGTTTTTATCAATTGACGATGGCTTTAACCGTACCGAGCGCGGTTTTACTTCGCAGCTTACATGTTGCTTAATAATTTCTACTACTTCTTCATTGGTATAGGCATCCGTAACACGTACATCAACTGTAAACGTACAATTAGCCGGCACTACATTGTGCTGCGAACCAGCATTAATAATGGTTACCGTCATTTTTACAGGCCCAAATACTTCCGATACTTTCGGAAACTGATACGTACGGAACCATTCTATATCAGGCAAGGCTTTGTAAATGGCATTTTCGCCCTCTTCTCTTGCGGCATGCCCAGCTTTTCCGTGTGCGGTACAATCTATAACCAACAATCCTTTTTCGGCAATGGCTAAATGCATTTCGGTAGGCTCGCCAACAATGGCAAATTCCAGTTCACCCAAATCTGGGATAACCAATTCCAAGCCATCATTTCCCGAGATTTCTTCTTCAGCAGTTGCAGCCAAACAAAAATTATATTTTAAACCTTCTTGCTCATAGAAATATAAAAAAGTAGCAATTAACGACACCAAGCAACCGCCTGCATCGTTACTGCCCAAACCAAATAGTTTTCCATCTTCTATCGCCGCATCGTAAGGATCGCGCGTATAGCCCGAATTAGGTTTTACCGTATCATGGTGCGAATTCAACAAAATTGTTGGCTTACTCGCATCAAAATATTTGTTATATGCCCACACATTATTCAGCTTTCTATTTACTTTAATCCCGTGTTCACCTAAAAACTGCGCAATTAAATTTGCCGTTCTATCTTCTTCTTTACTCAAAGACTGAATGCGGATCAAATCACGCAACAACTCAGTACTTTCTTTAATTAATTTTTCAATCATTTTTGTTATGCTTAAAGCTTAAAGCCTAAGGCCAAAAGCTCATTCAACTATCTCCTTTAAGCTTTTAATTTTAACCCTCTTTCGTGTACAAATTTCCTGCTTTTAAGGCCGATAATTTAATTCCTTTTATTAACGACGAACTAAAGCCGTTATGTTCCATTTCATTTAAACCAGCAATGGTACAACCTTTTGGCGACGTTACTTTATCTATTTCTGTTTCAGGGTGTGTAGCATTCAACAAAAGTAAATCAGCTGCGCCTTTTGCCGTTTGCACTGCCATTTTCAGCGCTTCATCGGCATGAAAACCAATTTCTACACCACCTTGCGATGCCGCACGAATAGCACGTAAGAAAAATGCAATTCCACACGCACAAAGTGCTGTTGCCGAAGTCATTAAATCTTCGTTTATCTTCACCACCGAGCCCACTGTTTCAAACATCCGCGTCACATTAGCAATATTTTCGGCCGAAGCATTATCGCTTGCCATACAGGTCATCGATTGGCCAATCGCAATGGCTGTATTCGGCATAACACGAATCACTTCTATATCAGCACCCAGTTTCTCGCGAATAGCCGCGCAACTTACCCCCGAAATAATCGAAATAACTACATGCTTTTTCGCATCAATTACCGACTCCACTTCATCCAAAACACCATTCAATTGTTGAGGTAAAACCGCCAAAATTACAATATCCGCATCGGCAACCGCTTGCTTATTGTTATTGCTAACAACAAAGCCATTTTCAGCATACACCTTTAAATAATCTATATTTCTACGCGTTAAAGTAATCGTGTCAGCTTTTGCAAAATCGGCCTTCACTAAGCCTTTCGCTAAAGAAAGACCAATATTTCCGCTCCCAATGATGGCAATTTTTTTCATGTTTATGAGTCTTATTTGGTTTAGGTATTTTTTATCTATTTGAAAAGCAAATCGCTACACTTATGAACGTACAGTCCTGCTATCCGTTACAAGTTTTGTTTCCCTCAACACCCTAGCCATCGCAAACAAAAGCTTTTCACTACTATCAGGTTTAGGTGGCCAAAAATTAGCCTACAGACCGGTTCCTTGTCCGTGCCAACCAATCAAAATCTATTCTTTTATTTCAACATTTTGGTGCCAAAAGTACCACTTGCTAATTCGTTTAATTCATCGGCTTTGCCAATGTAAACCGCCGAAACTCCTTTTTTAATCGCTTCAAAAGCATTGTGCAATTTCGGAATCATACCTCCCGCAACTGTACCATCTGCTTTTAAATCCTCAAATTCATTGGCTTTAATTTCCCGTACCACCGTCAAATCATCGTTCACATCTTTCAAAACCCCTTTTTTCTCAAAGCAATACACCAAGCTCGTTTCATATAACCCCGACATCGCTATGGCGATACCCGATGCAATAGTATCTGCATTGGTATTGTAAAGTTGGCCCTCTTTGTCGTGCGTAATCGCACACAAAACCGGTACTAAACCTGCTTTCAATAAATTATCAACCGTGTCCACCGAAACAGAATCTTCCAACAAATCACCTACATAGCCGTAGTCGATTTCCTTCACCGGACGTTTTATCGCACGAATAATGTTTCCATCTGCACCCGTTAAACCAATGGCATTGCTACCTTTTGCTTGCAATTGTGCTACTATATTTTTATTAATTAAGCCCGCGTAAACCATGGTTACCACGCGCAAGGTTTCGATATCGGTTATACGACGTCCGTCTACCATTTTGGCCTCAACACCCAAAGTAGCGCTTAAATCGGTTGCTACTTTACCTCCGCCATGCACCAAAATTTTTTCGCCTGGCAAAGCAGTAAAATTTAATAAAAACTGATGCAACTTCTCAGAATCATCAATTACATTCCCCCCAATTTTTACAATCGTTAGTTTTTGCATCTTTTTGAGTTTTAACTACAGATAAGCCGTAAAAAGCTCTAAACCGCTCACGTTATACCTTTCGTCCGATTCTTACATTTTTTCTAACATTTCTTTAATTACCGCCTGAGCTGCCCATAACCTGTTTCCAGCTTCGTGAATGACCAATGAATTTGGTCCATCTAAAATTTCAGATGACAATTCCAAATCGCGACGAACCGGCAAGCAATGCATTACTTTTGCATCGTTGGTAATTTTCAATTTTTCGTTGTTCATCATCCAGCCATCCGGATACGTTAATACTTTACCGTATTCTTTATAGCTACTCCAGTTTTTCACATACACATAATCTGCCCCTACCAATGCTTCCTCCAAATTGTATTCGATTTTCGCATTTGGTGTAAATTCTTCCGCTAACTCATAACCTGCAGGATGAGCTATGGTAAAATCAATCATTCCCTCTGCTTGTGCTTGGCACATCCATTCAGCAAACGAATTGGGTACCGCTTGTGGCAAGGCTTTCACGTGAGGTGCCCAAGCCAAAACAACTTTAGGTTTTACACCTGCTTTTTTAACCCAGGTTTCATGAATGGTAATAATATCTGCAAAACTTTGCAAAGGATGGCGCGTAGCGCTTTCTAAGCTTACCACCGGCACCGCACAATACTTCACGAATTTATTGAAGAAATCTTCGCTATAATCTTCTTCGCGACTTGCTAATTTCGGGAATGAACGCAAACCCAAAATATCGCAATATTGCCCCATTACGGCAGCCGCTTCTCGAATATGCTCAACCGTAGTACCGTTCATTACGACACCGTCTTGCGTTTCTAAAGCCCACCCCTCCTTATCTAAGTTCATAACCATTACGTTCATCCCTAAATTTAAAGCCGCCTTTTGCGTACTTAATCGGGTTCTTAAACTTGGGTTCATAAAAACCAAACCTAATGTTTTGTTTTTACCTAAATGTTGATGTGCATACGGATTTGCTTTTAATGCGAGTGCATCATTTACCATTTCTTTGATACTCGGAATATCGTGTACGGATGTGAACAGTTTCATTTTAGTTATAAGGTATTAAGGCGTATGGTATAAGGTTATTTACCTTCGCCAGTTCTTAAAAATTTCAAAAAAGAAATTAGCATTGCCCTAACTTCATTAATTGATTTATTTACTTTTTTATAATCTTCTTCGTTTATGTATTTCAATTCAAAAGCACATAAACAACAATAATCTATTTCATTGGTTGAGCCTAAAGCAATATTAAGAAAACGAGCAAAATCCCTATCTGTAAATCGGCCGCATCCTTCCACAATATTTAATGGAATAGATAATGACGCCCGTGTTAACTGAGACGTCAATTCAAACCGTTCTTCTTTTGGAAATCGGATAGCGATATGTTTCTTTATGAACATATTCAATTCATGCGCCCTTTTCCAAACTTCTAATTTTTGATAATCTCTCATTTCATTGAACTTAAAAGTAAAACAGAAATAGGGAGTTTTCTCTAAATTAGAATTCTTTAGTCAATTCTAAGCATACTTGCACTTTTTCTAATCCTTATGCAATTTCGCTCATTTGCTTTTAATCGTTAGTGTCCAAACCTTAGACTTTAAAGCTTACACCTTAACCAACCTTCCAAACGCCGCCAAAAATTCATCAGCATGCTCCTTTGTTAAATTTAAAGCCGGTAATAAACGAATTACATTTGGTTTAGCTTCACCTGTAAAGATAAAATACTTAAACAAAAGTTCTTTCTTCACATGCGCCAATGTTTCTGGTAATTCAATACCAATCATTAAGCCGCGTCCACGGACTTCTTTCACTTGCTCAATTTTTTTAAGTTCAGCAATTAAATACGCCCCAACTGTTTTTGCGTTTTCCAGCAAATTATCTTTTTCAATGGTTTCCAAAACGGCCAATGCAGCTGCACACGCCAAATGATTTCCACCGAAAGTTGTTCCTAATTCACCATGCCAAGGTTTAAATTTTGGTGCAATTGAAATTCCTGCAACCGGAAAGCCATTCCCCATACCCTTCGCCATTGTATATACATCCGCTTCAACACCTGCATAGTCGTGAGAATAAAATGAACCCGTACGGCCATACCCACATTGAACTGAATCAGCGATGTACACCGCATTGTATTCATCACATAGTGAACGGATTTTTTGCAAGAAACTAACCGAAGCTTCTTTAATTCCGCCAACACCTTGAATTCCTTCAATAATAACCGCAGAAATTTCATTCCCTTGCGCTTTAAAAGTTTCCTCCAAAGCCACTTCATTATTAAAAGGCAAGAAAATAACATTCTCCGTTTGATTTACCGGAGCAACAATTTTAGGGTTATCTGTTACAGCAACCGCCAAGGAAGTACGTCCGTGAAAAGCACCCGAAAAAGCGATTACTTTTTTGCGTCCATTATAAAAAGAAGCCAACTTTAACGCATTCTCATTTGCTTCTGCACCCGAGTTACATAAAAATAATTGATAATCGGTTTTGCCAGAAACTTGACCCAATTTTTCAGCCAATTGAACTTGCAAAGGAATTTTAACCGAATTCGAATAAAAACCAACTTTGCTCAATTGTTCGGTTAAACGGGTTACGTAATGTGGGTGGGTATGCCCAATGGATATTACAGCGTGACCGCCATATAAATCTAAATATTTTTGACCATTTGCATCCCAAACATGACTGCCTGATGCATTGGTTATTTCTATATCGTTAAGAGGATAAACGTCGAATAAATTCATTTTTTTTTTAGGTTAAAGCCTGAGGGAGGGAAGGTAGAAGGTATATTTTACCTAACCTTTTGCTCCGCCCCTCAAAAATTTAATAAATGCGATTAACATCGCTTTAATTTCATTTATGCTTTTATTTACCAATGCGCATAATTCTTCATTGATATAATTTAAATCTCTTATCAAGATAAAAGCATATTCTACTTCTTTTGCAGAGCCCAGTGCATTATCCAGATAACAGGTAAAATCTTTATCTGTGTGTTTACCACTTCCCTCTACAATGTTTAATGGAATAGAATAGGTTGCCCGCCGAATCTGTTGCGTTAATGCAAACCTTTCTTCAATGGACATTACTGAGAGGATTTCCGTATAAACCTGAAGGGTAAATAAATGTGCTTTTTTCCAAACATCTAGTTTTTGATAATCTCTCATTTTTTTACTTTTAAAGGCATTCTCCTCTTACCCTTTATCGTTGTACTTAAATTGCCATTATTTAATGTCCTCTAATTTTAGGCCAGGTTCCATGCCCTTCTATCCTTCAGCCTTCCAGCCCTCAACCTATTACTTAAAACCCAATCGCTTTCAATTTAAGCCCTGCTGTTTCATCCAAGCCAAAAAGTAAGTTCATATTTTGAACCGCTTGTCCGCTTGCACCTTTCAACAGGTTATCAATAATGCTGATAATAAACAATTTGTTACCATGTTTTTCCAAATGAACCAGGCATTTATTGGTATTGACTACTTGTTTTAAATCGATGTTTCGCCGGCTCACATGGGTGAACGGATGTTCGGAGTAATACGCTTCGTAAATTGCTTGAGCCTCTTCCAAAGTTAAATCGCTCTCTAAATACATCGCTGCCAAAATCCCTCTTGTAAAATCGCCTCTTTGTGGGATAAAACTAATGGATTGGTCAATATTGGCTTGCAATTGCATTAAGCTTTCGCCAATCTCGTTTAAGTGTTGATGCTCGAACGCTTTGTAAATGGAAAGGTTATTATTTCTCCAACTAAAATGTGAAGTGGAAGATAAACTTTGTCCAGCACCGGTCGACCCAGTTGTTGCATTAATATGTAGTTCGCTATTAATCAATCCTTTTGCTGCGAGCGGCAACAAGCCTAACTGAATACAGGTTGCAAAACAACCCGGATTTGCAATATTTTTAGCCGATTTAATTACCTCGTGGTTTAATTCCGGTAAACCGTAAACAAACTCACGGTTTCCGATTGATGAGTGGCGATTTAATCTAAAATCCTGTGAAAGATCGATTATTTTAATGCTATCATCTATGACATTTGCATCCAAAAATTTCTGGGCATCTCCATGTCCAACACACAAAAACAGCACATCAATATCTTGTGAAATTTCATTTGTAAAACGTAAATCAGTATCGCCAAACAAATCACTATGTACCTCCGAAACCAAATTACCGGCATTGCTGGTACTATTTACGAAAGCAATTTCTACTTGTGGATGATTGACCAAGATGCGTAACATTTCGCCTCCTGTATAACCTGCACCACCTATTATTCCTACTTTTATCATTTTTTTAGGTTTGAGGTTTAAGACCGAAGGTTTTATGGCGCTTTAACCTTACGCCTTTCTACCCTACCTTAAACCTTCGAGGCTACGCCTCGTTGTTTACTTTATGCCAAATCATTACTTGATTTCCGAAAATTTTCGAGAAACCTTTAACATCTTCACCGCTCCAAGCGTTGTTCATTTCGCCATAGCTACCAAACTTATTGCTCATTAAATCGTGGTTCGACTCAATACCGATAATATTAAAACGATATGGCAACAATTCAATAAATACTTTACCAGTTACCACTTTTTGCGTATCCGCCAAAAAGGCTTCAATATTGCGCATAATTGGGTCGTGGAATTGCCCTTCGTGCAACCAGTTACCATAAAACGATGATAATTGCTCTTTCCAGCTCAATTGCCATTTTGTTAAGGTATGTTTCTCCAATGTATGGTGTGCTTTGATAATTAATACAGGAGCAGCTGCTTCGAAACCAACACGCCCTTTAATCCCGATAATGGTATCTCCCACGTGAATATCACGACCAATGCCATACGGTTGTGCAATGGCTTGCAACTTTTGAATTGCTCTTACCGGCTCCATTACTTCACCATCAACCGCCACTAATTCACCTTGCTCAAACGTTAATTCAACTTTACGCGATTCCGTTTCCGAAACCTGCGTTGGCCAAGCACTTTCAGGTAATGTATCGTGTGAAGTTAGCGTTTCTTTTCCACCCACCGATGTTCCCCATAAACCTTTGTTTATTGAATATCTTGCTTTCTCGGCACTATATTCAACACCATGTTTAGCTAAATACTCTATTTCTGCTTCACGCGATAATTTTAAATCGCGGATTGGCGTAATAATCTCAACATCTGGAATAAGGATATTAAAAATCATATCGAAACGCACTTGGTCGTTACCTGCTCCGGTGCTACCGTGCGCTACATAATCAGCACCAATTTTTTTAACATAATTTGCAATAGCAGTTGCTTGGCTCACACGTTCAGCACTAACTGAAAGTGGGTAGGTTGCATTTTTCAATACATTACCAAACACCAAATACTTAATGCAGCTATTGTAGTAATTCTCTGTTTCATCTACCACCGCATGCGATTTTACGCCCAAAGCATATGCTCTTTTTTCGATTTCTTGCAGCTCTTCATCTGAGAAACCACCGGTATTCACAATAACAGAGTGCACTTCTAATCCGCGATCTTCTTTTAAATGAATACAACAAAATGAGGTATCTAAACCTCCGCTAAATGCTAAAACAACTTTTTTCATGCTATTTGTTAAATAAAAAGGTAAATAAAAACAAAAATACGTTTAGTCCCGATTTTGGTTTAGGTTTTACAACTAAACGCTGTTTAATGCGCATAAAGCGCTCGTATAATTTGGGTTTCTTTTCTAATTCCTCGGCAAACTTTTTTGCTGCTTCATGTTTTTGCGTAGCCGGATCGTATAACATAGCTGTACACATACAGTTCTTACGGTCCTTCATTTTCAAAATTTCGAAATTAACACAGCTTTGGCAGCCTTTCCAAAATTCTTCATCTTGGGTAAGTTCCGAATAGGTTACGGGCTCGTATCCTAAATCAGAATTTATTTTCATCACGGCCAAACCAGTGGTTAAACCGAATATTTTTGCTTTCGGATAAAGTGTTCGAGATAAATCGAAAACTTTTTGTTTGATTGCATGCGCCAAGCCAGCTTTTCTAAATTTTGGCGATACAATTAAACCCGAGTTGGCTACAAACTGCCCATGACTCCAGGTTTCGATATAACAAAAGCCGGCCCATGTTCCATCTTTATGAAACGCGATAACCGCTTTGCCTTCTTCCATTTTACCTGAAACATACTCTGGCGAACGCTTTGCAATGCCTGTTCCTCTGGCTTTCGCCGATTCTGCCATCTCGGTTACAATTTCCTCAGCAAACACTTTATGCTCGGGAATTGCTACCTGTACTATAAAATCATTAATATCCATTCGTTTTCTAACGAAAAATTAAGGTATCTTGTTAATTGGGTTTTTAGAGAGGATCAATTCCTCGTTACGTTTAGTAAAGACCTACTAAATACGTGGGGTAAAATTTTGCCGACTTATGGGGTAATAAAATACGGGCTGGAAACGATTAATAAACACCTCATTCCCAAACACAATTTGTGCTGAAAAAATTGAAAGTTTATTTAAAAATTGTTTAATCATTTCTTGCGTATTAAAACGGCTTTAACTCTATTGAGGTGCAAAGGTTTAAATAAAATTTGAGTTACACAATATTATGCACATTTTTTTATCAAATTATGGCATTTTTTTTGAAAATCTGACTCAATTAAAACATAGCTCAAAACTTCGCTTAAAAAGCCCTTATTTTATAACCTTTAGAAGATGTAGCACTTACCTCTAAAAAATCAATTAACTTACATATATAAAAGTAAAGTATTTAGTGTTAAATTAATTTTACTTTTCTTTACTCATATTTTAAATTTTAACACCTTTTAACACGATTTTATATTAAACAATCGTATATAAACTCAATATTTGTATATTAATTGAATACTATGTAGCATTCAATTTATTTTTTGCGTTTAAAGAATATACAACCGATAATTATGAAAAATTCTACTCCTCTTTTTTTGAAGAAAACTACTTACTATGCACTTACGGCAGCAATTCTATTGGTAAGCGGACTCAGCTCTTGCTCGAAAAGCGAGGATACCACTACAACCTTAAATGCCTTAAGAGTAATCAATGCATCGCCCTCAACTGCTACGTATAATGCCTATGTTGGTGGTACGCGCATTAATTCGGCCGCTTTACCTTTAGGCGGTACTGTTTCATATTCACAAAGAGAAACCAACAATTACACCATTAAATTTACATCAGCCAGCACAACTGAAAGCTTATATTCAAAAACGATATCCCTTGCACCTAGCTCATTTCAATCTTTTTATTTAATAAATAGGCCAAATGCATTGGACGGCCTATTCATTACCGATGATTTAAGCATTCCGGATGCCAATAAAGCCTATATCCGTTTTGTGAATCTTTCGCCCGATGCTCCCGCTCTTGATTTAGTTAAAAAAGATGCCACTACTGCATTAATCGCCAACAAAGCGTATAAAGTAGCTAGCGGATTCGTAGCTGTTGACCCTGGAGCTTACAGTTTTGATGCAAAAGAAAACAGTTCTGGCACCGTTAAGGTAAGCTCAAGCAGCGTAACGCTTGCTGCAGGTTATCATTACGACATAGTTTGCTTAGGCCTAGTAACCGCAACAGGAAATACCGAACGTGGATTAGACCTTCAAACACTTATTCTGAAATAATTATCGGTTGAACCGAAAAAAATACGCCAATAAATCAGGATTACCGGTCATTAGGCCGGTAATTATTTCCATTCCTAAAACGGAAAAAGTAATACCATTCCCACCAAACCCAAGAACAAAATAACTATTGAGGAACTTGGGATGAGCGCCAATATAGGGCAGTCCGTCCTTTGTTTCGCCAAATGTTCCGCACCAACTAAAATCTTGCAGATACGTTAACTCAGGCATGATATCCCCAATCTGACCAATGAGTTTAGTCGTTTTTTTATCTAAAAGTAAATCGCGCTTTACAGGGTCTTTAAAATCCTCATCGGCCCCACCAACCAATAATCTATTATCCTCTGTAGTCCGAAGATACAAATAAGGAGAGGCTGTATTCCAGAATAAGGTATTTTTTAAATTTTGCTCCAATAGGTCATTCTGCTCACTTACCATGGCAAAGGTACTTTTCAGGTTCACTATTTTTTCAGGCAATAGCTCTTGGGTTTCGTAACCTGTACAATAAATCACTTTTTTAGCATAAATCTTTGCACCGCTTTCAACCTCGGCCAATACCCCTTCTTTTTCTGCTCGCGTGGCATTCAACATTGTTTTATCGTATACCTTCAATCCCTTTTTGACATTATATGCTAATAAATCATGTGCTAACTTAAAGGCATCCACGCTTGCACCATCTTCTGATAAAATTCCTCCCGCTGCTTTCAATTTGTAAGCAGCCCAAATAACCTTACTACTAAGCCATTTAACGTTAAAGCCATAATACTTTCTGCTTTCAAATTCCTGTTTAAGTAGTTCAATGTCTTTTTCGTCAGCAGCAAAATAAAGCGATTCTTTTCTTTCAAATCCTGCGGTAGATTTTATCGCTTGCACAATATCCTCTAATTTGTAAATCGCATCGCGACAAGCCTTGTAAGCAGCTACAGCACCTTCTTCCCCTATCAGTTCAATTAATTGACACAAAGGAACATCAATCTCGTATTGCAACATGGAGGTTGTGGCCGATGAACTTCCGTTAACCACTTCTCTTTTATCAATTAGAACGGTTTTAAAACCTTTTTTTACACATGCATGTGCCATTAAAGCACCAGTTATTCCAGCTCCTACTATCAAAACATCTGTTTCAATATCCTTTTGTAAGGATGGATAGCTATTGATTAACCCATTTTTTACTAACCAGTAAGGTTCGTTGGACCGTATTTTCATCGTGCTAATTTTAAAAACAACACCCAACAACCAGTTTAGTTTGCTTAAAACAATCTGAAGCACGCTATAGCAAGCCCGAATATTATTTAGAATTACTTAAAATAATTTGGATAAGACATATTTTGCTCGTTATTTTGCGCTGTTTAGAATAAATCCAAATAAAATCAACATGAATAAACTTCAACCCTTATTTTTAACGTTCTTACTTAGCATGCTTAGCATACTCTCATATGCACAGCAAAACGCCATTTTAAAAGGCTACATTACCACTTCAAATGGTAAACCTGCAGCTTATATTTCAGTGGGTTTAAAAGGAAAAGGTATCGGAACCACCTCAGATGAGAATGGAAAGTTTACTATTTCTAAAATTAAGCCTGGAACCTATACCGTTAAAGTTTCTGCAGTTGGGCTAATTGCCATTGAACAAACTGTAACGGTGATTGCTGGAGAAACCAAAAATATCGATTTTGTTTTAAAAGAAAATGACCAGAGGTTGGAGGAAATAACTATCCTAAGTGGAAAAAGGAACAAATTTGCCACAAAAAACAGCGAATATGTTGCCAAGTTACCTTTAACAAATCTCGAAAATCCGCAGGTTTACAACACCATTTCGAAAGAATTAATGGAAGAGCAAATGATTACGAACATTAGTGATGCATTAAAAAACACATCAGGTTTGGATAAATCATGGACTTCTACCGGAAGACCAGGTGATGGAGCAACCTATTATAATTTAAGAGGTTTTACTACGCAAATTGCGTTAGTTGATGGTATTGCAGGCTTAACAAACGCCGATTTAGACCCTGCTAATATTGAAACCATTGAAGTAATTAAAGGCCCATCTGGAACTTTATATGGTGGTGCTATTACCAACTTCGGTGGCTTAATTAATGTAATTACAAAAAAACCCATTGATACAAAAGGAGGCAACTTTAGCTACCAAACAGGAAGTTTCGGTTTAAATCGCTTAACCGCTGATGTATATGGCCCAATTAACCAATCTAAAAAATTATTGGTAAGATTTAACGGAGCATACACCAAACAAAATAGCTGGCAAGATGCTGGTTTTGGAAAAACCATGTTCTTTGCTCCGGCTTTAGAATACAGAGTGAACGATCGTCTAAAATTAAATTTAGCAGCTGAATTTTATAATTATGAGGGCACCAATCCGTTAATGGTTTTCTTAAATAGAAGCAGACAACTGATTGCCCGTACACCGGATGAACTAAATTTCGATTTCACTAAATCATACACGAGTAACGATTTAACCTTTACTACTCCTACTGTAAACGTTCACGGCCAATTATCTTACAAAATTTCTGACCAATGGATTTCGCAAACAAATTTCGCGCAAAACAGTCGTCAATCTAAAGGAAACTACCAATATGTAATGTATTTAGGCACCACGGATGATGTATTATCGCGTATGGTGGCATTGCAAAATTCTACCAGTACCGCAGCAGATATTCAACAAAATTTTATTGGAGATTTTAAAATCGGAGGTATCAGAAATAGGATGATCATTGGCTTAGATTACCTAAATCAAACCACCAACAATAGTAACTCTCCTTATATTTTATACGATTTAGTAAACTCGGCTAGTAACCCAGCAAACTACATCAACATTTCTAAAGACCAAGTTGACGCAAAAATTGCCGCCTCTACACTTGGAACTACCGCTGCTAATTCCAATTCAAAAACAAGCACCGCTTCTAAAGTGTACAGTGCGTACATTTCGGATGTCGTAAACATCACCGACGCACTTTCTGCTATGCTTAGCGTACGTGTTGATCGTTTCGACAATAAAGGGACCTACAACCAAGCAAATGGAACAACTTTAGGAACGTATAAACAAACAGCCGTTTCACCAAAATTTGGATTAACCTATCAATTGTTTAAAGATCAAGTTTCGTTATTTGCAAATTATATGAACGGTTTTAGAAACGTTGCTCCGGTTGTTCAACCTTTGGCCGATGTTTCTGGAACTTTTAAACCACAGCAAGCCAACCAAATTGAAGGTGGTGTAAAAGCCGATTTATTTCATAATAAATTAAACTTAACGGCTAGTTATTATAACATTGAAGTTAAAAACATGACCCGTGGCGAGTCAATCAATGTGAATGGCACCAATTACAACATTACCGTTCAAGATGGAACACAGTTAAGCAAAGGCTTTGAATTAAGTTTAAATGCTAACCCACTACCTGGATTAAATTTTGTTGGCGGATACAGCCATAACAATAGCAAAATGACAAAAGCTGCAGCAAGTGTAGAAGGTCGTCGTCCTGTTAGTGCGGGCCCAGAAGATATGGTAAATGCATGGTTAAGCTATAGCCTTACAAACGGAAAACTGCAAGGCTTAGGATTTGGCTTAGGCGCTAATTACAATAGCGAAAATATTATTACAAATTCACTCGCAACTGGCATTTTCACCCTTCCTGCTTATACCGTTTTTAATGCAACAGCTTTCTACAATACCAATAGCTATCGCTTGGGTCTTAAAGTTGACAATTTAGCGGATACAAAATATTACAAAGGTTGGACTACTGTAGAAGCGCAAATGCCAAGAAGCATTGTTGCGAACATAAGTTTTAAATTTTAAGCACAAAACTTTAGGTCTCTGACCAAATAAACTTTCGATTGCACAGATGAACCCGATAACGCTAAATTAAATAGCGCTATCGGGTTTTTTAGTTTACCTCCAACAACCAACACTACACACTCAAAATCAACCTGTTATAAAATAGATAGGTCATTTTATTTGCTTATTTAGAATTATTCAAAATAATTTGCAATAATCAATTATAGACCGTTAATTTGCGTCGTTTATAATTAATCTAAATAAAAAAATATGAATAAACTTAGACACCTACTTTTTATCCCCATATTATGCATGACCATCATTTTTGCATATGCCCAACAAAGTTCAACAATAAAAGGAACTATTACTACATCAGATGGTAAACCAGCGGCTTATATTTCTGTAGGCTTAAAAGGAAAAGGCTTAGCCAACATTACAGATGAAAACGGCTTTTATGAATTAAAAAAAGTGAAACCAGGAACGTACATTTTACGCGCATCAGGAGTTGGTATTCAAACTACCGAAAAAAAAATTGAAGTAGTCGCTGGGGAAAACCAAACGGTTAATTTTACTATCAGCGAAAGTTTAAACCAATTAAATGAAGTAAATATCAACAAAATAAAAGGGAATAAATACGCAACAAAGAAAAGTGAATATGTTTCTAAAATGCCGCTTAACAACCTAGAAAACCCACAGGTTTATACAACGATATCCAAAGAAACAATCAACGATCAATTGATTTTTTCTGTTGATGATGCCACGCGCAATGCAACCGGCATCCAAAAAATGTGGGAGTCGACCTCTCGTGGTGGCGATGGTGGGGCATATTATGCGTCTAGAGGTTTTATTGTACAAGCAAAACTTAGAAACGGACTAGCAGGTACAGTAACCAGTAGAAACGATGCTGCTAACTTAGAAAGTGTAGAAGTAATCAAAGGCCCATCTGCTACATTATTTGGTAGCACTTTAACCTCATATGGCGGTTTAATTAATCGTGTTACTAAAAAACCTTTTGAGGGCATTGGTGGTGATGTAACCTACTCAACGGGCAGTTACGATTTAAACAGGCTAAGCACTGATTTTAATTTCCCAATTGATAAAAAAAATAAAATCTATGCGCGCTTCAATGCTTCTTATAATTATAGAGGCTCTTTCCAAGATAATGTTTACGACAGAGGAACCTTTTTAGCCCCTAGTATATCGTATAAAGTGAACGATAAATTAGATTTTTTAGTTGATGCCGAAATTGCAAATGGAACAAATACATTAAAACCATTTGTTTTCTTTTACTTTCCAGTAGCACAATTAGGCTTCGATAGAGCAGATCAATCAGGGATAGATTATAACAAATCTTTTATTGGCAACGGACTAAAACAAAGATATAATAGTAGCAATTTCTTCGGACAAGCGAATTATAAATTTAACGAAAATTGGTCTTCGCACACCAACTTCTCAAGTAGCTATAGTTTCTCAAACGGTCGTGGATCTTATTTCTTCTTAGTACCAAATAGTTTCTTTAACCCTGCTGCGGCTCCTGGAGCAGAATATTTATCAAGAGCAGATCAATCAACAGATAAAAGCAAAAGTTATACCTACGAAGTTCAACAAAATTTTAATGGTACATTTCACCTAGGTTCAGTCAAAAACAGAGTGGTAATTGGTTTAGATTATTTACGTCAGAACAATGATCAATTATTTTACTCGATTAATACGTTTGATGTAACGAATAAAAACGGGAATGACCCTAACTATAACGATTTTAACGAAACAAATTTAGCTGCTTTTTATGCCGCAAACACCAACAATCCTGGTGTTATATTTAATTATCCTGTTAATAATATTTCTAACACATACAGTGCATATGTTTCTGATGTAATTAACTTAACAGATAAGTTAATCGCTTCAGCAGCCATTCGAGTTGATCGTTTTGATAATAAGGGAAACTCTAACCGCATGAATGTTCCTAGAACAGGTGGATATAAACAAACAGCATTCTCTCCTAAGTTTGGATTAGTGTATCAAGTAATCAAAGATCAAGTGTCGCTTTTTGCTAATTACCAAAACAGTTTTAACAATGTTAACGGCATTGATTATAAAGGTGATGCTTTTAAACCAGAGCAAGCAAATCAAATTGAAGGTGGTATTAAAGTGAGTGCTTTTGGCGATAAATTAACTGGATCGGTATCGTATTACGATATTAAAGTTAAAGATATTGTTAGAGGATATAATCAAGATCCCTCAAATCCAAATGCGCAAATCCAAGATGGTAATAAAATAAGTAAAGGGGTTGAAGCAGAAATTATCGCAAATCCATTAAAAGGCTTAAATATTATCGCCGGTTTTGCCTACAACGATAATTATTTAAAAAATGCTTCCGCTGATGTAGAAGGTAGAAGAGATGCTTACTCAGCAGCCCCTTATTCCGCTAACCTATGGATTAGCTATAAACTGGTTAATGGCTCGCTAAAAGGACTTGGTTTAGGTGTTGGAGGAAACTATGCTAGCGACAACAAAATTGTAAATAGCGTTAGCTCTGGAGTATTTATCCTTCCTGCTTATAAAGTTTTTAATTCTTCGCTATTTTATGATCACAGCAGATTTAGAATCGGCATTAAAGCAGATAACTTTACCAACCAAAAATATTGGACTGGTTATTCTACAATGAACCCTCAAGATTTGAGAACCTATACTGGTAGCGTTACCTATAAATTTTAAAAACTCGCTCTACAGAAATTGACTCTAATCAATTTCTGTAGGCTTTTAACTTAAACCCGAATATCATGAAAACAAAATTATCTCTTCTTTTAATTCTTCTAACCTTTAGCCTTACGCAGGTTTTTGCTCACGCTTTATGGATAGAAACCGCAAGCCAAGGAAAAAAAGGCCAAACACAAGAAGTAAAAGTATTCTTCGGTGAATATGAAAGCAAAGAACCCGATACGGCTGCTAAATGGTTCAGCAATTTAAAGGAATTTAAATTATTGCTTATTGCACCAGATGGAACAAGTAAAGTAATAAACAGCACAGCCGATGTACTTTTCCACAAAGCTAGTTTCACTCCAGATCAAGATGGAACCTATAAATTAGCTGTTGTACACGAAGTTGCAGCAGTTTATGAACATGCTAAAATTGAATATTATGCTTTCGCCGATGTTTCAGTAGGAAAAGCAAATACTAACACACATTTCCCGAAGGATGCTTTATTAACCATTCAGGCTGATAAATCAGGCAATCAAATGCTTTATAAAAAAGCTCCCCTTGCGAAGCAAAAGTTAACCGTTATAAATCCTGACTATACAAAACAAGAGCCGGAAACCGATGCAAATGGTAAATTCACTTTTCAAACAACACAAAAAGGTAAATACTTTGTAGAAGCGTTTACAGAAGAGAAAGTTGCCGGAAAATTAAACAATAAAGACTTCGAGAAAATCTGGCACTTGGTAACGTACACTACTCAAGTAAAGTAGTTTTATCATCTGTTAAGAAAAAAATCAAAAATATAAATCCATGAAACTATTTAATCATACCCTTATCTTAAGCAGTCTAATTGCTTTAGCTGCAAATGCTCAAACAAAGTTAGAACAAGATAGAAAAGCCATCAAGGCCTTAGCAGGTTTTTATGAAGTAAACTTCAACTACGCCGAAGTAACTGCCCCTGACACGGCCTATAAATTCTCAAAACCGTATGAAGCACACGGAAGCGAATGGGCTGAAATTATTGTTGACGAACCTAAACGCATCGTTATTCAGCACATGCTTGCCATTAATGATACTACCGTCATTAAACACTGGCGCCAAGACTGGACCTATGAGGACACGGACATCATGATGTACACACAAGATAATGCTTGGAAAAAAGTAAAATTAAATCCAGCAGAAGTAAAAGGGAAATGGACACAAAAAGTCTATCAAGTAGACGATAGCCCACGCTACCAAGGATACGGCGTTTGGAGCCATGTAGGTGGTCACGATTCGTGGCAAAGTGTAACCGATTCTCCTCTTCCTCGTAGAGAGCACACTATCCGCAAAGACTATAACGTACTTAATCGTGGTACCAGAATCACGCTAACTCCTCAAGGTTGGATGTTTGAACAAGACAACAAAAAAGTAGTACGTTCTGCCAATGGCGATAAAGTATTAGCCATTGAAAAAGGATATGAGGAATTCACTAAAATTGATGCAAAACAATTTGCTTATGCACAAAAATGGTGGTCGAACCAAGAAACCTACTGGGCAGATGTTCGTAGCGTATGGTCAGATGTAATTGCAAGCTCTCCAAATGCACTAAAGGTACAAACCATCGTAAATGGTAAATTACTTTACGAAGCATTATTCTCTTTAGGTAATCAATCCGTTAAAGAAAAATGGTCATCAAGCCAAAACAAAGAAAAAATCAAAGCAGCATTAGTGCCATATGTAATAAAAAGCTAAACTTTATTACACACACACTAAACGGTCAATTTCGAAAAGAGATTGGCCGTTTTTTTTGAAAGAACAATCACTGACCTATAAATAGTTATTCAAATAATAAGTAAATGCTATAAAATATAAACAACGTTTAAACTATCGAACAAATACAAACAACTATCTTTCAGAGCATAAAAAAAACACAAACCAACTAAAAGTTGCTCATATTTCCACTATCGAAAAATAACTAGAATACACAATTACCCATCTCACAATGGCATTTAAATTCACTAAAGAAAATGTCTTCCCTACTATTTTTTTTCTTTTCTTTTATTTGTGTATTCAACCTTCGAAAGCGCAAAACATCCTCGTTAAAGGCCTTGTAAAAGATGCTTCTACCAAGCGTCCCTTGTCTGGTGCTACTATTCGCTTAGAAAAAAGCACTTTAAAAACCAAAACAAATGGCGACGGCATTTTTACTATTTATGCTGCTCCAAATGAAACCTTACTCATTTCGACTATTGGCTATAAAACAGCTAAATCCCCGTTAAAGCAATATAAACAAGGAGAGCTATTAAACATTAATTTAACAAGCAGCTCAACAGATTTAAATGAGGTAGTCATTGCTGATAACAGTGCTGCAACCATTGTAAAAAAAGCATATTTAAAAATTCCATTTAATTACCCAAATAAAGACTCCTTTTACGAAGGATTTTTTCGAGAGTCGTCCATCTTTTTAACGCCAAACGGCGAAACACTTGATTACACCATTGAATCGGTAATTGACATGAAAAAAGGCAGCTACGCAAACCCGAAATCTAACGATGAAGTTAAATTGAGAAAGACACAAAAAAGCATGACGCCCGATACAGGGAGTAGAGGTAGGTGGTATGGAGGGATTTTATTTCCCATTAAAAATGATGTGGTAAAAAAAGGGTTTCAGTTTTTAAACCCAGGCCATCAAAAAAATTACCAATACAAGCTACTTAAAGATACTTTGATATTCAATCAGCCAACATACGTGATACAGTTTGAACCCAAAAATAAGGATGCATACTTTAGAGGCCGACTGTATATCCAAAAGAAAACCTATGCTTTTATTAAAATTAATGTTGTTTTAACCGCTAAAGGACTTAAGCATTATTACTTTTATTTAATGGTAACACCAACCTTTAAAAATGGAATGTTTAACGTTAATTATTCATCCTTACAAGACAAATGGATATTAAACAGCATATACCATTCTGTTGAAATAAAAATAGCCGGCATGGGATACTACCGATATAAAACAGAATACATTACCACCGCCGTTGACACCCTGAATGGAGCTTCATTCAACGCTAATAAAAATGATAAAATGATTGGGATGGAAAGACTCTCAAACAAAGCAACCCTAACTGATTCTGCCTTTTGGCGTACGTATAAAATTCAACCATTAAACAATCAAAGCCAAATCCTGATCGATACCGCAGTTAAGCCTTTAGTTAGCCCCGTTAAAGTTGATACGAATGCACTTTTAGTTAGAGCCCACATACATAAAATAATCCGCAACACCCTCCTTCAATACCAATATGAGCGAGGCATTGGAGAGAAAGAAACACTTTTTATTAATGCAGGAGTAATTTCTCCGAATTGGAAAAATGTGTATCCTTCTTTAGAGCTCGGCTACCGAAATTACTACAACATACAAAAACGTGCCAAGCAAGAAAAATCTACGTTTAATAATTCTGCAAATTATTTTGGATTAATATTGAGCCTCTCAACAAAAAATAGGTTATTTTCTTTTAATCCTTCAAAAGAAGATAAACCCAATCCTTTCATAAGCTTAACTCCAGTTTTTGGAATGCAAAGGCAGTTTAGAAAGCACTTTGCATTTAACTATTTCATAGGACCCAAGTTTACCAATCTTACACTTTCTAACACAACACCTTTTAAAATATTTGACTTTATCGACTTCGGGGGAAGTCTAGCATATACATTTTAGTATATTAGACGCGGATATTAACTGCTTAACATGAAAAAACTGCTCTGCCTTTTCGCACTATCCTTATACCTAACCTGTTCAGCCCAAGACTCTGTCTATGTTCGCAAAACCATCAACACCTTAACCAATAAAAGCTATTGGGGCAGAGGTTACACCAAAAATGGGATGCAAAAAGCAGGAGATTTTTTGTTTGAAGAATACAAAAAAATTGGATTAACACCATTAGCAACAGAATACAAACAGTTTTTCAGTTACTCGGTAAATACTTTTCCTGGCAAAATGCTTGTAAAACTAAACGGGATAAACCTCGTTCCTGGAAAAGACTTTTTAGTCAACAACGAAAGTATTGGCTTAAAAGGCAAATTTTCGCTTCAGAAAATCGACAGCATTACCTATCAATCTGGCAAAAAATTACTCCTGCTGATGAAAGATAAATTAACCTGGAGTGTGGCTACTGATACCGTCAATTTTACAACCATCCAAATCAACAAAAACACCGTCGAAACGGAGCCTAAAGAAATCTCTATCGACATAGAAAACGCGTTTATTCCAAACTTTACGGCCGCTAACATTTGTGGCATGGTAAAAGGAACAAAATACCCCGATTCCGTATTTTTCATTACTGCTCATTATGATCATCTCGGCGGCATGGGCAACGAAACTTACTTTCCCGGTGCAAACGACAACGCCGCGGGTGTTGCTACTCTCTTGAGCTTGGCAAAATATTACGCACAACACCCGCAGCCCTACTCCATCGCTTTTATCTGCTTTGCAGGCGAAGAGGCCGGTTTAATTGGCTCGCGTTTCTATACCGAAAACCCTTTATTCCCATTAAAAAATATTAAGTTTTTATTGAACCTTGATTTAGTTGGCACGGGAGAAAAGGGCATGACCGTTGTAAATAGCACTGTTTATCCAACCGAATTTAAACTGTTGAACAGCATCAACGAGCAGCAAAAATTAATCAGTAAAATTAACACCCGCGGAAAAGCGGCCAACAGCGATCATTATTTCTTTACCGAAAAAGGTGTGCCAGCATTTTTTTTCTATACCCAAGGAGGGCCTTCGGCTTATCATGATATATACGACCAATCCGAAACACTTCCAATCACTAAATACAAGAGTTTATTTAAATTAATCATTGCCTTTAATGACTGTATGATGCAATAAATCAATTTCCTGAAAGCAATTTATTCAACAATCGAAAGTCTGCTTTAAAATCAATTATTTCGCTAAAAATAAGTTGATTGAAAAATTTGGAACGTGGATTTAGAACAATATTTCGTTCCTGGGGGATGATAACAGAAGGAGCATGGAAAGCAAGAATTGTACTGTCATTCAACAATTGTTCGCCAATCCATTGTGTATAATGTATATCAGAAGACCAATTATCATCCAGCTTATCTTTATCAACACTCAAAACAATTTCTGGATTATCTGGCACAGTTATTTTAAGCAACCCAATATTTTCCAAACTATTGGTTGCTTTTGCATGCACGAATTTTTCTAACAAAGCCAATGAAATATGCTCACTGGTGTAAATACACGGAGTATTCACCTCATTCCATCTACCGCCAAATAGCTTAGCACCAATCCCATCTTTATCGTTGATGTATTGCATGGCTGCCAAACGATACACGATCATATGTAAACCCCGTATGCTATTCGACCGAGTTCGTTGCTAATTAATTTAACACCAAAAAAAGATTTAAGGGAAGAAAAATCGAGCACTTTATCTAAAACATGCTTGGTTGATAAAAGCCATTCTTTGACATCTGCGGGCTTCCCAAAAACCTGAAGTGCCAAATTTGCCATGTTTTCCAATTGCAATAGGTGCTCGGCAAACAAGCCTTCGAAAGATTTACCCTCTTTGAGGTAGCGTTGTAAGGTTCGATCACTAATATGCAATATAGCGGACCATTCTAGCTGGCTAAAGGGTAGTTTTTCAGTTAAAGCTTCAAATTTATATGTAGAGAAAACCATGTAATCTGTGGCTTTCTGATAAAGTGTTTCGGGCTCTGCGGCAATAAGAATTGGCTTTGCTGGCTGTTGATAATTTATGGTTTTCATAGATATCGACTTTTATCTACCTAAGATACGACTTTTTTCTTGTTTACAAAAATATTTTAGCCAAGTGTTCATACGATTTCAAGCGATCTTCAAAATGCTCGGTAATGGTTACCGCCATTAATTCGTTTACATCGTAATCAATTGCCATTTGTGTTAAACGCTCTTTAATCACATCCGGTGTTCCGTAAATCATCCGCGGTTTATTCGCGTTTATACGCTCTTGCTCTGCATACGTATACTGAATATCTTTAATATCATCGTAGCCGATAGAGGTTAAGCCTCCGCCCTTTTCCAACTGTAAAAAACGATGACCCATCAATTTTTCTTGCTGCATCGCTTTCTCTTCATCCTCTGAGCAAAAAACAAAAAATGCCACATTTTCTACCGGTGCTTGCAAATCTACCGAAGGTTTAAAATGTTGACGATAATATTGTACCGCTTGTGGTCCCCCATGCGGATTAATAAAATGAGCAAAAGAAAAACCCATACCAAAATAAGCAGCGAATGAGGCACTTTGACCGCTACTGCTTAACAACCATTGTGGTGGCACACTTTCAGCCATTGGTATGGCCTTAATTTTCGATTGAATTCCACCGTCAGAAGTATCGTGCAAATAATGATACAAATCTTGCAACTGGGTTACAAAATCTTGCTCGCTAAAGGTATTGGATGGATTGAGCATCGATGCCGTAATACGATCGGTTCCCGGCGCTCGCCCCATTCCTAAATCTATCCTGCCAGGATGCATGACTTCTAGCAAGCGAAAGCTTTCGGCTACTTTTAAAGCGCTGTGGTTCGGCAACATAATGCCTCCCGAACCGATACGCATGGTTTTGGTATGATTGGCTAAATGAGCAATCAAAATTTCTGGCGTAGAACCTGCCAAACTGGTCGTGTTGTGATGTTCTGAAACCCAAAAACGTGTGTAGCCTAATTGTTCAGCCTTTTGAGCCAAAAGGGTGGTTTCTTCTATTGCACGTCGGGCATTTACCCCTTTACGTACTGGCGATTGATCTAAGACGCTTAGCTTAATTTTCAACTTGCTCATATATTTATATCTAAACAAAAATACTAGGCACAGTTGTATTTAAATACTCTTCAAAAGCTTTATGACTTTTAAATTATTGCGTTATTCTAAATGTGACAATGCTATTAAATTATTCCTTTCGTGTTAAGCGAACCAAGTATTGATCTTCCCCATCATCAAAAACGAGCTCACAATTCCATCCGGTTTCTTCCGCTATATGCTTGATAGTTACTTCATCCACATAGACCCAATTAAACCAATTCCCCTTTTCGCCTTTATATTCGTATTGATACGAAACTTCTCCATAGTATTGATTTTGAGGTTTCTCCAAATCCTCATACAAATAGGAAATGTCCGATGAATCAAAAATGACCTGTCCACCAGGGAGCAATAAATCATGAAGCTTGGTTAAAAACGATTTGAATCCTGGTAAAGAACCTGCCAATCCGATGCCATTCATCAACAGCAATAGCGTATCATATTTTTCGGTGTAGGTAAAGATATCTTGAACGAATGCTTTTTTCACACCTCTATCTTTCATGATATTTACTGCTGCTTCCGAAATATCAATGGCCGTAACATCGATGTTAAAAGCCTGCAAGAGTAGCGCATGACTGCCTACACCTGCGCCAATATCCAACACTTTTCCGTTGCACATATGTAGTGCTTGCAACTCGATTACTGGCATATCTTCATCATCACGAAAAAAGAACTCAATGGGCATCTCTTCCGGTTCTCCGTAAGAATTGTTTAACCAAAGAATATCGGCTTCGCCGGTTCTGTAAATATCTGTAAGGGCTTTACCAAAAACATCCATGCCCCAAAGATAGGGAGTATGACTGAAATTAGCCGCTAATCGAGCTCAAATTCCTGATGATATTCTGGGATAGCTACATGTTTATAGCCAGCATCTTTTAATGTCGTAGCAAAATGTTGTTGCACTTCGTATTCGCCATGAACTAAAAATAAACGCTTAACCTTCTCGGGATTCTGACACGATAAAAACTGCAATAAATCTTCGTAATCGCCATGTGCACTCATCGATTTTATAACCCCAATTTCTGCTTTCACTTCATAATCGTTTCGAAAAATATCCACTACTTTTTGCCCCGCAATTAATCGTCCCCCAAGTGATGAAGGTTCACAATACCCAACCATTAAAATGGTATTCTTAGGGTTTTCAATAGTATTACGAATGTGATGTTTCACACGACCTGCTTCGGCCATGCCCGATGAAGAAATAATTACGCAAGGACGTGGATCAAGATTTAATGCTTTTGATTCTTCCACACTTTCAATAAAATGTAGGCCTTTAAAATCAAACACATCATGATCAATTTTTAAGGTTTCTTTCACTCCCTGATTATATACATCTGGGTGCTTTTTTAAAATTTCGGTCGCCTTTTTAGACAAAGGGCTATCCACATGATACTGTACTTGTGGAAGTTTATTCTTTAATTCCAGCGCATTTAACGCATATAAAAGTTCTTGGGTACGCCCTACACTAAATGCCGGAATAATTACTTTCCCCTTTTTTCCGATGCACGTTTTATAAATAATTTCGTACAGCATATGCTCTATAGGCTCCAAATCGGCATGCAGCGAATCACCGTAGGTAGACTCCAGTACAATATAATCTGCTTGAGAAAACTGCTGGGGACTTTTCAGCAGCAAATCGCCATATCGGCCAACATCCCCACTAAAGGTAATACGGGTTTGTTTGCCTTCTTCGCTGATGGTTAAATGAACCGCAGCACTACCCAAAATATGGCCAGCATCGGTAAATCGGAGTAAAATATCTGGACTTATTTGGAAATCGGTTTCATAATTAACAGTCGTCATCATTTCAACCGTTTTCAACACATCTTCATCGGTATAAAGCGGTTCATCTCTTTCTTCGCCCGGTTTCAGATGACGATTTACGTAGTCCGAATCTTGCATTTGTATTTTAGCAGAATCCATCATTAAAATTCCGGCTAAATCTTTGGTTGCGGGTGTACAAAAAATCGTGCCGCTAAACCCTTCAGCAACCAAACGAGGCAATAAGCCACAATGATCGATGTGCGCATGCGATAAAACAAAATAGGTAATGGTTGAGACCTCAAAACCGAAGTAGCTATTCAATTTTTCCGTCAGATTTCCCATGCCTTGAAACAAGCCACAGTCCAATAAAATTTGTTTGTTATTTTTGAGAGAGATAAGATGTTTACTGCCGGTAACGGTTCGTGCAGCACCGTGGAACGCTATTTTCATTTAAATGGTTTAAACTTGATATAAAACACAAGAGCTTGTTAAAATTAATCTTTTTAACAAGCCCTCGTATATTTCTTTGCAATTAATTATTAACGTATTCTTTCGCAATGTTATTTTTTGGGATTTTAACTTTTCCAGCAACATCCGAAGCTTTGTCTGCCAAATCAGCAATTTTCGCTTTCGATGCGTCCAGTAAATCCGCTAACCAATTAGATACTTTATCTTTTATTTCATTTTTTCCATTCGAAGATAATACCAATGCGACAGTAGCTCCAAGAGCTGCACCTGCCAAAACACCAACGATAATTTTTGTTTCTTTTTTCATGATTACAGTGATTTATAAATAAATAACGCTTTAAGATTGAGCATGTTTTATTTTTTTACTTTTTTTTCTGAAAAATCTTATTTATCGTCGTTTATAGACAAAGAATACTGGTCACTTTTCTGGTTCCATTTTTAAGAAGTGACACTGCACGTAAAAATGCAATGCCACACTCCTTTACTATCCTCTTCCACCTCTTGAAGGTCTTCCTCCGTTCGAATTATTTCCAGATGAAGGCTCTGATCTTCTTTGTTGCTCTTGTTGCGAGCGTTGTTGTTGCATCTGAGCATCACGTTGAGCCCTTTGTTGTTGTTCTTGTTGTGCACGTTGTTGTTGCATCTGAGCATCGCGTTGAGCTCTTTGTTGTTGTTCTTGCTGTGAGCGTTGTTGTTGCATCTGAGCATCGCGTTGAGCCCTTTGTTGTTGCTCTTGCTGTGAACGTTGTTGTTGCATCTGAGCATCGCGTTGAGCCCTTTGTTGTTGCTCTTGCTGTGAACGTTGTTGTTGCATCTGAGCATCGCGTTGAGCCCTTTGTTGTTGCTCTTGCTGTGAACGTTGTTGTTGCATCTGAGCATCGCGTTGAGCCCTTTGTTGTTGTTCCTGCTGTGCACGTTGTTGATCCGACTGAACATCGCGTTGAACGCGTTGTTGATTTTGGTTCATTCGCTCTTGTTGGCCTCTATCCTCAACCTGTTTTGTTCTTGCTGGATCAGTTGTTGGTGAATATCCGCCATTACCACGACTAGGACGGGTGATTGTTCCCGAATTGTTATTTCCAGGATTGGTTGTTCCACCGCCATATTGTCTCTGACGCGTATCTCTACTTCCAAAACCTGCATTTCCTCGCTCAAATTTTTGAGGAGCAGCCGTATGGTTATCAACACGACGACTTGGCTGCGGACGATAAATAGATACCTCTCTACCGCTTACTCTACCTACCCCTGGGCGGCTACTCTGACTCATGCGATACACCGTTACGTTACGGTTAGTTGCTCGGCGAATATCTTCCATGCGAGGGCCACCATAATATGTTCTGCTTCTATAAACGTAGGTGTTATTAATTACAGTTGTGTTTCGATAGCAATAGTTATTTCGTGCGTAATCATAACGTGGAAAAACATTGATGTAAATACTGGCTTGCGGAATAAAGTTCCAGTAAATTTCTGGCACCACATACCCACGACCAAAACTAATATTGATACCAACCGTTGGAGCCATCGGTGCCCAACCATAATACCCACCGCCACTTCTCCAATCAACCCATGCCGGTCCCCAGTTTGTATCTGGAAGCCAAATCCATTGGCGATAACGATTAATTACCCAACGACCATAGTGAAAGGGTGCCCAGCCCCAATCATAATTCGAAACCCAAGTATTTCCATATTCGGTCATTACCCAACGACCATTTGTGTAGTAGGGACGAAAATCGCCTTGATCTACATTCGGACGCCATACATACCCGTATTGAGGATCTTGAATCCAAGTACCATAAGGTGAAAGCTCATCATAAAAGGTTTGCAATGAAACAACCCCATCAGTTGCGTATCCATCTTGTTGGTAAACATCGTCATAGCCTTGTGCCCTGGCTAAGGTTGTGGTTCCGACAAAGAGCATGAAAAGCCCCAGCACATGTGCCAAAAATTTCAGTGTTTTCATTTGTGTGTTTTATTTTAATAACCTAACCTGTGTATATCAATTAGAACGCCAAAACTTCAAAAAGTTTAATATGCATGCATAGCAATGCTTTTATCAACCAATAATGGCAGTATAATGTATTTTAGCCACTCTTAGAACATACTTTTCGTGTATTTATTGTGTGGAAAAGCGGTCATAAAAGAATAAGATTTGCTACAATTAATTTTTTTAAAAAGTTTGTTCTGCATTTGAAGTATTTTTTAAAACTTAAAATCTATTAATTCTGAGTACTTTTGCTTCATGCAAAACGGCACTTTATATTTAATTCCAGTTCCTCTAGCAGAAGAGGCGGCACATAAAACATTTACCCCCTATTTGGTTGACACCATTAACCAAATAGACACCTATATTGTTGAGAACAGTAAAACAGCCCGTAAATTTTTGAAAGAAGCCGGATTAAAAACTCCGCAAAAAGATTTAATTGTGCACGATTACGGTAAGCATAATCGCAAAGATTTAAGTCAATTTTTTCATGAACTAAAAGCAGGAAAAGATGTGGGGTTAATGAGCGAAGCTGGTTGTCCGGGGATTGCCGATCCGGGTGCTGATATTGTTGCTGAAGCACATAAACTGGGAATTAAAGTTGTGCCTCTTGTGGGGCCAAGTTCTATTCTACTCGCTTTAATGGCTTCAGGGTTTAATGGTCAAAGTTTTGCCTTTTGGGGATACTTACCCATCGACAAAGAGCAACGTAGTAAACGAATCAAAGATTTAGATTTATCAGCCAGCCGCTATAAACAAACCCAAATTTTTATCGAAACCCCTTTTCGTAACAATCAATTGTTAGAGGAAGTATTAAAAAGTTGTAAGCCGCATACACAACTTTGCATTGCGAGCAATTTAACAGCTGAAAATGAATTTATAAAAACACAAAGCATTTATAACTGGCGTAAAGAATCAATCGATTTACATAAACAACCCGTTATTTTCTTATTGTATTAATTCCAGATAAAATTGTGAGGTCTAAAGCGAAAGAAATAGCCGAAACCTCACAATTTACAATTTGTACATTCCTTTACCATCAATAAACTCAATTATCGAATCCGGTAAAAAGAACTGTACACATTTTTTTTCCTTAATGGCCTTGCGGATAAAAGTAGATGAAATTTCCATTAATGGTGTTTCTGTAAAAGTGATGGCAGGATGACTCAGCCATTCATCTACCATTGCACCTGGTCTCGGATAAACATAAATTTGGTAATTTTTCAAAATCACCTCATAGTTTTTCCATTTCTTTAGTGATTCCAAATTATCGGCACCCATTATCAACACAAACTCCCTATTCGGATATTTTTCCTCCAAATAAGCCAAGGTATCTACCGTATACGAAGGTTGTGGTAAGGAGAATTCAATATCGCTCACACGAATGTATTCTGTACCATCTGTAGCCAATTTGGCCATTTCCAATCGGTCGTACATATTGGCCAAGCCCTTTTTCTCTTTCAAAGGGTTATGCGGCGAAACCACCAACCAAACCTCATCCAAAGAGGTGTAGTTGGCCATGTAATTAGCAATAATTAAATGGCCAGTGTGAATGGGGTTGTACGAACCAAAAAAAAGACCTGTTTTCATCATTTACCAAAAAACTTTCCCTCCGTATAAATGAAAGTTCTCATCTTTAGTCAAAACGGTTAATTCTTCAGAAATACCTTGTGCAATTATTATCCGATCAAATGGATCACGATGAAAAAAATCCAATTTATTAAGCATTTGAATGTGATGAAATGTTAAGGGTAAAATTTCAATCTGATTTTCCTCTAAGAATACTAAAATTTTATCGAAGTCAGCTTGGAAAGAAAGTTTATTAAGTTTTAATTTAATAGCAATCTCCCAAATACTCGCTATATTTAAAAAACAACGATTGTCTAAATTTTTAATTTCAGCGATTACCTTTTTGGGTAAAGAAGAATCCCCATTTATAAACCAAATAAAAGCATGCGTATCTAATAGAAAATGCATTACATATACTCTTTAAAATCGTCTAAAGATTCGTCAAAATCATCAGCCATTTTAAAAAAACCCTTTGCATAACCAAATTGCCTTTCTTTCAGCTTTTTACTTTCCTTAGATTTTTCCACCAACGATTCAACAAAGTCCGACACCTTTTGTTTCATCTCTGAAGATAAAGAAGATATTTGGCTATATAATTGAATATCAGTCATACTATAAAGATAATATTAAAAATAACTTAAACGAAATTACCGCTCTAAAAAGTTGCTAACCAGTTGTTCAGCTTCGGCACAGGCCGTTTCCAAGTCGTAGTTTTTTAAAATCACGTCAAACTTATCAGCGTAAGACAATTCCTTTTCAGCTTTTGCAAAACGTTCTTGTAATTTTTCTTCGCTATCGGTACCTCTGCCGCTTAAACGCTCTTTTAGCACCTCTAACGAAGGTGGTTGCACAAAAATAGCTAGTGCATCATCTTCGTACTTTCTCTTTAAACGAATCCCACCTTCCACATCAATATCAAAAATCACATGTTTATCGTTGTTCCAGATACGTTCAATTTCCGAACGCAAGGTTCCGTAAAATGTTCCGTTGTAAACCTCTTCAAACTCAACAAATTCCTGACGAGCAACCTTATGCAAAAACTCTTCCTTACTAATAAAATAATAATCATTTTCGTGCGTTTCAGCACCGCGCGATTCGCGAGTAGTTGCCGAAATAGAAAAACTTAATTCCGGAAATTTCTTTAACAAATGGTGTACAATAGTTGTTTTACCTGCTCCCGATGGCGCCGAGAATATAATTAATTTGCCTTGTTTCATTTTTATAAGCTTAAAGCTTAAAGCAGAAAGTCCAAAGCATTAATCTTTAGTCCTTAAGCTTCATGCCTTTTATAATACGTTCAGTAATTGTTCTTTTATTTTCTCTAACTCTTCTTTCATACCCACTACAAATTGTTGCATTTGTGCATCGTTGGCTTTTGCCCCCATGGTATTAATCTCGCGGCCAATCTCCTGAGAAATAAAACCCATTTTCTTTCCATTCGCCTCTTTGCTCTTTAAAGTCTGCAAAAAGTAATCGCAATGGCTCTTTAAACGCGTTTTCTCTTCTGTAATATCAATTTTATCAATATAGTACACCAATTCCTGTTCAAAACGATTCTGGTCAATATTCACCTTCCCTACCGCATCGTCCAAGAACTGTTCAAATTTTTCACGGATAGCAACAATTCTTTTAGGTTCAAGCGTTTCAATTGATTTAAAGTAGGTTAAAATATTGGTAATTCTCAATTCTAAATCTGCTTTTAACACCGCTCCTTCTGTTTCTCTAAAAGCATTAAAATTGCTTACAGCTGCAGTAAAAACCTTAAATAGGTGATTCCACTCTTCTTCCGAAACACTCTCTTCTTTATAACTAATTACATCCGGGAAATTCAATGCTACTTGCAACAAATTACTACTATTCGCATTCAAATCGGTATTAACAGCCATTAATTGATTGTAATAATGGGTTAATAGCGCCGTATTAATGGTTGCTCCAGTTACCTCGCCAGCCATGCGTTCAACGTTGATGGTTAAACTAACTTTACCTCGCTCAATATCTTTGCTACAAACATTGCGCAGAATAATTTCTTTTTCTGAAAAAGCTTTAGGAAATTTTAAATTAAGCTCTAGAAACTTACTGTTGAGCGACTTAATTTCGACGCTATATTTTGCATTTGCGTAATCGGCTGTTGCTAAGCCGTATCCTGTCATGGATTTTATCATGCGCAAAGCTACCTATAAATACGCTATAACACAAAATAACATTCAACCACATAAACCATTTCATATTCTAAAAAGCAAGAGAGTTAATAGCAACAGTAATTCTACCCTTCTAAAATTCTCCATTGTAGCAGATTAGCATGATAATTGATTACCCCTCTCTTGAAACCTTAACACAAAACACACATGAAAACAAAATTAATCCTATTATCCCTTTTAATTGTAACCACCTATTGTAAGGCTCTGTCGGTAGTAAACCCTAACCAAACAGAAGAAAAAGTAATCGCATCTGTAGCCGACACAATACCCAATTCATGCCTAATCCTGAAGAATAATGCTGTACTGTTTGAGAAAACGTATTTTACCACTTTATCTAACAAAGAATTAAAGCAGAAACTAAAGCTATTTTTGCCTTCGGTAAAAGCTTTTCAATTAACATCGGACGCCAATCAAAATGACGAACAATTAAGTGGCAGACTAACCGATTTTCTTATAAATTACAGAAAATATGGAGGAACGCATCTGTTTACCCCCGAAATCATGAACACGCCTATTCAGGCGAATGTTATTATTCAAATCAGAGAAGGAAAATACAGAGTAACCATTTCGGAGATTATTTTTAAAAACGCAAATACAGCACCTGATTCAGGAGAGCCCACAACTGCCGACGATTTATTTACCCGAGCGAAACGAAGCAAGATCAGAACAAATGAGACCAGCTTAAATTGTGCGCACTACATGAGTAGAGATTTAGCCGAATCATTCGATATTAATGCAAGCTCTAAAATCAACACCGATTTCTAATTGTAAAATATCGACATAAAAAAACATTGTAACCATCAATAAGGGGCTTTAGCTACAAAGACAAATCGCCTTCATAAAATTTGAAAATGAAAGGCCATTTGCTCTTCGGAAACTTTAGTCCCGCTTTCCCTTCTGCCCCTAAAGGGCATTCGTCCAATCGGGTTTAGTTAGCGTGGTCTGTGCAAAATCATGCAAACGCCCATCAATAAGTAAGGCTAAAACCGCACTGTACGTGCGCGCTCCGAATCATCCATTGTAACTCCCTAAGCCTCTATTATCTCCAAAAAATGCAAATGCACCATACCAAAAACCTTAACAAAAATGCTGTTCGAGATAAGTGTACTACACTATAGCTAGGAGATTAAGTAAAACACATAAAAGTCCTCCGTATATAAAGATTAACGTTTTTTAACGCTTACACGGCTAATAATTGCTAATTTTACTTAAAATTACTTTACACCACATGAAAAATAAGCTCCTCATTTTTTTCACTTTCTGCTGCCTAGCTTGCACATACGAAATAGCGAATGCACAAGTTTTTTTGATAAAAGGGGTTGTTTTCGAGAAAGGGAGTAATTTACGCGTTGCGCTCGCTGAAGTAAGTAATACACGAACCAAACTCGCCGTTGGGAGTAACGATTTAGGGATGTTCCAAATTAAGGCACAATATGGCGACACCCTTAAAATTACAAAGCGAAATTTAATCGACCAACAAATCGTTGTGCAAAGTGGCCAAGATTTGATTATTTACCTGATAAAAAGCAGCACCCAACTAAATGACGTAACCATTTATGGGAATACCAAAAAGCAAGATTTAGAAGAGATAAAACGCGAGTTCAAGAATAAAGGCGTTTACAATGGAGGCAAATCTTCCTTCTTATCTTCGTTTTTTATGCCCCTCAATGCACTTTACAATTTAATAGGTAAAGACCCTAAAAATGCTCGCCGCTTTAGTCGTTACGCCGACAATGAACTTAAACAAAGTGAAATAGATGTCTATTTCAACGCAACTATTATTAAAAACAATACTGATTTAGACGGGGAAAAATTAGAAAAATACATGTTAAATTGTAGACCAGATTACGATAAAGCCCAATATTGGAACAGCTACGATTACATCAAGTACATTAAAGAATCATCTAAAAAATTTACAGATACTTTAGGCAAAGGAAGGTAGACTTGAGGTTAATTTACTTTTGATCAAAGTCGTTACATGTTCCGCTATGATATTTTTTTGAAATTTAGAAGAATAAGTAAGGGATGTCAAATTTCTATAACTCAGATTTTTAAATTTCATCTTAATTTTATTTTAGTTAACCGTAATAATTTTACTAAATCAAACTCCTAGTTCTGGCTTTTATATGCGGTTTTCCTACAATTATTGATGCAGTAGGCATTTATTTCACATGCAGATAAATACTATTTAGGTTAAACATTATTCTTTCTTTTTCATGTAAAATATGTGCCCCTCAAAACATTTTCCATTTGGTTTACATCCATATTTTTCAAGTGTATCTACTATGTATCCAGTTTTTTTATAACTAAATTATTACAGTCAGAAAATGAAAATTTTCCGTCTGATTTTGTCAAAAATATTTTTGAAGAATCGGTTATATCTACAATAATAACACCCTCCAAAGGCTTTCTTGATTGTTCATCGCATATAAATCCATGTTTTTCGGAACAGCTAACTAAACCTATTGCCATTATTAAGAGCATAATTTTCACCATATCTTTTAATTTATTTTAAATTTTGTTAGCCAAATCAAACTCAGAACATCTTTTTCTGAGGCAGAAATCCGATTATTGTTGAATTATTACTTAGACCGTGTATAAAATTTACTTTTTAGACTGTTATTAATATTCTTTCTCTAAATAAATATTTCCTAAATCGATAGTATCAAGTTTATTCTTGCTTGTTTCTTTTAAGTTTTTAATAATAATTGTCTTTTTCTTAAAGCCGTGCTTTTCAATGTTATATTCATAAGATAAATTTAACTGCTCATTCAAATATTTACGAGTTAATTCTAGTCCATCAATAAAAAAACTACCATTTGCTGAAGTTCTAATTGTGTCAAAATTATTTGAGGAAAACTTTGCAACATATATTTTTGCATCTTTAATTGGTTTGTGATTGTTAGAGGATAATAGGTTTCCTTTAACAGCATTATAAATCACATATTTTTTATTACAACTAATAATAGCAGGAATAAAAAGCAAGCATATAAAAAACTTCATATTATTTTAATTTGGTTAGCCAAATCACTTTTAATAAATCAAATTCTGATATTATTGTTCTAGGAATATCATAATAATTTTGATAATATTTCATCAAATCTATTTCTTTGCCGTCATTATAAATTGTTGGAGCATCATCATCTACATCCTGAGTAAGCATATTTATACCTGTGGTGGTTCCTTTATGAGCTTTAGAATAAATATGCCCCCCATAAGCAAGTAATATTTCATGTCCGATTTCATGGGCAGATACCATTTTATAATCTTCAATATTTGCTGTTTTATATTTCCACCCTTTATTTTTATATCTTTCATGGGTTTTAGAATAATCAATCCAATCACTTCTATACAAATATCCTTCATAAAAGAATAATATTCTTGAAGCTTCAAAATTCCTAGATCTTCCTTCTTCACAATTGGTTTGATAAACTATCTTAGGTGCTGCTAAACCATTTTTATTTGCTTTTGCATCGACATATACTTCATAAATTTCAGAACCAATATTCACCCCATTTCCTATATTTTTAGAATTTCTAGACCAAAAATAGTTAATCCCCTGCAATGCTAAATTTTCTAATTCTTCATATGACCTTGCTCTCATTTTAATTGGAGGCATCCCATAATATTCTAAGGCCTCTTTAGATATTTTATCACAGGGGTATTCCGTTACCGGAACTCTAAATTTTGGATCAGCATCTATGTCTCTTGTTATACATTCCAATCCCTCCGCTCCTCCATCAGTAAGGTTAACTCTCAAAGTTGTATCAATTCTTTTCCTGTTTTTATCAATTCTCACATCCACCCAATCCACTTCTTTATGGCTAAACTTAATTGACTTTTTTAGGGTATATTCCTTTTTAAGGAAATTACCCTGTCCCATAATATTTACTGTAAAACCTTCTTTGCTTTTCATTCGCGCGCTATCGTAAATACCATTCTTATCAAAGCCATCCCAACCAATCAAATAGGTTCCTGCAGGCCAAAATCTTTTCTCCTGCACAGTGTTTTCAATTGGTGAAACAGGTAGGTTAGAGCCATTTGGATTTGCTTTTGCATTAATGGTGATCTCTTCAAATTCGATTGAACGGGAAAAAAGCTCATAAATTAAATTGTCACCTTGTTTAATTTTTAAGTGCCAAGAATTAATGCCCTCACCTGCTACCCTTAGTTTAAACCTAATCTTATCGTTTTCGGCTGCGCCTTCGTAGTTAGGGATTCCAAAAGGCACAAAATCTTCTTTTACATGTTCCAGTTCCAGGTCGAAATCTAGAGGTAAAGTTGGTGGCACAGGCGCTCCTGTGGTATCAATTTCTTCGGGTATATTGATTTGGCCAGAATCCATAAATTCAATCGCACCACTTTCAGGCGGGTTATTGCCAGGCATTTTTCCGGTAACCTGCAAGGTCGATTTTTTGATCAGCACCTCATTGTCTTGCAATTTGTAGTTGCCCTGATTTTGCCAATCGACGTTGATGCTGAGCAATTGAAAACCATCATAAAATGTAAAGTTGGCTATCTGCTTTTCTACAACCGTTGCGGTTAATTTACCTTGTGTAGTGGGTACATCATTTAAAACTTTGAGTTCACCCAAATGTGCCCCCATTTTTATTTTTGCCCCTTGTATAACAACCAATTGATCGGCTATTGCTTCTTCTTTCTTGTTACGTTCTTCTTGTATCTGCACCATATCGTTGCGCGCATGCATGGCTTCCATTTGAGCACGATATTCTGGATCGTTTTGAAGCGCAGGATTCAAAGGATCGAATATTTCTTCGGTAGAAAGATAAGCAGATTGACTGCTGAATAGTTTTTTTATCCAAGACATAAAACTTCGTATTGCAAATGGTTTTTAATAAGCAAAATGCCGTCAAGACATTATCCTGAAAGCAGTTGATTATAAGTATTGCGGGATGGTTGGATGGACGTTTATAAGATATCTGTTGCAGATGCATATCTTTAAACGGGGATGTTTGCTCAATTCTTAAAAATTAAGCAACTTAATAAAGAATGGAGAAATGAAAAAGAACTAATAGTCCCTCCATACCCATTACTTTCTGGAAGATACTAATTTTGAACAGTGTAAAAAAATAATTACTAATTTTTTCTTTTTCCAGCGAACAAGATTATCTATGAAAATTAGTTTGAAATAAAGAATTTTGTTTTCGCTCGAAGCAATTTTCCAAAATGCATTGGATAATTGAGCAAATAGCAGGATTTATAAATGAGATAAACAGCCAAATTACTAAATACTCAGCGTTTCGCAAGCCTTTTCAGCGGCTAATTTTTCGGCATTCTTCTTATTGTAATCTCTTCCAGTACCTACGTTTTCACCTTCCACTACAGCGCTTATCGTAAAAAGTTTGGCGCTTTCACCTTCTCCATTTTCAACCAATTCAAACATAATGTCTTTTCCGTGGCGTTGGCACCACTCAATCAATTTACTTTTGAAATTTGTTTCGGTTAATTCGAGTGTGTGAATATCGATATGAGGTTTTACAATTCTGCGCAATAAGAAATCTTTGGTAAAATTGTATCCTTTATCTAAATAAATGGCACCAATTATGGCTTCAAAAGCATCACCAAGCATAGAATTATGCTTGGTTTGAATGCTTACAGATCGTTGATCGAATTGAATCAATTTATCGAATCCCATTTTTCTGGCTAGTTGGTTTAAATTTGCCCGATTTACAATCTTCGATCGCATTTCGGTTAAAAAACCTTCTTCCTTGTATGGGTAATGTTTAAAAAGTAATTCGGCAATTACCGAACCTAATACAGCGTCTCCTAAAAACTCCAATCGTTCATTGCTACTTCGGCTGCCATTTTTAAGGATTTTTGCGACCGAACGATGTCTAAACGCCATTTTATATAGCGCAACATTGCCTGGCACAAAGCCCAAAATATTTTTCAGCTTTTTTACAAACTCCTTTTCGGGAGAGATATAAAGTTTATATAATTTTAATATCGGCATTAAGTTAATAACACAATTAAAGGCTAACTAGCATACTTAACTAAGTTATCTATTTTTAACAAGCATACCAAAATTATATCGAACCGCTGTTCAAATTAATCTTCATACTTTTTGAAAATCACAGAAGCATTGTGACCTCCGAAACCGAATGTATTACTCAAAGCAGCATTAACGGTACGTTTTTGCGCTTTATTAAATGTAAAATTCAATTTAGGATCAAAGCCTGGATCATCCGTAAAGTGATTAATTGTTGGAGGAACAATGTCGTTTTTCACCGCAAGAATTGATGCTATCGCTTCTACTGCACCTGCTGCACCTAAAAGGTGGCCGGTCATCGACTTTGTAGAACTAATGTTCAGGTCGTATGCGGCATCACCAAATACATTTCCAATTGCTTTTACCTCGCTAATATCGCCCAACGGTGTTGAAGTACCGTGAACGTTGATATAATCAATATCAGCAGGCTGTAAACCAGCATCTTTTAACGCATTGGTCATTACCATCGTAGCCCCTAAACCTTCTGGATGTGGAGCAGTAATGTGATTTGCATCCGCACTCATACCTCCACCCACAAGTTCTGCATAAATTTTTGCACCTCTTGCTTTGGCGTGTTCAAGTTCTTCGAGAATAATAGTTCCCGCACCTTCACCTGCAACAAAACCATCACGATCTTTATCAAAAGGGCGCGATGCAGTTTGCGGATCATCGTTACGTGTTGATAATGCATGCATGGCGTTAAAGCCACCCATTCCAGCTTCATTAATGATGGCTTCAGAACCTCCGCTGATGATTACATCGGCCATACCCAAACGGATATAGTTAAATGCATCTATCATGGCGTTGGTAGAAGAGGCGCATGCAGAAACTGTTGCAAAATTTGGCCCACGTAAGCCATATTTAATTGATATATGCCCTGGAGCAATATCAATAATCATTTTAGGAATAAAGAATGGGTTATACCGTGGCGTACCATCCCCATTGGCGAAATTACTAATCTCGTCTAAAAAAGTTTTCAATCCACCGATGCCTGCACCCCAAATAACGCCGATACGGTTGGTGTCTAATTTCGTAAAATCAAAACCACCATCCTTCACAGCCTCATCAGTTGCTACAAGAGCATACTGTACAAACGGATCTAGCTTACGCGCTTCTTTCTTCTCCAAAAAATCTTCTGGATTAAAATTTTTCACCTCGCAAGCGAATTTTGTTTTAAACTTTTCAGTGTCAAAACTCTTAATAGGAGCAGCGCCACTCACCCCGTTAGTCAATCCTTCCCAAAACTCAGGAACATTATTGCCTATAGGAGTGAGCGCACCCAGCCCTGTTACTACTACTCTTTTTAATCCCATTTATACTAAAAAAGCGTGTTTGTTACTTTACGTTTTTTTCCAAATAAGCAATTGCTTGACCTACTGTACCAATGGTTTCAGCTTGATCATCAGGAATAGCTACATTAAATTCTTTTTCAAATTCCATAATTAACTCTACAGTATCTAAAGAATCTGCACCCAAATCGTTGGTGAATGAAGCCTCTGGCGTAACTTCGCTTTCGTCAACACCTAGTTTTTCTACGATAATAGCCTTAACTCTTGAAGCAATATCAGACATAATTTTATAATTTAATGGTTAAATAATTCTGTGCAAAGAAAAATAAATTCTTACAATTTTCAAATGTTTTTATTTCGATCGCATATTTTGCCACCTAAATAACAGAGCGAATATAGAATTAGTTTTTTAATTTTGCCCTGTAAATAATTTATTTTGCTTTGAATAAAACCTACCTAAAATTAACGTTAGACCTTGATTTTATACTAATTGCAATAACGGCGCCCCTAAAAGACTACGTTTTTTGTCATAAAATCAATACGCGTTTAGGACTGCATTTTGAGAAGATAGATGACCATGAAATTTTTTTCAATATTGATGAACCAGCATGGTATTTTTCGAAATATTACTTCTTTGTAGAGCAAGGCGAGGTAGAATATTACCTATTAAGCAACCGTAGTAGCGATGGATTACTGGTTCCCGAAATGAGTAATGTTGACTATTTTATCATCATTCGAGAATTTATAGACAGTGAAGACCTAAATTACCTTCTTCAAGAACTCAATAAACTATCTGATATACAGGTGGCTGCAAAAATAGATCCCAGCAAATTAAAGAGCAAAGAAAATTTGGTAATATAAATTTTGTATACTTGGTGTATTAAATACACTATATTTGTTCGCAACAAACAAGAACAAATAACAAAATATACTATATAAAATTGAATGCCATTTGCTAATTTTATTCTGAATTAGCGTATAAATCGCATTGCTTAAATCAAATAATTAAATGAAACCTTTTCATTCGAGAACCAAAATTGTTGCCACTTTAGGCCCTGCATCTGCTAAACCAGATGTGTTATTCAGTATGTTTAATGCCGGCTTAGATGTATGCCGTTTAAACTTTTCACACGGATCACAAGCAGATCATCAAGCAGTTTTAGATACGATTCGCGATTTAAATAAAAAACACGATTATAACGTAGGAATATTAGCCGATTTACAAGGCCCAAAAATCCGTATTGGTTTAGTAAAAGAAGGAGGAATTAACCTAATTAACGGCAAAACCACCATTATCACAACCAACGAGTGCATTGGTAACGAAGAGCGTATTTATATTACGTATCAAAATTTCCCACAAGATGTTAAAGAAGGCGAAATCATTTTATTAGATGATGGGAAACTTCAAATGAAAGTTTTATCTACCAATTTAAAAGATGAAGTAGTTTGCGAAATCGTTCATGGTGGTATTTTAACCTCAAGAAAAGGCGTTAACCTTCCAAATACAAAAGTTTCAATTCCTTCTTTAACGCCTGAAGACCGCGAAAATTTAGAGTTTGTACTTCAAAATGATGTTGAATGGATTGGTTTATCATTTGTGCGTAAAGCCGAAGATATCATCGAACTAAAAAAAATAATTGCTGAGCGCGGTAAAACAGCTCGTGTAATTGCGAAAATTGAAAAACCTGAAGCAATTGCAAACATTGATGAAATTATTGAAGTAACAGATGGTATCATGGTTGCCCGTGGCGATTTGGGTGTTGAGTGTCCGATGGAAGAAGTTCCGTTACTACAAAAAATGATTGTTAAAAAATGTAGAGAGGCTTCTAAACCGGTAATTATTGCTACCCAAATGCTTGAAAGCATGATTACTACTCCTCGTCCAACGCGTGCAGAGGTTAACGACGTAGCGAATTCTGTTTTAGATGGTGCTGATGCGGTAATGTTAAGCGGTGAAACATCGGTTGGAGAATTTCCATTAATCGTTATTGAAACGATGCAAAAAATTATCCAAAACATTGAGGAGAACAATTATCCATTCAATCCGGATAAATTCCTAAAACCAAAATCAAAATTATTCTTAAGCGATGCCATTTGCGATTCAGCTTGCTTCTTAGCCAAGCAAACCAAAGCAATGGGTATTGTTTCGATGACTTCAAGCGGGTACACTGCCTTCGAAATTTCTAGTCACCGCCCTGAAGCTTTAACTTTTATTTTTACAGGTAACCGCTCATTGTTAAATACCTTAAGCTTACTTTGGGGTGTTAGAGGCTTTTACTACGATAAATTTGAAAGTACCGACAACAGTATTATTGATGTTAACGAAATTCTAAAAAGCAAGAAATTAGTAAAAGCAGGCGATATTGTGATTAATACCGCAGCAGTGCCAATTGAAGCAAAAGGCAAAACAAACATGTTAAAAATTACAGTAATTGATTAATCAATCATAAACGTTTTTTCAAAAAAAGCTCGGAAAGATACTTATTCCGAGCTTTTTTTGTACTTATTCCAACAGGATTCGTTCTTTTCTAAAACCCCTCCCACCTCCCTAAAAAACAGCAAAATACAAACATCGATACGTACAACGCCCTTGTTCATGATTGCTAGAATTAATTTTATTTTTTAACTTGACGGCCTTTCTAAAAATAGGATCCAAAAAAGAAAACCTAATTTTTAGAACTCTTAACCAACTTATTATGAATAAATACTTATTAACCTTTACAGCCTGTTGCTTATCATTATTGAGCCAAGCACAACAGGAGAAGACAATCACGGAAGCTGACTACCGACGTGCGGAAGGCTTTTTGATGAATAATACCCTAAAATATTTAGACCATTTCTCGATACTTCCTGATTGGTTGGATAACGATTGTTTTTGGTATAAAACCAGAGTAAATAACCAAAAGCAAGTGTATATCGTGGATCCAATAAAGAAAACCCAAACACTTACTACTAAATATGGCAACGATGATAACGAGATTCCTACGAGAAGACGAGATCCTTCGGAAGTTGTATCGCCGGATGGCAAAAAGTCAATAATTATTAAGGATTATAACTTGTATGTAAAAGATATTCAATCCAACAAATTGACTCAATTAACCACTGATGGAGTTAAAGATTACGGTTACGGTACAGATAATGCTGGCTGGAAGCATAGTATTGCTCCAATTTTAAGATGGTCGCCAGATTCGAAAAAGATTTTCACCTTTCAACAGGATGAGCGCAAGGTGAGCAACATGTATTTAGTAACCACCAATGTAGGAGCCCCGGAGCTTAAAGCATGGAAATATCCTTTGCCGGGCGACAAAGTTATTGCCACCATCCGCAGGGTAATTATCGACGTTGAAAACCCTAAAATTATTGCTTTAAACATTGATCCAGATCCACACAGAGCTTCCTTAAGCGATGATATTTCGAGCAGTGGAACCTTAGATGATGTTGATTGGAAAGCCGATGGAACGGAAGTTGCTTTTGTTTCTACTTCGAGAGATCATAAGCAAGAAAAGTTTCGTATTGCAGATGCGCGCACAGGCCAAGTGCGTGAAGTTTTCGAAGAAACAGTTAAAACACAATTTCAATCGGGACAAGGAGCTATTAACTGGCGATATTTGCCAAACACAAAAGAAATTCTTTGGTTTTCGGAACGTGATAACTGGGGGCATTTGTATTTATATGATGCAACTACTGGTAAGGTAAAAAACCAAATTACAAAAGGCAATTGGACGATTACTGAATTGGTTAAAGTTGATGAAAAAAAACGCGTTCTTTATTTCCTAGCGAATGGAAGAGAGCCTGGTAATCCGTATTTTACGTATTTATATAAAATTGATTTCAATGGTAAAAACTTGGTTTTACTAAGCCCAGATAAAGGCGATCATCAAATTACTTTTTCTCCTTCGGAAAACTATTTCCTTGATACTTACTCGCAACCCGATGTTCCTAAAGTAAGCGCCTATCGCAGCATAGATGGCAAATTAATTACAGTGCTTCAAAAAATGAGTGTTAGCAGATTGGAAGCCACTGGTTGGAAAGCGCCTACTCCTGTTTCGGTAAAGGCTGGCGACGGAAAAACCGATATTTATGGTTTGGTTTTTACGCCAACAAAAATGGATCCAACGAAGAAATATCCGGTTATCGATTACATTTACCCAGGTCCACAGGGCGGAAGTGTAGGCAGTTGGTCGTTTTCAGCTGCAAGAGGCGACAATCAAGCCTTGGCTGAGCTTGGTTTCATTGTGGTGGTAATAGAAGGCACCAGTAATCCGATGCGTTCAAAAAGCTTTCAGGACATGAGTTATGGTAACATGGCTATCAATACTTTGCCTGATCAAATTGCAGCCATCAAACAGCTCTCTACTAAATTCCCGATGGACACCACAAAAGTAGGAATTTGGGGTCACTCGGGTGGTGGTTTTGCTACCGCTGCAGCCATGTTCCGTTATCCAGATTTCTTTAAAGTAGGCATTTCAGAATCGGGCAACCACGATAACAGAAATTATGAGGATGATTGGGGCGAACGCTACAATGGCCTAGTTGAAAATTCAGATTATGAAGCACAGGCAAACCAAAACTATGCAAAAAATTTAAAAGGGAAATTAATGTTGGTACACGGAATGATGGACGATAACGTTCCTCCGTACAACACCTTATTGGTAGCCGAAGCGTTGGAAAAGGCTAACAAATCGTTCGATTTGGTGATTTTCCCAAATAGCAGACACGGATACGGTACCCACTCTCCTTATATGATGCGTCGTCGTTGGGATTATTTTGTTCAGCATTTGTTAGGAGCAACGCCTCCGAAAGACTATCAAATGGGTACTTTACGCTAAAAAACCGCATACATCATTTAAAAGCAGCTTCGGCTGCTTTTTTTGTTTATTCTTTAGGCGAATGAGGCTTGTTGCAGCAACCCTTCAACCTAAACCCGACCTAAATGTAAAACCCGCAGGGAGGTACGACCGAGGATTTGCAATGGAGGGCGGGACGTGCATTAACAAATGTACAGCACTTGATTTTCTACATAAGCAACGCAATATTTACATGGTTTATACTCATTTCGTTTTATGATGCTTAATTTAGCAGGCAGTTTCAATAAATATTACGTGAAGAAAAAAACGATTTCCCTCATTGCTTTGTGTGGAATGGCTTTTATGGCCAATGCACAACAAAAACCATATCTAGACTTATTGGCGAATCAACCAAAGTGGGTTGATTCTGTTTTTAAAAAATTGAGCCGCAGAGACCGCATTGCTCAGCTATTTTTTGTGCGTGCCCACACCAATTTAGGGCCAAAATATATCGACTCGGTTGGCAAGGTTATTAAAAAAGAGCAATTGGGTGGCGTGGTATTTTTTCAGGGCGGCCCAGGCATGCAAGCAGCTGTAACCAATGCATATCAAAAAGTTAGTAAAATACCCCTTCTTATTTCGAATGATGGAGAATGGGGTTTAGGAATGCGCTTGGACAGTACAATTTCGTATCCGTACCAAATGACACTGGGAGCGATTCAAAACAACAATCTTTTGTACAAAATGGGTTTAGAAGTGGCAAAGGATTTTAAGCGTTTGGGGATGCAAATGAATTTAGCTCCGGTAACGGATGTAAATAACAACCCCAAAAATCCGGTTATTAACTATCGCTCTTTTGGAGAGAATAAATACAATGTGGCCAACAAAGTAGGCGCCTACATGAAAGGCTTGCAAGAAGGTGGCTTAATTACTACGTTGAAACATTTTCCGGGACATGGGGATACCGACGTGGATTCTCATTACGACTTGCCGCAGCTAAATTTTAGTGCTGCGCGTTTAGACAGCTTGGAGATGTATCCGTTTAAAGTGCTCATTAAGCAAGGAGCCTCTGGAATTATGGTCGCACACATGAATATTCCATCGTTGGATAATACGCCTAATTTACCTTCTACCCTATCTAAACCAATTATTACGGGCATTCTAAAACAAAAATTAGGTTTTAAAGGCTTGATTATGACTGATGCGATGGATATGAAAGGTGTTGTTAAGTATTTTAAGGGCGGACAAGCTGATTTGATGGCCATTGTTGCCGGAAACGATATTTTAGAGCTTTCAGAAAACAGTGAGCGAGCAATTACTTTAGTTCGTAAGGCCGTTAGGCATCAAGAATTGGATATGAAAGTGATTGATGAGAGTGTTCGCAAAATTTTAACCGCAAAGTATTGGACAGGAGTTTATAGGAAAGAGATGATTGATCCTAAAAACATTGTTACCGACTTAAACAGACCTGCTAGCAATGCATTAATTCAAGAGCTAGCCAACGCGTCGGTTACGTTATTGCGCGGCAAGGACTATATTAAAAACCTTATCCCAATAAGAAGAACGGCTATTATTAGCATTGGTGTACCAAGTGTTACCGCTTTCCAAAAGGAAGTATCGAAAGGTTTCTATAATTCGGTTTATTATGTTTTGGATAAAGATGCTACGGCGCAGCAAATTTCGAATATAGCGCGCGAAGCCGCTGCGTTTTCGCAAATAATTGTTAGCATTCATGATACCCGGTCACGTCCGGGCAACAACATACCGCTTAACAACGGGGTGAAAAGTTTTATTAAAGAACTAAGCACTAAAAACGCAGTGTTTGCGCTGTTTGCAAATCCGTATAATTTAGCTAACCTGCCGGGATTAGAAAATAGCAAAGGTTTACTTGTTGGCTACCAAAAAGAAGATTACATGCAAATTGCAGGAGCAGCAGTTATAAATAGCCGACTAAACCCTACTGGTAAATTACCCGTAAGTGTGGCTCCTTCGTTCAAGTTTGGTGATGGCCTTTAAATAAAAAAGGGAGAAGGTTTTGCGACCTTCTCCCTTTTTTGTCATTGATATTTTTCTATTTCACTTTTGCTGGTTGCGGATGAACGGCGGCATAATTCCAATTTTTTAAGAAAGCGGTGATTTTTTTAACGTCGTGTCCTACTTTCTTTTTACCATTTGCACCTATTTCATCGGTTTCTAAATACGCTGAATTTTCAATGTGCAATACGTGTCCTTTCCCATCTAAAATTAAAAATACCGGGAAGCCAAAACGTTGTGGATACCCTAAATCGGCCAGAACAGCTTCATTTTTATTTTCTGGGCTATAGTTTACCAATACGGTTTCGTAGTTATCTGTAAATATCTTTTTTAAACTGGCAGTTGTATCTACAAGATTATGAAAGGCAATACACCAAGTACACCAATTCCCGCCTACTTGTACAAACACATGCTTATTTTCTTTTGATGCTTTTGCTACTGCTACAGCAATATCTGCCTTAGCATTTGCCTGTGGATTATAAATATGAACGCCCTGTTTTTTTTCTTGACTGAAACTAGCCGTTGTAACTAAAACAGCAGCTAATAGGATGATTATTTTTTTCATTTTACTAAAAAGATTTAAGCAAATATAAAAAAGACTACAAATTCAATAGATTATTAGCAAATTCTTTACAGAGCAACTACATTTGTAATGGAATTATGTTTTTAGACATCCATACTCATCAAGCCATACCACATGCAGATACGTTATGTATTCGAAGCATTTCTGCTGGGCATGATTCTATAGCGTTTAACACTGAAGAATTTGTTTCAATAGGATTACACCCATGGTATAGCAGCCTGAACGATTTACCTAAACACTTGGCTATTTTAGAAAGTGAAGCGGATAAAAGCCATGTTAAACTCATTGGTGAATGCGGTTTAGACAAACTGAAAGGCGATTCGTTACCTCAGCAAATACAAATTTTAGAGCGTCAAATTGCCTTGGCCGAGCGTTTACAAAAGCCTCTCATACTTCATTGCGTAAAAGCTTTTGCCGAATTAATAGCCATTAAAGACCGCTTAAACGTAAAGGTACCGATGATTATTCATGGTTTCGATAAACATGAAGCTTTAGGCAAACAATTGCTGCAAAAAGGTTTTTTCTTATCGTTTGGAGTCGCTATTCTAAAGGAAAATTCAGGTGCTGCGAAACTCGTTTCAACATTAGACAATTTTTTTCTGGAAACAGACGATGCTCAAATTTCTATTAAAGAAATTTATACTCAAGTGGCAATTTTAAAAAAATGTTCGGTAGATGAGTTGAAAGCATGTATTTTTGCCAACTGGAAAAAAATAAATCTGATTTAATTAACAAAGGCGAACCCAAAAAGCTTCGAACGAAAGCACAGGTTTGTCAAAAATAAAAGTATATGTCTGATGTTAGTTGGCTTTCGCGTTCTGCGTTATTGGTTGGTGACGATGGAATTGAAAAACTGCAAAACAAACATGTTTTAGTAGTTGGATTGGGCGGTGTTGGTTCATTTGCCGCTGAATTTATTTGTCGCTCAGGCATTGGTGAAATGACCATTGTTGATGGCGATGTGGTAGATCCAAGTAACAGGAACAGACAATTACCTGCTTTGGCAACAAATCACGGTGTGAGCAAGGCCGAAATTATGCGCGAACGTTTGCTAGCCATTAATCCCGAGCTGAAATTACACGTGGTAAACAGCTTTCTTACTCCTGATAAATGCGTAGAGATTTTTGAAACGCCATACGATTATGCTATGGACTGTATAGACAGTGTAATGCCAAAAATGACCTTGCTTTCAACTGCCTTAAAAAAAGATATACCCATTGTAAGTTCGATGGGCGCCGGAGGTAAAGTAGATCCGACCAAATTACGCATTACTTACCTGCCCGAAACCTATCAATGCGTATTTGCGAGCTATATACGCAAACGACTAAACAAAGTAGAAGCTTTAAAACATGTAAAGGCGGTTTTTTCGATCGAAGAAGTAAAAAAAGAGTCGCTTATTTTAACCGACGGAAGCAATTTTAAGCGTTCGGCCTATGGAACCATTTCATATTTGCCGGCCGCCTTTGGCGGAGCTTGTGCTTCAATCGTGATCCGCGATTTACTGAACATTCCATATGAAATGGAAAAACGCCCTTCGCGCATCAAAAAGAAGAAAAAGAAAAAATAAAGGTTGTTTCAATAAAAAAAACGTTGAAAGTGCTAAAGTTTCCACCCTCATTAGGAAGTAGGCTTTAGTGCTTTTTTATGCCTTTTTCCATACAATGTGGATATCCTTATTTCGAGAAGATTTTAAAATAATGTAAGTTTAAAAATCGAAATTAAAACCCCACATGCCCAAACCTGTAAAAATACTTCAAGCTTCTGCTGGTTCTGGTAAAACCTTCAGTTTAACGACTCATTACCTGACTCTTCTTTTCAGCAGCGAGACAAAATATCGTGAAATTTTGGCCGTAACCTTTACAAATAAGGCAACTGAAGAAATGAAAACACGGATTTTAGAAGTCTTAATTGGTTTGGCAAAAGGTAACACCTCAAAAAAAATTGACGATTATCGAAAATTAATTTTAGCAGCCTACCCAAATTTAACACCTGAAGAATTAAAACAAAAAGCCGATAAAATTTACCGTAAAATTTTACATGATTATAGTCGTTTTTCGGTAAGCACCATTGATGGTTTTGTTCAAAAAGTAATTCGCGGCTTTGCTTTCGAGCTCAATCTAAATGCAGATTATACCTTAGAAATGAATATCGACAAAGTCAAAAACGACCTCGTTGATAAACTGGATGAAAGCTTAAACGATAAACCTCAATTACTGCAATGGATTATTGATTTAGCCCTTGAACGCATAAACAACAATAAAAGCTGGGATTATAAAAGTGAGTTATTTCAATTAACCTCCGAAATATTTTCTGAACGCTTTCAAATTTTTGGACAGGCCGTAGCCGAAATTGGCGAAGAAAATCTAGATTCGTTATTTGCCCAATATATCCAAAACACTAAAACGGAAATAAAAAATTTTGAAGATGAAATTATTCGCTTGGTAAAGGATACGCAAGAAGTAATGGATGTATATGGCGTAGAAACCGACCAATTAAAAGGAAAATCAAGGTCGCCATTAAACAAATTAAAAATTATCTCGAAAGACGATATCACAAAAATAGAAGATGTATTTAAACTGGTTGACGAACCGGAAGAATGGTTTCAAAAAAATGTATCAGGCGCTGAAATCTATGAAAGCATCAACCCTATTTTAAAGGCAATTCAACATCACTATGAGCAGTTTTCGCCTCGCTATCAGCTTGCAGTAGCTTTTAACAAAAATTTATACTACCTCCGTTTGATGCAAGAAATTGCCAACTTATTAAAGGAATATCGTGTTGAAAACGGCAATCTGTTAATTAGCGATGCGCAAAAATTAATTACCGGAATTACGGATGATGCCGGAGAAAACCCTTCCTTCATTTGGGAAAAAGTAGGCAATCGGTATAGAAATTTTCTTTTTGATGAATTTCAAGACACTTCAACCAGCCAATGGTCAAGCTTTAAATCACTTTTAACCAATGCCATTGCCACCCCTAGTGAGGATTTAATTGACCACCTAATAGTGGGCGACACCAAGCAGGCCATCTATCGCTGGCGTAATGGCGATTGGAATATCTTACATCAAAAAGCACGTGAGGATGTTGGCGAGCACAATGTTTTAGATGATAGTTTGGCCGAAAATTACCGGAGTACTGAAAACATTATCGTGTTTAACAACTTCTTATATCAATCTATTCCGCGAGCGCTGCAAACGGAATTAAATAAAAATGTAAGCCAAATAGGTGGAAATATTTTATCCTGGTGGCAAAGCAAGCGATACGACGAGATTATTCCAAGTATTTATGCGGGCGCAAGCCAGAATTTAGCAGCCACTACCAAAAAAGGTGGCACCATTAAAATAAAACGATTTGGGGCCGATGACACTCCAGAAGAAAATAGATTTACAGAAACAGCTTTTCGTGAAATTGCCTTACAAGAAGTAATTGAAGAAATTCATCGATTGCGAAACGAACAGCAATATGCGCTAAAAGATATAGCCATACTCGTTCGTTCGAATACTGAAGCTGCCTTGGTTGTAGAACGATTAATGGAAGAAAATTTACCTGTTTTATCGGGGGATGCTTTGTTAATTTCTAAAAATTCGGCCATTCAGTTAATTATTAATACCCTTAAAGTTTTGGTCGGTGTTGATTTACAATCGGCATTGTATAAAGCCAATTGTATCTCACTTTACCACAAGCTACAAAAAAAAGTAACCGCAGCCAGCGATTTTACTCATCTCAGCAGCACTACACTCAGTAATTTAAGCGCTGTATTACCTCCAGATCTTTGCCTGCAATGGCAAAGTTGGTTGCAATTGCCCCTTGCCGAATTAATTGAAAATTTAATTGATGCCTATGGCTTAAAAGAACAAATTCAGCATTTACCTTATTTATTGGCCTTTAGAGATTTAACAGCCAATGCTACCCGAATGGGCGAGAAAGGAATTATTGCTTTTTTATCCTGGTGGGATGAAGATGGAATTAAAAAATCATTACCCTCGCCAGAAAGTGCCGATGCCGTACAGATCATTACCATCCATAAATCCAAAGGCTTGGCTTTTGCTGCGGTTTTCATTCCTTTCTGTAACTGGGAAATTAAAGGAAAACCAGGTAGCAATTTTTGGGTATCAACGGAAAACACATTATACCAAGCCCTCAAAAGTATTCCACTTCGATACGATGAAAAATTAGCCAAATCGGTCGTTGCCGAAGCTTATTATGAAGAGCTACTCTACAACAATATCGACGCGCTAAACATGCTGTACGTGGCTACCACTCGCTCAAAAAATTATCTGTACATCGCCACCATGGCTAAAAAAGAATTTAAACTCAGCAACATGGGTGATGTATTGAACTTTGCATTAGACACGCAATTTGACGAAAATGGTCTCTATGAAATAATAGATTTTACACCAGAGAACAGCAAGCCGAAAGAAGAAAACGTTTTCCAATTAGCATCGTATCCAACCACCACGCGTTTATCAGAATTGTATGTCCCTACAGAAGATAAACACTTACTGCATTTGCTAAACATGCAAAAATCGGCGCGCGATGGCTCCATTTTACACGATATTTTAGCTAATGCCACTACCGAACAACAAGCAAAGGACTACATCGCCAATTTGGTTTTGCAAGGTGTGCTAAAACTTGACGAACAGCAAAGCTTTTATGATTCGGCTGTAAAAACCTTAAACCATCCCGAATTGAAAGCAATTTTAGAAAGCCCAAGTAAAAACATCATCGAAAAAACCATTATTGATGAAAACGGGAAACCTTATAGGCCAGACCGGGTGGTAATGCTTAACGAAGAGGTTATCATTCTCGATTATAAATTTACTTTTGAAGAAAGTGTTCAGCACGATAAGCAACTTAACACCTACAAAAGCCTTTTTGCCGAAATGGGCTACCAAAACATTAAAACCTATCTTTTTTACGCTGAAACAGGCAAATTGAAATTAGTATAACATGACTGCGCAGATTACCCCTTTTTTACAAGAAGTAGCGGAAGATTTAATTGCCAAATTTGGCAACGACTTAGAGCATTGCGCCATCGTTTTTAACAACAAACGACCTGCTTCCTATTTGCAAAAACACCTGTCGAACAGCATAAAAAAACCATTTTTTTGCCCTCAAATTTTTACCATACAAGATTTTTTTGCCGAAGCCAGTACCTTTAAAATAGCTGATTTTTACCTGCAATTTTTCACACTCCACCAATTATACAATCAACTGCTCAAAGAAGAAAAACTAGAGCCCATTAGTAGCCATAAATTTTTTCCTTTAGCTAAAATCATATTATCCGATTTCAGTCAAATTGATGCCGATTTAGTAAATGCCGAAAAACTTTACCGCGATTTAGAAGACATTTCTGTCATTAACAAAGACTTCGATTACTTAAGTCCCGAGCAATATCAATTTGTATCCCAATTTTGGAATTCCTATTCAGAAGGAAAGCATAAAAAGCAACAAGAGCTTTTCATTAAAATGTGGCGTAGAATGCCAAAGCTTTACCATAAATTTCATGCTTCTTTACAACAACAAGGTTATTTAACCAATGGCTCAGTATATCGCTATTTAGCCGACAACCTGCATAAGCATACTGCGTTTTTAGCTGATTTTGAAAAAGGAAAAATCATTTTTGTTGGGTTTAATGCTTTAAGTCGTGCCGAAGCAAAATTATTTACCCAACTACAGGAAACTGGTAAAGCCTTGTTTTATTTTGACACCGATAGCTATTACTTAAATGACCCCTTACAAGAAGCAGGATTATTCCTGCGGAAAAACATGCAGCAATTTGCGTTAAAAAATGTTTTAGAACAACGAGACAGCCTATTCAAAACAGCCGAGCATCACGTTCAGGTGTACAAAGCGCAGGGACAATCGGCGCAAGCTAAGATTTTAAACACCATTCTCGAAAGCCAGTATCAACAAAACGAGAGCATTGGAAAAACCGTTGTTGTATTGGCCGATGAAAGTTTGTTAATCCCAACTTTGCAAACCATTCCAACGCATTACAACCAACAAAAAATAGATTTAAACGTTACCATTGGTTTTGCCTTATCCAGCTCCAGTATTTTTGGTCTGGCCGATTTATGGTTCAATAGTCAGTTAGAACTTTTACATCACAGTAAAGTTTCGCATAAAAATGTAGAAGCATTTTTAACCCACCCGCTCAGTGGATTAACTCAAAAAATGCGTGATAAAATTCAGCTAGCGCTTTTAAAAGAAAATCAAACTGAAATTGAATACGACCGCTTAATTCGCCAAGGCGGATTGTTCCAAGTATTTTACCAAAAGATAGAATCCTCGGAAAAAGTAGTATCTAACTTATCGGAAATGCTCAATTTTGTACTCAGTCGATTATCCAACGCACAAGTACTGAAAAAAATTGATGCGGAGCTTTTTGTAAAAACCTTGCAAGAACTCAACCGCTTAGAAGACACTTTAAACCCGCAAATAAATCAAGAAGAAATTCCCTTTATCATTTCACTTGTTCAGAAATCATTACAAAGTATTTCCGTACCTCTTTCCGGCGACCCGCTAAACGGCATACAAGTAATGGGACTTTTAGAAACTCGTAACCTCAATTTCGACAACGTAGTCATTTTAGGTTTCAACGAAGGAATTATTCCAAAATCTTCCATTGGTAGCAGCTTCATCCCCGACAGTATTCGGAGGGTTTACGGCTTACCAGTGCTCGAAAATTTAGATGCCATCTCTTCGTATATGGTGTATCGCCTAATCCAACGAGCAAAAAACATAAGCCTGGTTTACAATAGCTTAAGCGATGAATCGACTAGCGGCGAAGTAAGTAGAATTTTAAAACAATTGGAATACGAAAGTAATTTTAACTTTAGCTATCACGAATTGGAATTGGAAATAAAAACTGAAAGTGCCGAAAACGTCGAAATTGAAAAGCTAGGTAATGATTTTATCCAAAATAAGCTGCAAGCATACCTTCGTAAAACCAAAGCGTTATCGCCATCTGCCATCACGATGTATATTTCCAATCCAATCGACTTTTTCTTTCGCTACATTGTAGAAATTAAAGAACCCGAGGAAATAAGCACCGTAATAGAAGCTAACCAAATTGGCTCCATTTTACACAAGGTGATGGAATATTTTTACGCCGATTTACGCAACGAAGAAATTACCAGCAACCGCATACAAGCGCAACAAAAAAATGTGCCTGTTTTTATTCGAAAGGCCTTCAGCGAAATCATGTACAACCATTCAAAATTAGATATGGAATACAAAGGCATGCAGAAAGTAATTTTATCTATCGTGCAGGCCTATGTCGATATTATTTTGCAAAAAGACTTGGAACAAACTCCATTTAAAATAATCAGTTTGGAGCAAAAAATAGAAAGCGAGATCGATTTTGAATTAAACGGCAAACAAGAAAGTATAAAAATATTTGGCTACATCGACCGCGTGGATGAAAAAAATGGCGTTACCAAAATTGTTGATTATAAAACCGGCTCGGATAAATTAGCCTTTAAAGATGTAGATGAACTCTTCAATAGCGATGGAAAACACATCAACAAAGCCTTGATACAAACCTTACTTTATACCTATGCCTACGAACAATTTTCGGGTAAAACCGCGGTTGAACCCAACTTATACATTGTAAAAACCATGAACGATAAAAAATTGGGCGGAGTATGGTTTAAATCGGGCAAGCAAGTACTCACAGGCGATTATTTAGAAGAAATAAAGCCGCAATTTTTAGTCAATTTACAACAAAAATTAGCAGAACTATTTGGTCCAACACCTTTTAAAGCAAGCGCCATTCCCGATAATTACAAATACTCTATTTACAAAACCTTATTCGGGAAGTAACTATTTTTTGGCTAAAGCCAGATTCTTTAATAATTTGACTGTTGGCTGAAGCCAACTGCGATGAATATAGGGAAGGCTTTTAATTTTTGGCGTCAAATCTAATTGCGAACAATGCATTTTATTATCACCGTCAAATCCAGTTATTAGCATGGCTTTTAATTTTTGGCGTCAAATCTAATTGCGAACAATGTATTTAATTATCGTCGTCAAATCCAGTTATTAGCATGGCTTTTAATTTTTGGCGTCAAATCTAATTGCGAACAATGTATTTAATTATCGTCGTCAAATCCAATTATTAGCATGGCTTTTAATTTTTGGCGTCAAATCTAATTGCGAACAATGTATTTAATTATCGTCGTCAAATCCAATTATTAGCATGGCTTTTAATTTTTGGCGTCAAATCTAATTGCGAACAATGTATTTAATTATCGTCGTCAAATCCAATTATTAGCATGGCTTTTAATTTTTGGCGTCAAATCTAATTGCGAACAATGTATTTAATTATCGTCGTCAAATCCAATTATTAGCATGGCTTTTAATTTTTGGCGTCAAATCTAATTGCGAACAATGTATTTAATTATCGTCGTCAAATCCAATTATTAGCATGGCTTTTAATTTTTGACGTCGGCTTTAGCCGACGATAAAAATAAATCAGTATATTCGGCTTTAGCCAAATTATAAACTATGTCGTATGTAAGAATTTGGGTACACTTGGTGTTCTCAACAAAAAATCGGCATCCCTATTTAACAAAAAACATCCGTTATCAGCTTCAAAATCATATCATCGAAAACTGTAAAAAGAAATCTATTTACTTAAAAGCGGTGAACGGCTATACCGAACACTTGCATTGTTTAATATCTTTAGGAAGGGAGCAAAGCATCAGCAAAGTTGCTCAACTAATAAAGGGTGAATCGGCTTATTGGATAAATAAGAACAAACTGGTTGATGGAACTTTTATGTGGCAAGACGATTATTTTGCAAACTCGGTAAGTGAATCAAAAGTAGAAATTGTGACCAATTACATCAAAAATCAAGAGACTCATCATTCAAAAAAAACATTTATTCAAGAGGTAGAAGAATACGCCAATAAATTTAAATTTGAGATACCAAAAGAATAATCATGCTTAAACTAAATTTCGCTCAATTTCCAGTATTAGAAACCGAACGATTGCTCCTTCGAGAACATACTTTACAAGATGCTGAAGCCCTTTTTGCATTGCGCACCAATCCGGAAGTAATGCAATACATAGATAGAGAGCGCCCGAATGATATATTTGACATCAAGCAATTTATTACCCGTTTCAACGAAGGTTTCCGGGAATCTGAAAATTTAGCCTGGGTAATGTCGCTCAAAGAAGAACCACAAAAAATGATTGGTTCCATTGGCTTTTGGCGATTAGATTTGGCAAATTACCGTGCAGAAGTTGGTTACCAACTCCATCCCGATTACTGGAGAAAAGGATACATCTCGGAAGCCTTAAAAGCAACCATTCAATTTGGTTTCGAAAGCATGAAATTGCACAGCATCCAAGCCAACATAAATCCAAACAACGATGCATCGCGACACGTTTTGCTCAAACACCATTTTATTAAAGAAGCCTATTTAAAAGAAAGCTATTATTTTAACGGACAGTTTTTAGATACTGAAATTTACGGATTGTTAAACCCAAATAATTAACACCATGTTCAATTACGCCATACCTATCCTAGCCTCACTAAATGCCGACGAAACCATTAAATTTTACACCAAAAAGCTCGGTTTCACATTCCAAAACAATTGGGATGGCTATTTAATATTCGAAAAAGATGGGCTATACATTCATCTTTGGCCAACGAACGACGAAACAGTTCCTAAAAATACGGGCTGTTATGTAAATGTAACGGAGGTTGATAAACTTTACGCCGAATATAAAGCTCAAAATGTTATCCATCCAAACGGCGAACTAAAAGATATGCCTTGGGAAATGCGCCAATTTTCAATTTTAGATAACAACGGAAACATCATTCATTTTGGAGAAAATTTAGATGAAGCATAACAAAGGCAGAAAACACGGCACTAAACCCTATAATTGTGCATCTTATGTAAAAACTCCGTTAAGTCGGTGCTTAATTATACAGTAATTTCGATTAAAATCTCTCAATCATTTTAATCAAAGCCAATAATAATTATATTTGCGCTCGTTAGTTAAAAATACAATGAGAGAAATCCAATTTAGAGAAGCACTTCGCGAAGCCATGAGCGAAGAAATGCGTAAAGATGACCGCGTTTTTTTATTAGGTGAAGAAGTAGCAGAATATAATGGAGCGTATAAAGTAAGTCAAGGCATGCTTGATGAATTTGGCGCTAAAAGAATTATCGACACCCCAATTGCCGAGTTAGGCTTTGCCGGTATCGCTACAGGTGCAGCAACCGCTGGCTTAATTCCAATTGTAGAGTTCATGACCTTTAACTTCTCATTAGTAGCCATCGACCAAATCATCAATGGTGCTGCTAAAATTTTATCTATGAGCGGTGGTCAGTTCTCATGCCCAATGGTTTTCCGTGGCCCAACAGGTAACGCAGGCCAATTAGGTGCACAACACTCTCAAAACTTCGAAAACTGGTATGCAAACACACCAGGATTAAAAGTAGTAGTGCCTTCAACTCCTTACGAAGCAAAAGGTTTGTTAAAACAATCAATCATTGATCCAGATCCAGTAATTTTCATGGAATCGGAAGTAATGTATGGCGATAAAGGCGATGTACCTGCTGAAGAATATTACATTGAGCTAGGCAAAGCTAACGTTACCAAACAAGGTACTGATGTAACCATCGTAACTTTCGGTAAAATGTTAACCCGCGTAGTAAACCCAGCCGTAGAAGAATTAACAAAAGAAGGAATTAATGTGGAAGTAATCGATTTACGTACTGTACGTCCAATCGATTATGCAACCATCATTGAATCTGTTAAGAAAACAAACCGCTTAGTAGTGGTAGAAGAAGCATGGCCATTGGCATCTATTTCAAGTGAAATTGCCTTCATGGTACAAAAACAAGCATTCGATTACTTAGATGCACCTGTTTTACGTATTACATGTGCCGATGTACCACTTCCATATTCACCAACCTTAATCGCTGCCAGCTTACCAAATGCTGAAAAAGTAATTAAAGCTGTAAAAGAAGTAATGTACGCAACGAAATAAGACGTTCATATTTTCAAACATATAAATCCTCTGAGCACAAGCTTGGAGGATTTTTTTTTATAAACCTCATAGGTTTTAAAAACTTATGAGGTTTTTACCTAACCCTAAATATCGGACGATAATTTTTATCTTCGCTCTAACAAAAATTAGCATTTTATGTCTGGAAATTACGTAGCTGAGCAAACATTCAACAAAGAAGATTTTACTTTAAGAGCATTACCAAAAGCCGAATACGAAAACTGTAAATTTATAAACTGTAACTTCGCCAATTCCGATTTAAGCAGTGTAAAATTCCTTGATTGTGTATTTACTTCATGTAACTTGAGTTTGGCAAACTTGACCAAAACCTCCTTCAACGACGTTAGTTTTAGAGATTGCAAAATGCTTGGAATCCGTTTCGAAACCTGCAACGATTTCGGTTTGGCTTTCCATTTTGATACCTGCAAATTAGACCATTCGTCCTTTTATAAGCTAAAACTCAAAAAAACCATTTTCACAAACACCCAATTACATGAAGTTGATTTTTCAGCCTGCGATATGGCAAATGCTGTTTTCGACCACTGCGATTTACTCAGCGCCACCTTTGATCGAACAATTTTAGAAAAAGTAGATTTCAGCACTGCCTACAACTACTCCATAGATCCAGATACCAATCGAATAAAAAAAGCAAAATTTTCAAAATCAGGCTTGGCGGGTCTTTTGCACAAATACGACATCCAAGTAGTTGATTAATTTGTTAGTACAGTGCCTATAGAAAAGCCTACTCTATAAACCTCATAGGTTTTAAAACCTATGAGGTTTATAGCCCAGTTCCTAAGCAAACTCCTGCTTTTCCAAAAATAATTATCAAGAATTTCTCGTAAAGATGTTCAAAACTTCATTTTAAAAATCGTTTATTCTTATAAAAGCTCATTAAATTTGCCTCCCCAATAAAACGAAAATAAACGCGATGCTAGCACACCATAAAATAATTGCAGCGGAACTGAACGTTGCCGAAAAACAAGTTACAGCCACCATCAACCTATTAGATGAAGGCGCAACCGTACCCTTTATATCGCGGTACCGAAAAGAAGTAACCGGAAGTTTAGACGAAGTTCAAGTGGCAGCTATTCGTGATCGTGTGCAACAATTGCGCGATTTAGATAAACGCCGTGAAGCCATCTTAAAATCGATGACCGAACTCGGAAAACTAACACCAGAGCTTGAACTAAAAATTAACGAAGCACAAACCATTGCGCTTTTAGAAGATATTTACCTGCCTTACAAACCGAAACGTAAAACGCGTGCTTCGGTAGCCAAAGAAAAAGGATTGGAGCCCCTGGCATTGAACATCTTTGAGCAGAACAAATTTGATTTAGATGCCTTAGCAGAAACTTTTATCGATGCCGAAAAAGGCGTGAACTCATTAGAAGAGGCCTTGGCGGGGGCTCGCGACATTATTGCCGAAATGATTTCGGAAAATGCCGAAGCGAGAACCAAAATGCGTGAGTACTTTCAAGAAAAAGCCACATTTAAAGCCGAAGTAATCAAAGGGAAAGAAGAGGAAGGCATCAAATACAAAGATTACTTTGACTGGAGCGAACCCGTAAAAACGGCTGCCTCGCACCGTGTATTGGCCATGCGCCGTGGCGAAAAAGAACTCATTTTACGCTTAGATGCATTACCTGAATCCGAAGGTGCAATTGAACTACTAGAACGTCAATTTATTTTAGGCAACAATGCCGCATCAAAACAAGTACAACAAGCACTTGAAGACGGCTATAAGCGTTTGCTTGAACCAGCCATGGAAACCGAGCTTCGTGTAAGCAGCAAACAAAAAGCTGATGAAGAAGCCATTCGCGTATTCGCAGAAAATGCACGCCAGTTGTTATTGGCCGCCCCAATGGGACAAAAAAATGTGTTAGCCATCGACCCAGGTTTCCGTACCGGCTGTAAAGTAGTTTGCTTGGATAAACAGGGGCAATTATTAGAAAATACAGCCATCTATCCACACACAGGACAAGGAAACGTAAAAAATGCAGAATACGAAATAGAACAACTTTGCAAAAAACACGACATAGAAGCCATTGCTATTGGCAACGGAACCGCCGGAAGAGAAACGGAAACGTTTGTTCGTAAACTGAATATCCCTGGCGTAACCATTGTGATGGTAAATGAAAGTGGTGCATCGATTTATTCAGCATCAGAAGTGGCTCGAGAAGAATTTCCAACTCACGATGTAACCGTTCGTGGTGCCGTTTCTATTGGTCGCCGTTTAATGGATCCATTGGCCGAGCTAGTAAAAATTGACCCGAAATCTATTGGCGTTGGACAATACCAACACGATGTAGACCAAACTAAATTGCAGGCAAGCTTAGATGACACGGTAATTAGCGCTGTGAATGCCGTTGGGGTAGAATTGAACACTGCCTCTAAACAAATTTTAGCGTATGTTTCAGGTTTAGGTCCTTCTTTGGCACAAAACATTGTTGATTACAGAAACACGCATGGTGCTTTTAAAAACCGTGAAAGCTTGAAAAAAGTTCCACGTTTGGGCGATAAAGCATATGAACAAGCAGCAGGTTTCTTGCGTATCCGTAATGCCGAAAATGTGCTAGATACCAGCGGAGTTCACCCTGAACGTTACGCCCTGGTTGATAAAATGGCGCAAGATTTGGGTACAACGGTTGCCGCTTTAATGAAAGATACAGACTTGCAAAAACAAATTAAACCCCAACAATATGTTACCGACGAGATTGGTTTACCAACCTTAAACGATATTTTAAAAGAATTAGCAAAACCGGGTCGCGATCCACGTGAACAGTTTGAAGCATTCAGCTTCACCGATGGCGTAAACGAAATTTCTGACTTACGCGCAGGCATGAAATTATCTGGTATTGTAACCAACATTACCAATTTTGGTGCTTTTGTGGATATTGGCGTTCACCAAGACGGTTTGGTACATACCAGTCAATTGGCTAATCGTTTTGTAGCAAATCCGAATGATGTTGTAAAAGTGCATCAAAAAGTAGAAGTTACCGTAGTAGAAGTAGATGTTGCCCGTAAACGGATTTCATTATCGATGAAAACGGAAGAAAGCAATAAGCCGAAAGACCAAATCAGAAAGAACAGAGATGAAAGACCTAAACAAGATTTCAAATCGAATAACTCAAAACAAAACTTCAAACCGCGTAACGAGCCAAAAGATGCCGACGGCGATTTGCAAGAAAAATTAGCCAAACTTAAAGGAATGTTTAAATAAGAAATTAGAACCTTAGCCAATTTTGGTTAAGGTTTTTTTATTGATTGCGTATTACATTATCTTTCCACTCCATTCTTTTCTTCGGCAAGCTTTCAGGGTAATTGGTTTGAATGAATGTTATCATTGCTTCGCGAACATCACAACGCAAATCAAATGCTTTTGACGAGTTTGAAGCACTCATTAAAAAGCGAACTTCTATTGAACCATCTTTCGTGCTATCGGTTACTTGTACCACATTTACCCGTGTATCCCATAATGGATTATTGCTAAGTAGCCTAGTTAGTTCTTGACGAAGCGGCTCTATGGGGATGGTATAATCGAGATACAAAAAAACCGTTCCCAGCAATTCTGCCGAAACCCGTGTCCAGTTTTGAAAAGGCTTTTCTATAAAATAAGTAATGGGCAATATTAACCTTCTTTGATCCCATATATTAATAACAACATAAGTGAGTGTAATTTCTTCTACCTTTCCCCACTCTCCTTCTACAATTAACACATCGTCTATTCGAATGGGCTGCGTAAAGGCAATTTGAAAACCAGCAAGTAAATTTCCAAGTGATTTTTGAGCAGCAAAGCCGATAATAATTCCCCCTATACCAACGCCGGTTAATAACCCGGCGCCGATTTTACGCATACTCTCGAAACTGAGTAGAATGACTGCTGCTGTTAGTAAAATAATAACGGTGACTATAAATTTCCGAACAAATTGCATTTGGGTTCGAATCTTCCGTTCTTTTAAATTATCTTCTTTGTTTAAATCGTACTTGAAATAAAAATAGTCTTCTAGAACATTAATTATCCTAATTAAGATGACAGCTAAGATTATGGTTAAAGCTACTTCCATAATCTTCTCTAAATGCACTCTTATGCTAGCAGAGAGCGACATTATTTCTATAGAGAAATTGAAAAATACGATGGGAATAAATATCGCAATAGGATTTTTTAAGTGTTTTATAGTGGAGGTTATGAGGATAAAATTCCACCAGCGCGATAAAGCCACAAATACTTTATGAACAATGAACTTTACTAAAACGCCTAATAAAACAGCCAATGTGGCTATGATTACATTTTTAAGAAAAACCGGAATAGGAAAGCCAAAAATCTGATCTAAATAAGACATCTTAAAATTTGTTGGTTAACATTGAGGATGAGGGATGTTATATGATTAACACGCTATTGAGTATTTTGTTTATGAAAGAAAAATGTAGCACTATAAATTAAGTACATTCGTGCATCCTATTTTAACATAAAGCAAATGGAATTCTTCAACAAAAACAATCTTTTCTTTACCGTTTTCGATTATCCGATGAGTTACATTGAATTTTTTTCAGTTATAACCGGACTCATTGCCGTACTATTATCTGCCAAGGCTAATATTTGGAGTTGGCCAATTGGTCTTGTAAATGTATTTCTTTCGGCCTTTTTCTATTATCAAATACAGCTTTACCCCGATATGTTTTTAATGATTTTCTTTTTCGTTACCAATATAATGGGGTGGTGGCGCTGGGCAAATCCAAATCCGGAAGAAGAAGACCGTAAAAGACAACTTAAAGTTAGTTTTATGCCGCGTAAACAATTTCTATTAATGATAGCGCTAGGTGTGCTCGGAACATGTTTAATAGGCGCATTGGCCAGCCAGTTACACAACTGGTTTCCCTTGCTTTTCAATTTACCTAGCGCCTACCCTTTTGTGGATTCGTTTATACTGGTAATGAGTATCATAACAACCTTTTTGATGATTGAAAAAAGAATAGAATGTTGGATTATTTGGTTGATAATTGATGTTGTGGCAACCTATTTATACTTCTTAAAAGGAGCCAAGTTTTTTGGCGTTGAATATTTCATCTTTACAATTATTGCCGCTTTCGCCCTTTGGAATTGGATACGGGAATATAAAAGTTATCCTAAAAACATCCTTTAAAAAGAAGATGATGCATCAAAAAATAAAAAACCAATTATTTTTACATATAAATAACTGATTCAGTAGCGTTTTTACTCTTTTACTCGTTTACCATAGAAATTAAACTAAAGCTGAAACTATGAAATTTTCTTTCCTCCTTCTCTGCACAATTTGTTTATTTTCTTGTTCAAAGGATAAATTAATCGGTCCAGATAATCTTAAAAATGGACAAGTTGTTGAACTATTAGTGGACCATAAATATAATTCTACTAACGATCCACTAATCTTGTTACCCAAAAACGAAATAACCTACACCGCACTTGCGGGCTTTTCAGATAGACAGCCAGGATATTCCTACCGCGTTAAAGCACGTTTCCATCACGAAGAAAATCCTCCCCAAGATGGTCCTTCTTATTGGTACGACTTTTTAAATATAGTTTCAAAAGAAGCTTACAAAGGAAATACTACGTTCGAAATTCAGTTAATTTATAGCTATGTAGTTGGAGGGCCCACTATCCAAATATCCAAAAAAGACGCCAACTATTACTTTGTCCCTGATAAAATTCAACTTACGTATACTAGTGATGCAATTAAAAATCAACTAGAAGAGATTTGGTTACATGCAAAAGAGATACGAGAAAGTTCTACCATAAAACAACCAAAATGGACCTCGATAAAAGCAACGGTTACGCACGATCCACAAAAATTCGGTTCAGCCTACCTTGTTCAAAACATTCAATTTTTATAAACTATTGCTCCAAGCACACCAACCTATTAGCTTAATGGCTGATAGGTTGGTGTTTTTTTAGATAGATTGCCGCATGTTGCAAGCGCATAATCTTCTAATCATGCATTCCTTGAATAGGAATCCCTAAAATACTTAATATTTTTTCAATCAACTATTTGATAATAAAAGTATTCTACCTATCTTTGCAGTCCCAATTTTAATGGGAATAATAAATTGTTTAATAAATTAAATACAAGCAAGTGAATACGTTAAGTTACAAAACTGTCTCGGCCAATGCTAAAACTGTTAACAAACAGTGGATTGTTGTTGATGCACAAGGCGAGATTTTGGGGCGCTTGTCATCGAAGATCGCTATGATCATCCGTGGTAAAAACAAGCCTGAGTACACCCCACACGTAGATTGTGGTGATAATGTAATTGTTATCAACGCAGACAAGGTTAAATTGACAGGAAACAAATTCAGTGAAAAAGAATATGTTTCATATACTGGTTATCCAGGTGGTCAACGTTTTATCTCTCCAAAAGAGTTAATGGCGAAACATCCAACACGTGTAATTGAAAAAGCGGTACGTGGTATGTTACCGAAAACTAAATTGGGCAAAAAATTATACACAAACCTTTTTGTGTATGCTGGTGAAACTCATCCGCATGCTGCTCAATCTCCAAAAACCATTAAACTTTAAGAAATGTCAGTTACTAACACTTCAGGAAGAAGAAAAACAGCTGTAGCACGTATCTACTTAAAAGATGGTGCTGGCGCAATTACCGTTAACGGTAAAGATCACAAAGTATATTTCCCAACATTACCTTTACAATATATTGTTAACCAAAGTTTAGAAGTTACTGAACTTACAGGTCGTTATGATATCACTGTAAACGTTCAAGGTGGTGGAATTAAAGGACAAGCGGAAGCTGTTCGTTTAGCTATTGCTAAAGCGATTGTTGAACTAGATGCGGAGAAAAAACCTGCTTTACGTGCGAAAGGCTTAATGACGCGTGATATGCGTATGGTTGAGCGTAAAAAACCAGGACGTGCTAAAGCCCGTAAGAAATTCCAATTCAGTAAACGTTAATCACAGGAGGCAAAGACAATGGCAAGAACAACTTATCAAGACTTATTGGATGCAGGTGTACACTTTGGTCACCTTACCCGTAAATGGAATCCAAAAATGGCTCCTTACATTTTCATGGAGCGTAATGGAATTCACATCATAGATTTAAATAAAACTTTAACTAAAACTGAAGAAGCTGCGGCTGCGATTAAACAAATCGTAAAATCAGGGCGTAAAGTATTATTTGTATCAACAAAAAAACAAGCTAAAGGAATCGTAGCTGAGCAAGCTAAAAAAGTAAACATGCCTTTCGTAACCGAGCGTTGGTTAGGTGGTATGTTAACAAACTTTGCTACTGTACGTAAGTCAATCAAAAAGATGGCTAACATCGATAAAATGACTAAAGACGGTACTTATTCGATTCTTTCTAAAAAAGAGCGTTTAATGATTCAACGTGAGCGTATTAAATTAGAGTCACTTTTAGGTGGTATCGCTGATTTAAACCGTTTACCTGCAGCATTATTCTTAATCGACGTTAAGAAAGAGCACATCGCAGTAACAGAAGCGTTAAAATTAAACATCCCTACTTTTGCGATGGTTGATACAAACTCTGATCCTTCTAACATCGATTTCCCAATTCCTTCGAATGACGATGCTACTAAATCAATTGCTTTAATTACTGATGTAATTATCAAAGCTATTGAAGAAGGTTTAGAAGAACGTAAACGCGAAAAAGACGACGAAGCAGAAAAAGAAGCTGTAGCTGCTAAAGCTGCTGCTGATGCACCGGAGGTTAAAGAGCCAAAACGTGCTAAAAAAGTAACTGCTGAAGTTGAAGGTGCTTCTACAGAAGAAACTAAAACAGAAGAATAGTAATATTTTTTAATTGCAGGTTACTGGTTTCAGGTTTTAAGTTAACTTAATATAGGTTTAACTTGCTGCTTGTAACTTGTAACCTGTAATTGTTATAACAAGATTTTTAAATTTAAAAAAGAAATAAAATGTCTACAGTTCAAATTTCTGCAGCAGATGTAAACAAATTGCGTCAACAAACAGGCGCTGGTATGATGGATTGCAAAAAAGCTTTAGTTGAAGCTAACGGCGATTTCGAAGCAGCTGTTGATTTATTGCGCAAAAAAGGTCAAAAAGTATCAGCAGCTCGTTCTGGTAATGCTACTTCTGAAGGTCAAGTATTAATCCAAGTTTCAGAAGATGGAACAAATGGTAAATTAATCGCTTTAGCCTGTGAAACTGAGCCAGTTTCTAAAGTTGAAGATTTCCGTAACCTAGCGCAAGCTGTTTTAGCTGCAGCGGTTGCTAACAACCCTGCTTCAGTTGAAGAATTATCAGCAATTACCTTAGAAGATGGACGTACAGTAGCTGAAACAATTACTGAATTAACTGGTAAAATCGGCGAAAAAATCGTTATCCAAGAGTATGCTAACATCACTGGTGAGAAAATTGTTTCTTATATCCACTCAAACGGTAAAATGGGCGTTTTAGTAGTATTCGCTGGTGCTAATGGCGCTGATATTACTGAGGCTGGTAAAGATGTTGCGATGCAAATTGCAGCAATGAACCCAGTTGCTGTTGATAAAGACGGTGTAGATCCTGCTACTATCGAGCGTGAAATCGAAATTGCAAAAGATGTTATCCGCCAAGAAGGCAAACCAGAAGAAATGGTAGAAAAAATTGCTCAAGGTAAATTGAATAAATTTTACAAAGACAGCACTTTATTAAACCAAGAATTTGTTAAAGATAGCTCTATCGATGTACGTAAATTTTTAGATAACACATCTAAAGGCTTAACTGTTTCAGCTTTCAAACGTGTTCAATTAGGCGCGTAAGCTTACAAATAAATTAAAAAACCGGTTAACACATGTGTTAACCGGTTTTTTAATGCCCATTACTTTTTAGCGGTCGAGAATTTCCCAACCTCCTTGCCTGAATCGTCGAGCATGGTTACTTCCAATAAATTTGTAGTCGCTTTCAACTGTGTAATGGTTCTATTTCCTTTTTGAGGACCTCCGCCAATAATCAGCGGATATTTGTTAAAACTTTCGTTCGCCTGATGCACCATGTACTTGTGGGTATGTCCGCTTAAAACCAAATCAACTTTCCCTTCATTCAATAACGGCTCAAATACTTCCGTACAATGTTTTGGCCCATGGGCATCGCCAGAGAAACGGGGAGGAATGTGCATCAGCACGACGCGAAAAGCAGCTTTCTTAAAGGCCTTGGAATTAATTTCCTCCTTAAGCCATCCTGCTTGCTGCACCCTATATTCATCAAAATCAACAATGCCGGCATAAACCGGATGCGTATCTTCTTTATCTTCCCCTGTATCAATCACCACAAAGCGAACGGGTCCTAGTGTAAAAGCAGTAAACCCCACATGCATAAAATATTGCGCAAACTCGCGCGCAAACTTACCTCGCGTTTCGTGATTTCCCCGTACATAAATAAATGGTGTGTTTTTAGCAAAAGTATTTACACAAGGAGCTAACATATGATCGATTATTTGCTGCTCATCCGTTTGATAGTCAAAAATATCGCCATTAAAAAACACAAAGTCGTATGCCTCCTTCGGGGCAATATTCAACAAAAAAGGAATAGATTCTGGCCGATCGTGAATATCATTCATCATCAGAAAAGAAATTTCACTCTTTGCAACATTTGCATTCACAAAATGTTCAACTTCGCTATGCTGCACCGCACCATAGGTCAATTTGTAAGGTTGAAAGTCCTTAATCTCTTTTGATACCACCCTGTAAAAGTACTTTTGTCCCGCTTTTAAATTGCTAAGTGAAACAACATTTAACTTTGTATTAGCGGGCATTAAACCCAATTCCGACTTACCATATGCTTTACGATTCAAATTATTTGGGTCTTCCCCGAACTCTACCCAACCTGCCGCATTTTTATTGGTCAGCCACAATACAGTCATCGAATTATTAAAATTCGTTTGAAGATACGGTCCTACTACAACCTTAAATTCCGCGTCATTTTGTGCATCAGCTAAATTCGCAAAGGCAAGAGATGGCGCTGCAAGTGTTGCTGCACCCAATGTAACACCTGCTCTAAGAAAATTTCTTCTGCTATGTTGATTATCAATCATTTCTATTTTAATTTATCGTGCCAATCAAATATATCGCTACAATACGTAACTTTGATATTGTAAGACTAAAATTACTCAAACGTTTGCCATGCTTTCTGTAATTTCCAACACCTCCTATTTTCAAGACAACCAACTCATAAATGCTGTCGATATCAGCATCGATAAAGGGCTTATTTCAGCAATCAAAACCACCGATTATGGCGCACAAAGCGATACCTTAACCGTTCCCGGTTTCATAGATTTGCAAATTTATGGTGCAGCAGGTCGGCTATTTTCCGCAGATCCAACAATAGAATCCTTAACCATTATTGAAAATGAGCTATTGAAAAATGGAACCACTGGATTCTTAATTTGCCTAGCCACCAATACACCTGAAGTATTTAACACCTGCATTCAAACAGTAAAAGAGCATGCTAAAAACGCCAAAAATTGCTTAGGCTTACATCTAGAAGGTCCTTTTTTAAACCCAAAACGGAGAGGTGCCCATATTGAAAATTTCATTAGAAAAGCCACACTCGACGAAATAAAGGAACTGCTCGATTTTGGAGATGGCTCCATAAAAATGATGACCCTAGCACCAGAACTTCAAGACGATGCTGTAATTCGGTATTTGCTTGACCATCAAGTGGTGTTATCATTAGGCCATAGCGACGCCAGCTACGAACAAGCTACCGCAGCATATAACCAAGGCATTCAGAGTACCACACACCTATTCAATGCCATGAGTCCTATTCATCACCGTCAACCAGGCATTCCTACTGCGCTTTACAACCACCCAACCGCTAAAGCAAGCATCATTGTCGACAATGAACATGTAAGTTACGAAGTAGTAAAATTCAGCAAAAAGCTTCTAAAAGAACGGCTTTTTCTAATTACCGATGCAGTAACAGAATGCGCAACCGGCCCCTACCAACATCAATTAAAAGGCGAAAAATTTGTGATGCCAGATGGAACCTTATCAGGCTCCTCGCTTACCATGTTACAAGCCGTAAAAAATTGCGTTCATCATTGCGATATTTCCTTGCCGGAAGCACTCAAAATGGCTACTCAATATCCTGCAGAGCTTATTGGAATTGACCATTTAACTGGCACTATCACCCAAAACCATCAAGCCAACTTAGTCCTGCTCGACCAAAACCTTCACATCCAAAAAATTATATTCAATGGCCAAACTATATAAATTCAGCTGTATCCTACTCGCATTTCTTTGCATAAACTTCGTGCCTAGCCTAGCCCAAAAACCAGCCTTTAAAATTATCCCTTTGGGAGTAAAAGGTGGAGACGATGAAAGCAACCTATCTTCCTATTTAGTCGCCGCTAACGGTTCAGAACAATACATTGCGCTTGATGCCGGAACCATTCATGCCGGTCTTAAAAAAGCCATCGACCGTAAATTATTTCATGGTACCCCGGAAAGCGTGGAGCGAAAATACATCAAAGGTTACCTCATCTCTCATGCCCACCTCGACCATCTTGCAGGCTTAATTATTAATTCTCCCGCCGACACCAACAAAAACATTTACGCACTCCCATCAGTCATTAAAATTTTAAAAGAAAAATATTTCACCTGGGATGCTTGGGCAAATTTTGCCAACGAAGGCGAAAAACCCGCGATTGGCAAATACACCTACGTGCCCTTACAAGAGCAAAAACCTCATCCCCTTGCAAATACCAATCTACAAGCTACGGCATTTCCCCTTAGCCATGTAAACCCGTACCAAAGCACCGCATTCTTACTTCAATCGCAAAATAACTATCTCCTGTATTTAGGCGACACCGGAGCTGACCGCATCGAAAAATCGACCAAACTGCAGCAGTTGTGGCAAAAAGTAGCACCAATTATTGCTTCAGGCGAGCTAAAAGCGCTCTTCTTAGAAGTCTCATTCCCCAACACACAGCCCGAAAATCAATTATTTGGCCACTTAACACCAAAACTATTTTTCGAAGAATTAAAAAATCTAAGCGCATTAACCGGAGCCGACGCCTTAAAGAAGGTCCAAATTATCATTACGCACCGCAAACCACCGCTAAGTAAAGAAAAGGAAATACAAAAAGAATTAGCAGAAGGGAATACCGAAAATTATCAATTGATTTATCCTCAGCAAGCGAAAGTAATTTCACTAAAATAGAAAAACAACGCTGCATTTTCATGGCTACAGCAGTCCCGCCTTCCGCTTTACTCCGCTGGCCAAGCTATAACCTTAAGGCTACGTGTTCACTACACTCAGGTTTAGATTACAAAGGCAGTAGCTTTTCCAATCAGCCTGTTCCTGCAAAGTTCAAAAGATAAGATTCGATGTAAAACAGAGAAAAACGTAAAAACTAGAGAAATATTCACCTTAAAACAAAAAATTTATATCATTTGTGCAAAAGCATAGTTCGGTATTAAAAAAATGTTAATATTTTTGGAGTCATGAAATACAAGCGCATCCTACTTAAGCTCAGCGGCGAATCGCTGATGGGCGAAAAACAATACGGTATTGATAATGAGCGAGTTCAGCAATACGCTGAAGACATTAAAGCAGTTCACGATAAAGGTCTACAAATAGCCATTGTGATTGGTGGCGGCAACATTTTTAGAGGTTTAAGCGCCGAAAAAAGTGGAATGGATCGTGCACAAGCCGACTATATGGGGATGTTAGCAACTGTAATCAACTCGATGGCTCTACAAGATGCGCTTGAAAAAGTTGGTTTAAAGACCCGCTTGTTAACAGCCATTAAAATGGAACAAATTTGCGAACCATTTATTCGTAGAAGAGCTGTACGTCACTTGGAGAAAGGCCGTGTGGTTATTTTTGGTGCAGGAACAGGGAACCCTTACTTTACTACCGATTCTGCCGCAGCCTTACGCGCTATTGAAATAAAAGCCGATGCAGTATTAAAAGGTACACGTGTAGATGGCATTTACACCGCCGACCCAGAAAAAGACCCAACTGCAACGCGTTACGACGAAATTGGCTTTAAAGAAGTGTACGCAAAAGGCTTAAACGTAATGGATATGACAGCCTTTACACTTTGCGAAGAAAACAAATTACCAATTATCGTTTTCGACATGAATAAAACCGGTAATTTCATGAAAATTGCACAAGGCGAAGCCATCGGAACCTTAGTGAAATAATAACAGAAAATTATACTTTTGTAGAAATACATACATTATGAACGAACTCATACAATTACAATTAATGGATGCCCAATCTTCAATGGATAAGGCTATCGATCATTGTGAAGCTGAATTAACAAAAATTAGAGCGGGTAAAGCTTCGGCGGGAATGTTAGACGGCATTTTTGTTGATTATTATGGATCGCAAACAGCTTTGTCTCAAGTAGCAAGCATAAACACTCCTGATGCGCGAACAATTGTAATTCAACCTTGGGAAAAATCGCTCTTAGGCGCAATTGAAAAAGCTATTCAAGTAGCAAATATTGGTATCAACCCACAAAATGACGGTATTGTAATCCGTTTAGTGGTACCACCTTTAACAGAGGAACGCAGAAGAGAGTTGGTTAAAAAAGTAAAAGAAGAAGCAGAACGCGGTAAAATTACCGTTCGTAACATCCGCAAAGATGCCAACACTAAAATTCAAAAATTAAAAGGTGAAGGCGTTTCTGATGATGAAATTAAAACCGGTGAAGCTGAAGTACAAAAATTAACTGATGCGTATATCGTAAAAGTCGATAAACACGCTGAAGCAAAAGAAAAAGACGTAATGACCGTTTAAGGAATTCATACGATAAACACAAGCAAAAGGGAGTAATTACAAAATAGTTGCTCCCTTTTCTTTTACTTATTTTTCACTAGGCTAGAACCTCTCACAATTAAATTGGCTGGCAATACAATTTGCTTGTTACCATGTGGAACATCCTTTTCATGCAAGCGGCTCATCATAATCTTCATCACATTTTCCGCAATTTCTTCAAGCGGCTGTGCCACGGCTGTTACCGCAGGACGGCTAAAAGATAAAAGTTCAAAATCATCAAAAGACAGAACGGCCAAATCTTTATAAATATCTTTTCCGGCATCTCTAAAGGCACGTAAACCATCGAGACAAATATAATTAGCCGCAAAAATTACAGCATCATACTTTTCATCGCCCCATAAAGCATCGGTAACTTGTTGTTGCCCACTTTTTTCTACGCCATAATCGATCGTTATTACAGTCGATTTAAGCCCCTTTTGCTCCATTGCGCTCAAATACCCATTCATGCGATCAATCATCTGCTGTTGCTCTGTAAAAGCAGTCACGAAAGCAATGTTTATATACCCATTGTTAATTAGGTGTTGCGTAGCATTCAAAACGGCAGCATGGTTATCTATTATCACGTAATCCGATTTTAATCCGGGTACATAACGATCAAAAAGCACCACCGGAACACCTGTTTCAATTAACAACTCAATATCGCGTTCCAAACCAACAGGCAAAGCAATAATATAACCATCCACATGCCTATCCTGAAAAATTTGGAGCAATTCTTTTCCCTTTTTAGTATCATTTCGAGTACTGCTAAATAGAATTTTATACCCCATCTCAGCTGCCTTTTCATCAATAAATCGGGCTATCCCCGAAAAAAAAGGTTCTGAAATATCGTCTACCAAGAAACCCAAAGTTTTGGTCTTACCGGTACGTAAACTAGTGGCCAGGGTATTGGGTTGATACTCGAGCTCATGCACTAAATCAAGTACACGCTTAATAGTTGCATCGCTGATATTTTTCTCTCTTGCTCTCCCGTTAACAACAAAGGATATCGTTGTGATAGACATATTTAATCTATTTGCAAGGTCTTTTAACAGGATTTTCTTTTTCATAGTAGGGAATTCGCGACAAATAATAGATGTATACAATAATAATTAAAATCGCGAATGAATAAAACTAAAAAGAGCAGCCCATCCGGGACTGCTCAATTAACTAACTTATTATTCATAAAAAATGCTGTTGGGGAAGGAGTCGAACCTTCAAGGGGTAGTTAGCTACAGTTCAATAAATTAATTGTGGTCAACCCAATAAACTGCGTTTATCCCATTATTCCCCACCACCGAGACAAGGAGGCGTGTCTGCCAATTTCACCACCCAACAGTATAAAACTTTAGTATTATCTAAAGTGCTGTAGGGGAAGGAATCGAACCTTCAAGGAGTGGTTAGCCATTGCTGGTTTTCCATATTCTCCGCCACCGAGACAAGGAGGTGTGTCTGCCTGTTTCACCACCCTACAGTATATTGTTTAGCAAATGTTAAAGAACGTTCCTTTTTTCGTTTTGCTTGATACAAATGTAATGGAATCATAAATACCTTGCAAATATTCTAAACATTTAATTTTATTTTTGTAATATTGATAAATTTTAATAATTTCGTTTATCATAATTAAAAAATATGCTTAAAAAAGACAATTCCAATTTAGAAATTGACAACCTAGACATTGACATTCTAAAACAATTAATGCAGGATGCGACAAAACCCTACACAGAAATAGCAAAAGATCTAATTGTTTCGGGGGGAACTATTCACGTGCGCATGAAAAAGCTTCACGAAATGGGTATTATCAAAGGTTCGCATTTAATTATCGACCCTCAAAAAGCCGGATACGATATTTGCGCCTTTTTAGGTATTTACCTTGAAAAGGGAATTCAGTATAAAGATGCTGTGGCGCAATTAAGCAAGATTAAAGAAGTGGTAGAATTACACTATACCACCGGGTCCTATAGCATGTTTGCCAAAATAATTTGTCGAGACACTAATCATTTACGCCATGTGCTAAACGAAGAAATTCAAGCAGTTGCTGGCATTCAACGTACTGAAACCCTTATTTCATTAGAAGAAAGTATCAAACGACAAATTGAACTGGGTTAATGGGAAAAGTAAAGACGTTTATAGACATTAAAGTGTGAAGCCTTAAATTTTAATCAGGGATTTAATGCTTCACCTTTTCTACTGAAGGTCTTATTTTAAAAGTTGATAAGCAATTAGCGCTGCAATGTATGCCATCGCTGTCATGTAGGCTAACTGTATGATTGGCCATTTCCATCCTTTTGTTTCGCGGTACACAATTGCAACCGTGCTCATGCATTGCATGGCAAAAGCATAAAATAACATCAATGAAACTCCTGTAGCAAAGGTATACACGGGCAAACCGGTCGTGCTATTCACAGAAGCCTCCATACGAGCCCTCAAGGTACCCGTATCTTCATCTCCACCATCCACACTGTAAATGGTTGCCATTGTACCTACAAAGGCTTCACGTGCAGCAAAAGAGGTAATTAAACCAATTCCAATTTTCCAATCGTAGCCCAAAGGACGAATAGCAGGTTCGATGAAGTGTCCCAATAATCCCACGTAAGAATTTTCCAATTTCTCATTTGCAATTAAAGTTTCCACGTGTTTCGTATCCTGAGTAGTATCAGCCAATGCTGAAGCATATTTTTGATCAATTTTATCAAATCGATTACCAGGGCCATACGAAGCTAGCACCCATAAAATAATCGATATGGCGATGATCACTTTACCGGCCTCTACCACAAACGTTTTTGATTTTTCATACATGGTATATAACACATTCTTCCATCTAGGCATGCGGTATACGGGCAATTCCATTATAAAATATGAACGCTCTTTGGTTTTAATTAATACTTTCATTACCCAAGCCACCACAATCGCAGCAACAAAGCTAATTAGGTACATTAACATGAGGGCTAAGCCTTGCATATTAATAAATCCATAAACGGTTTTGGCGGGGATAATAATCGATATCAGCAAAATGTAAACAGGTAAACGAGCCGAACAACTTATCAAAGGCGTTACCATGATGGTAATCATTCTGTCTTTCCAATTTTCAATGTTTCGCGCGGCCATGATGGAAGGAACCGCACAAGCCAAACCACCAATCATGGGAACAACTGATTTTCCATTCAAGCCTACTTTTCGCATCAATTTATCCATCATAAAGGTTACCCGAGCCATGTAGCCCGTATCTTCTAAAATGGAAATAAAGGCAAAGAGTATAGCAATTTGGGGGATGAATACGAAAATACCACCTAAACCGGCTACCACACCATCCAACACTAAATTGGTTAACATTCCTTCGGGTAAATAAGCGTGACCTGTTTCGGTTAACCAAGCAAAGCCCAGTTCAATCCAATCCATTGGATAAGCCGACCACGCAAAAATGGCATTAAAAATAACAAAAAGCACCAGCAAAAATATGGCAAAGCCCCATACTTTATGCGTTAAAACAGCATCTAATTTATTTTCTGTACGATGTTTATCTTGTGCAGGCGCTACTTTTACCACATCGGCAATAATTGCACTGAGGTATTTATAACGAGCAATGGTTTCCGCGGCTTGAATTTTAGCTGATTCAAACTGATGCGATTGCTCTATTTCTTCTATTTCTTGTTGCTCCTGCTCGGTAAAGAAAGTTAAAAATTCATGCTGATGCAGTACTTGCAAGGCATAATAATCATTGGGTGTATTTAACTTTTGTTTAATTGCATTAATTGCATCGGGTGCTAAGAAGTGTACGTCAACTTCTTGTACTTGAGTAGCTATTTTAGTAGTATTTGCAATTGCTTTCTTTAATGTATCGATACCAAAGTTACTCCGTGCAGAAATAGGAACTACTTGAATTCCTAATTTCTCAGCTAATTTATCGGCATCTACTTCAATACCTTGTTTGGCAGAAAGATCGACCATATTCAAGGCCAGAATCATCGGGATACCCAAATCGGCTACTTGCGAATATAAAAGCAAATTACGCTTCAAATTAGATGCGTCTGTAACCAAAACAATGATGTCGGGATAGCTAGAATTTCCCTTGTCTGCTAGTACCTGAAATACGATACTTTCATCTTTACTTTTTGGATATAAACTATAGGTTCCAGGTAAATCAACTATTTCTGCCTCATAGCCTTCTGCTAATTTTGCATGACCTACTTTCTTATCGACTGTTATACCTGGGAAATTCCCTATTTTCTGATTTAACCCCGTTAAACGATTAAAAAGTGTAGATTTTCCGGTATTGGGATTTCCAACTAATGCAACTTTACTATTCAAACCCGCAATTATTTATTCTATGATAATTATGTCTGCTTCACTTTTACGCAAACACAATTGATATCCTGCAACGCGTATTGCCATGGGATCGCCCATTGGCGCAAAACGTTCTACTTGCACTTCTTCTCCAGGCAAACATCCCATTTCCATTAATTTTACTGACATTTCTAAATCAGTAAAAGCGATAATTGTTCCTATTTCCCCTTCTTTAAGATGCGAAAGTTTCATGTGCAAAATTTTGGCGCAAGTTACCGTTTCTTTAGATTTATTCCAAATAGAGCGCTAATTAGTTTTGGCTCTAATACTTATTATCCAAATATCGCCTGCGCCCAACTACCAACTATTTCAAACAAAAAGATTTCTAAACAAAAAAGGCTCGCAAGCGAGCCTTTTTTGTTTATGTTAATTTCCCATACGGAAACTTCTGCCTCCACCTTGGCCAGGCATTTGCACATCGGCCCCCATATTCCTTCCTGCAATTCTGGTTAACGAATACGTAAACGACAACATATAGTAGCGTTTCAGTACATTAAAATTACTCTCTGTAATGGCAGTACCAGAAGTAGTTCTGCTTACCCCTGTATTTTGATTTAATGCATCATTTACAGCGAATTTAAACGTACCACGGTTCTTAAAGAATGAACGGCTGATGTATGGATTAAGGATCGTATACTCCTGATTAAATCGTTCGCCTCCTCCAAAATTTCTGTAATAATCGATATCAATTGCCAAGCGAATATTTGCCGGCAACACATAACTGATATCAAAACTTGGGTTAATGGTATAATATCTTGTATTAGCCGTTGGTTGAGCTGAATATAACGAACGATTGAAACTTCCAGTGATACCTCCCGTTAAATCAAATTTCTCCACATTGGTTACCAATTTATAGCCGTTTGAGAATACGTACGAATTGGTAATATTTTTAGTTAAACCGCTAATAGCATCCGGTGTAATAAAGTTCACATCTCTGTTATAACTCACATCGCCTGAAATATTCAAAGTTAACTTACGTTCAGCCATTAGTGGCAACGACCAATTAGCGCCTGCATTTCCTGCATAAACACCATCCACATTGATATAGCTTACCTGCTGAACTCCGTTATCTAATGGCACACTTACTCTACCAATACTGTTAAAGCTTTGTGTTAAATTTAATCTGGCGAAGAAAAAGCGTCCACTTTCAATATTAAAATTATTAAAACTAACTCTTACCTGGTTATTAAAAGATGGTTTTAAGGTTGGGTTACCAACAAAGATTGTTTGCGTATTGGTATTATCTGGGATTGGCTGAATTTGATCAATACTCGGTTGCGATGTTGAACCACGGTAATCAAGAGATAAACGTTTACTACGACTAAAATTATATCTAAATCTGGCTGTGGGCGTTACATTTATAAAATCCTGATTACGAACCACACCCGTCGTTAAGTTGGTGTTATCCCTACTGGTTTGTTGAACAGCCAAGCCTAAATTCCAATTGTATTTCTTTTCCGTTTTATTAAATGAAAACCCTACCGCATTGGTTAGCGTACGGTTATTATACGTATTTGAATATTTGGCATTTACCAAATCAAATTGTAATGTGGCCGGATTAAAGTCATATACCTGACGTTCAGAATCGCTATTAGAATAGCCATTTTGATAATTAAACTCGATGCTTAAGGTTTTGTTCAACGGTTCGGTAAACACCAAACGCGTGGTGTTGTTTACTGAATTACTGTTATTGATATTATTCTGATTGGTTAAACTATCCGATAGCACACCATTAAAGTTATTATTATCTAAACGATAATTTAAGCTTGTACCATCGTTATCGTTGATACTGGTGTTTAGGTTTAATGAAAGTGTACGACCTCTTCTCTTAAAGCTCTTACGAATCAACAAATTATTCGTCAATGTTGGGTTTGAACTCAGATTGCTAAACTCTTGTCGTCCAACTGTTGTCGAGTTAACATTATTACGTTCATAGGTGGTTATTGTAGATGCGTCAGTTTCCGTATATGCAAAATTTGGTTGAATTTTAATGGATAAACTGGGGTCAATCTTGGTGTCAACCATAAAATTAAAACGATGATTTGTTTTATCGGTTGTACTCGTCGAATTTTGAACGTTACTACTACTGTTTCCTTGCCCTAATAAATATTGCGTTGAGGTATTTCTCTCACTCAATGCATTCGATTTATTAAATAAATAGTTTGCTTGAAATTGGGTTCCATCACCATACGTATCTGCAAAGTTTAAGCCCGCTGCATTGGTAGTCGTTATTCCGCCTGCGCCTGTTGAGCTTGCTCCGCCTCCATTTCCAGGGCCGCCGCCAAATCCATTTCCCATGCCGTTTCCGCCGCCAAAATTTTGTTTATTTACGTTGTTAAATTGACCCACAAAACTCAATTGTTGATCGTTATTAAATTTATTTACGTTTAACGTTGCATCGTATCGATCATCTGAACCATATCCCACCGTACTGTTTCCGAAGTATCCGTGCTTCATTCCTGCTTTGGTGGTAATGTTTAATATTTTATTTCTTGTACCGTCGTCAATTCCTGTAAATTGTGCCTGATCAGACATTTCATCAATTACCTGAATTTTATCAACCATATCGGCCGGCAAGTTTTTGGTCGCTAATAGCGGATCGCTTCCAAAAAATTCTTTTCCATCTACTTTTACCTTCGTTACCGTTTCGCCCTGAGCTTTAATACTCCCATCTTTTGCTACTTCTACACCTGGCAGTTTTTTCAAAACATCTTCTACTACCGCATTTTCACGTACTTTTATCGACTTTGCATCAAACTCTACGGTATCTTGTTTTACCACGATTGGAATGGCGGCTGTAACCTCTACAGTATTTAAATCGAGTCCGTCATCGGCCATGGCCAATTCGCCAATATTAACCGCTGCTTTTGCAACCTCCACATTTTTAGAAGTCGTTTTCAATCCCAAATAGGCTACCATCACTCTGAAATTTCCAGCTGGGATATTTTTAAAGCTAAACGTTCCATCCGGATTCGATTGGCCTGAAGCCACCACGCTACTATCTTTTAAACTTTTCACAACAACGGTTGCAAAATCAACAGGCTTTTTATCTTTAGCGTTAATTACTTTACCATTAATAGCACCGGGATTCTGTGCATGGGCTACATAACTGCAAAAAATTAAGGCAATTAGGAGTACCCTTTGAACGTTTCTGATCATTAGACGAAATTAAATTTTATACAAAACTAACCTATCAGACTACGGGAATGACCAAAGGTTTGTTAAGAAGTGTTAAAAGTTTGGTAACATTTTAAATACAGCATATGAGTAGCTGCATTGCTTCGAAAGAGATGATAAAAGAGCTTATCGTTGAGAGCCTGGATAATTTTTGTAATATACTTTAGGGCAGTGACATCCATCCTTAAAAATACCGCATCCCGATAGCGTTAAAATCATAATTAATACGATTAAACTATACAGCTTTTTCATCAAAGTTTAATTTATGAAGCAAAATATAACTGAAAATGGCCATGCATGCACCGAGCATGTCGCAACCGAAATCCCACCACTCTGCAGAACGATAGGTAAATACCTTCCATTGTAACAGTTCTATTATACCGCCAATGGATGCATTTATTAACAAAATTTTAAAAATTGTGAGCTTTCTAAAAGCAAATGTATGTTGATATTTTATCTTGCCGTAGAAAAGTAAAACCGACAAGGTAAAAAAGAACCCCATATGGGTCATTTTATCAAAACCTTCAAAGAAAAATCCATTCCCATTTGCATCGGGCATATGGATATTACAAAGCACTAAAATAACCAGAGTCCAAAGAATGGCCCATTTTTGTTGTTTTAGTGCTTTGATCAAAATAATATCAATTAAGCGCCTACTAAAGCTTGGTAAGCTTCTGCAGTTAACAATGCATCTACATCAGCTAAGTTAGCTACTGCTACTTTTACCATCCAACCTTTTCCGTAAGGATCAGAATTTACTAATTCAGGATTATCGTTTAATTCTTCGTTTACTTCTAAAACTGTTCCTGCAAGAGGCATAAACAAATCTGAAACTGTTTTTACAGCTTCTACTGTTCCGAATACTTCTTCAGCAGCTACCTCTGAACCAACGGTGTTAATATCAACATAAACGATATCACCTAATTCACGTTGTGCAAAATCCGTAATGCCAATGATCGCTTCGTTTCCTTCTACCTTAATCCACTCGTGATCCTTGGTATATTTTAATTCTGATGGAAAATTCATGTATGTAATTTTAGTTTCCCAAAGTTAATCAGGATTTTTGAAATTTACTCTATTAAGTTTATTTTATCCAAATTGAACAGGATTTAAATTTCTATTCACCTGTTAAACAATCACTTTTGCTTTAATTTAAGGTAAATCTTAAACTAAATCCGAAATTACTGAAAGATGTATTAAATGTTTGCGAGGTATACGGCTTTGTAATGTTTGAATCGTAAAACACGCGCACGTTAAATTTCTGATTTAATACATAATCAACACTTGGGCGTACGGTAATATTTTTGGCCCCTGATGATACCTCTCCATCTACTACATCCGGACGGTGGATAACCGTTTTGTTATCGCGGACGGCAACATCCAATTTAAAATCCATGTTATTATCCATTTTTACGCTTTTAAATAAGCCGAATGGGAAGCGGAACTTATTGGTACGATAGCCCAAACTCAGCACCATGTTATTTTCTGATAATTGAGACAATTGACTATTGGCGATACTTAGGCCTAACAATCTTGATCGGTTAAATTCTAAAGATGCTGATACGTTGTTTTTAAAACGTGTATCAATCCCCACCAATGGTGAAAAATATTCTGTAATGGATACTTGTCCAAATTGATAAGCCGGCAAGAAGTTCGAATTTATGTCTCGAATACTCGAATAACCATTGGTTTCTTCGTAACGCAACAAGGTGTTGTATGCGTTCACATTGTATGCAGAACGATACCCGTGTCGAATACCAACTGATGAGAAATGCTCGGCAATAAAAGGAATACTGGTTAAACCATCGTATGTTAAATTCCAGTTTGGTAATGGAATTTTCGGAAAAGCATTCAATTTACTGCTACCAGCATCTTTTCCAGTATATGCCGCCATAAAGGCTGATATTAAAACATCCTGACTTTCTTTGCCATATCCATCTGCGTAACCATCAGTTGTTGAGCCCGATGAATTAGGGTTCTGTGCACCTAATCTTCCAGATATAATCGCTCTATTTGACATAAATTGCTGAAACAACGCTGAAATGCTTGGATTTTTTTCGGTAAAGGATGTCCCAATTGCAATATATGAAATACTGTAATCACCAGTTGTGTTGGCACTTAAATTTTCAAACCCTTGCGCACCGCTATCAAATCTAAAGTTGGTGGCATAGTTTCTGGTTTGTGTTTTATTTGCTTTCAAGGTAATTCGCATATTACGGAAAGGCTCCAATTGTCCGGTGAACTGCATGTCCTCACGTAAGGTGTTTACGTAAAGTTGCGTTTGTTTTTCGTCGTTAGTAATCCATCCATTTCCAGCTGCCAAATCACGAATATCGCGTTGACTACCAAAAACAAAACCCCATCCCGGCGCACCGGTTACTTTATCGATACCCAAATAACTTGTAGGAGGTAAATAACCTGGCAAGAAAGTACCTTTGGTTTGCAAGTAATTTCCACTTACATTTTTCAAGCTAGTTAAAAGATTCACAAAGAAATTACCAACTCCACCATTGCCATCGCCTGAATTATTTGCTTTTCTTACAAAACCAAATTTGTTGTAAAGAAGGGTAAAATTTAAACTTGGGTTTAGTTGAATGGTTCTACTGTTTTGTGCCGTGTTACCTAAATTAATGTTTGGATCTAAAATAGTTGACAAAGGCTCGGTTTGCCAGTTAAATACCGTTCCGTAACGCGTTTTAAGTGTTACCCAATTTAATCCCGGAATCTTCTCTATTGGCACATTGTACGTTACGTTCAAATTGTGGCTATAATCGGTTGTTCTACCCAATCGTTTAAAGTTTTGCCACACAGTATCGCGTTTTAATCCTTCAATTTTTCCGTTTGGCTCATCAATGATCGAGAAATTTGACGCATTGAAATCTAGTTGCAATGAGTTGGTTAAATTCCAGGCGATACCATAAATTCTGGCCATGCGGAAATTTTTATTATACGTGGTTGCGTAACCTGATTGAACTCCTGAAAATGCATTGTTTGGATCGTTGTTACGCAACGTATTTTCAGAATACAGACGATCCACATCGAACCTGAATGTAATGGCACTTGGAAGAATACTAAAATTAATGTCCTTAATTAAGTTAAGATTTTTCGCCTTCATTTTTGAAAACGGCGTATACACTTTTGCATTTTTTGCATAGTTATATTGCAACGACCCACGATACATATTCTGTATGGTTCTTTCGTTAATAAAATCGCGGTGGTTGTATTGGTTATAGGCATAACTTACAGCAAAGTTTTCCAAGTCCCATAATTGAACCGGTTTGTCATTGTTGGTTCGTTCCTTGTGAACATTGGTAAAGTTGATTCCTTTACGAATGGTATAATCTTGCGAAAAGTTTAAAATCGAATCCCGTTCTTCTTTGGTCGATTGATCCAAGGCATTTTTTAATTCAATATCCGGACTTTTTGGATTGAATTGCGGTGTCGAAACTTGTTTCGAATAATTCACAAACATGGGGATTTTAACGCCCGATTTTTGTGGAAGAAACTTGCCCAACTCAATTGCGGATGACATATCCAACAACACATTGTCGGCCCGATTTCGTTCGCTCACTTTTGATGCCAGCGTACCGAAACCAATAGTCGAAATACTTCCAGAAATATTTACATCAGCAAAATCGGCCAGTTTTAGATTCAAACGACCGGTGGCAGCCCACCCCCCTCTTTCATCAAAACCAGTCAAACGCATTTCATTGAACCAAACCAATACATTTTTGTCGGCGCCCCCCCCTGTTTCAGGGTCATCACTTAACGGATTTTTCACACCCAACATGTAAATCAATATTTTACTCATATCGGGTTGCCCTTTTACAATTACGGTACCTGTTCCATCACTATAAATAAAAGGAACATTGATAGGCCAAGGTTGACCGTTGCTTTGTTTGGCTGAATTACGGGCGAGCTTAGCATTTTGAAAGATGGTTAAATCGATATTCATTCGATTGGCAGCAGGCCATATGGCTTCCGGATCGCTGGTTCCAGGTTGTGTAATGTCTAAAGGAATGTTGTATTCATAGTAATTATCCTGATTGTCTGTCCCCAAACGTAAAAAACCAATTACTTCTTTGCTATTAATGGTTGGTTTACCCGGAACTGCCTCTGCATGGATAAACATCTCTAAGTTTTTATACGAGCGAAAATCATTATAGCCTGTTTTAAAAGCTGCGCGACCATAGCCTGCGCGCAAATTGGTTACCAGCACCGATAAAGACTGTTCATTTAACCGTGTATCGCCGCGATAATTACTGTAATCTCGTTCGCGTATGATACCTGGAGGAGTTACATACGGAATGGGTTGGCGCTTACCATTTTCTTCGATATTTACCGTCGAAACTTCTAGGGCAGATGCATCGGGTGTTACCGCTGGTAAACTTGGATCTACAATGATTTGATCTGCGGTGTTGTTCGCGTTGTACTTACGCCACTCGCCACGAACTAATTGAATCTTCGCAAAACGTAAAATTGCTGTATCGGCAAAGTTGGTCATAAACATCCGAATAAAACGGATAGACTTAAAATCCTGAATGCTTCCAACTTTTTGTTGATATTGACTGATTGGAATTCTAAATTGATACCAGGTAACCGCTTGCGTATTTCCATTTGCCAATTTCACCATCGACGTTACTTTATCGGTAATAAAATTTTGTCCAACAACCATATCTGCCGGGCGCATAGAAACTTTATACTGAAAATATTCATCGCTTTGCGTCATGTTGTTATCGCGATTGATATCTTCTCCATCGGGCAAAGAAGTAGCTGCTGTGTTCTCCAACCCTAACTCCTCTTGCGATTGTTGCGAGGTTTTTGAATTTCCTTCTGGTCCATTGTATCGCTCATATCGTTTTAAGATACCAGCGCTTATGGCATCCAAATCTGGTCCGCGGTAATAGGAATAATTATCGGATGATGGATCGGCCTCTAATGCTGCTGCTGCTGTTGAATTTAACTGAGGTTTGATATTGTTTATTTGGGTAGAAAATTTTGAGCGTTCATTTTCATCCGATAAACCATCCAATCCAACATCTTGTGCTTTACGTGCATTGGGGTCGTTATCAAATGCCTGAACTACGGGTTGTAGTTTAGGAACGCGTCCCCAAACTGTTTCATCGTATTTACTAACATCATTTCCTGCTGGCAATCCATTCTCTAATGATTTACGGCCGTCTTTCAAGATATCTTCCGAGATATTTCCCAAGTTAAAATATACATCTCCACCTGCCGAATTAGGTTTGTAAATGAAGGGGTCCATCACCCATAACTCGATGAAACTAACATTCTGTGCTTCAAAATCGTTCGCATCGATTTTACGTTGAAAGCCTCCCCATTTTGTTTTGGGATTTAATAAACTACCATCATTGGCAAATCCCGAAGAAGCGTAATTGTAAGGACCTCTTATGGTTGGGTAAAACGAAACGTCGAAAGTTGTGATGTTTAAGGGCTGTCCTGTAGCTACTTGTTTATATGGAAAAACCTCTTGTTCTAAAACCTCACGTACATAATGATTGGATAATTCTTCCTTGTTATTTCGAATATTTGAGGGGGTGGTAGATGCAGTTGGATTATAAAAAGTAGGGTCAATGTTGTAATATGCTACCCGTGCACGATTATACCCATACTCTAAATTATTCAGTAAACTCGCTTCATTAAAAAATTGTGGGGTACCCGATAATTGCCAAGCAATTGCACTTTTTAAATCGATTACGGTTCTTGAACCTTCAAAATCATCTAAATAACTAACGCCGTTACTTCCAGCAAAATCTAAAGCTCTTGAATGCCCAGGAATTAATTGCGCAAATTCGCCATAAAACGTAACACTTGAAGGGGCTTTCGTAGAAATCCCTGGAATTTTATCAACTAGTTTGGTTAAGAACCGAGATGGCGAACTGTAATTCACGTCTGCTCCCCAGATCGTATTCGAAATGGGCTCATCGCCTAAATTTACTTTTTGCGTAAGTGGCTTTTCGGATAAGTTCATAATCGTACCGCCCAAGTTTAACTTGTTGTTTACGCGATAATCTAAACGGGTTCCGAACAGGGAGCGTTGTTGCAAACCAAATAGTTCATTGTTCTCCGTTGTAATTCTTATCGGCTGTCCCGACATTAATACCGCTTGATTGATAATACTTACTCTTCCCCCCATGTAATCTACGGTATAATCAACACGTTCAGTTAAAGGCATGGTTCCGGCAAAAACTTGAACAGAACCTTCGGGAACATTAATCGCATTTAAACTAAACTCTGAAGTTACTTCAGACTGGTAATTTCCTTTTATGACATACCTATTTTGATTGGGAAACAATTGCTTCGCAATGGTTTGAGTTGAATCATAAAGTGCCGTAAATGCATATTTTTGAATAAGGCCCTGTTCTCCCGGTGAGAATTTTGCAGCCAAATCTTTTCCAAAAGGTTCAATAATGGGGAAAATAATTCTTCCGTTTGCCGGATCAATGGTGATATAACCCGAGGCGGAACTATTACTGGCAATATTTGATAAACCATTTGATCCATTGTTCTGCGCATTGTTAGCACTATTGGAATTGTTATAGGCGCCAAATGCATTCGACGAGGAGACAAAATCGAATACGCCATCAGGCTGACGTTGATTTTGCTGATTTAAACGATCAATTTCTGTTAACGTGATCCATTGTTTATCGGTCGTATTTACCCCCTCTGTTAAAATAGGTTTTTCAACGCCTGATTCATTATCGATCCTAAATACATCCAATTTAAAATTTGTTGGACTGATTTGATACCCACCAATTGAGTAAATGTTTTTCATCATTAAATCCCAGGTTGGGAGATTCACCTTGGTGGTTTCATTCTTTAAAAGCTTGGTATAAAGTACTTTTGGCACTGCTTGATCAAAGGTTACATCCGAGGCAAATTCACCTACTTGATATTCAACTCCGTTGTAGGTATAACGATAAGCTACTGTTAAAACCTCATCGGCATTTAAAGCATTGTTCAATGAAATATATCCTAAACGCGGTTGTAACGTATATTCGCGATCCGTTAATTTACGGGCATAGGTAAGCTTCGCATATTGATCAGTTCCACCATTTGGCTGAAAAAATGCAATAACGTCATTACTGTTGGTTAAACGTGCATTCGGAGGTAAACTGGCTAATAACGTATTTGACTGTTGCGGATATCCGGGCACGGATGTACCCGCTGGTAACACCGATCCTCCACCAACAACTCCTCCTGGATTGTAGGGTTGATTTTCACCTAGGTTAATAAAACCCAGGACATCACGCGAATCGGTTGTTGTTCCGGCCTTATTGGTTATCCAAACTTCAATTTTGGTAATTTGAATGGCTGAATTAACAATGGGTGCCAGCGCTAAATTTTTGTTGTAATTATCGCGAAAATATTGTGCTAAAAAGTAATGTTTATTTGCTTCATAATTATCGGCGCTTACCCTGAAAGTATTTTGTTGCGCTCCATTTGTTATTTGAATTTCGCGCGATTGCGACTTTTGTTGGGTATAAACACTGGTAACATTTAACTTTCCAAATTGGAACTGTGCTTTTACCCCAAAAAGGGCTTGTGTACCCGGAATTAAGGTGGTATTTAAAGGCATGCTTACATTACCGACCTCTATTTTTTTTATGATTTCATCTTTAGAACCCGTGTATTCCAATTTGATTTGATTCTCAAAATCGAATTGGGCTTCGGTATTGTAATTACTTTTAATCTTTAGTTTGGTTCCGATATTCCCAACCAAGTCCATTTGAATACGTTGGTTGAAATCGAAGTTTGTTTGCACACGTTGGCGCTCATTGAAAAGCGGGTTTTCGTTTTTATTTATCCTACCTAGAAAGGTTAATTCCGCTTCGCCACGCGGTTGAATATCAATTACACCACTTCCAAAAAGTTTTTCAAAAGCCTTACTGTTAACCTGGATAGGAGGAATAACTCCTGTACTTCTGAAATCATTTACCTCCGCATTCGAAATACTGCGCCAATTGTTGCGTTTGATTTCGCTATTCAACATACGCGAGTATTCTTCTAATGTTAGGTACTGAATATTGGTTACGAATTTATCGCCAACTATTTCTTTTAAAATATATCTTTTATTTTTTGCGTCGTATTCTACTACTTGTTTTACATTGCTCGGCAATGGATAAAACGGATTCGTAGTAGGACTTATTCCTAAAAGTTGTTTGTCGCGTAAACTGAAATTATTTTTAAGCGCAGAAGTATCTATTTTGCCCATTATACGCTGAGAAAAGGCGCTGAGAGAGGCAAATAAGAAAAGTGAGATGAGAAGAATTAAATTAGAAATTTTCTTCAAAGGCGTTCGTTCTAAAGTTTTTTCAAGGCTTGTTTTATCAAATGTTCTACTGAAAGGTCTACGTCTTCAATTTTCAAAATCTGCTCCAATACCTTTTCAACGGTTTGCTTTGCAAAACCAAGTGTTACCAATGCAGATAACGCTTCATCTTTAATTGTATTGTGCAGAGGCATAGATATTAATGAATCCGGACCTTCTTTCTTAAGTTTATCTTGTAGTTCTAACACCAAGCGTTGAGCTGTTTTGGCGCCCAACCCTTTTATGCGCTGAATTAATGCCAAATCTGCTTTTACGATAGCTGCTTGAATTTCAGTTGGTGTGATAGACGATAAAATCATCCTTCCGGTATTGGGTCCTATCCCCGAAACTGAAATTAAATGTAAAAACAATTTACGCTCACCTTCATCACTAAAACCGTACAAAGTATGCGCATCTTCTTTTACGTGTAGCCAAGTGTACAACTTACAGCGTTCTGAATCGCCTAAATTGCTGTAGGTGTTTAACGATATATTGACATGGTAGCCAATGCCTCCTGCTTCAATTACGACGTAGGCAGGGCTTTTAAAAACTAGTTTTCCATCAATATACGCGTACATAGGCATCAGAATGGATTAGATTTGCCCATTAAAGCGCAAACCTAATCCTTTTTTAAATTTATTTTTTTGTTTTATTTGTTCCTTTTTTCTTCATTGATGCCAGCTCTTCTTTTGCTTGTACATCTACTACTGCAATGGTAACCATGTTTACAATCTCACGAACAGAACTTCCCAATTGAACAATGTGCACAGGTTTGTTTAGGCCTAACAAAATTGGACCAACAGCCTCTGCTCCACCTAGCTCTTGTAACAACTTGTATGCAATATTACCTGCTTCCAAGTTAGGAAAAATTAATGTATTTGCAGGTTCAGTTGCCAAAGTACTGAAAGGAAAATTTTCTTTTAATAATTCGCTATTCATAGCAAAATTTCCTTGCATTTCTCCATCTACAACAATTTCAGGATAGTCTTTATGAAGGATATTTACTGCGGCCCTTACTTTTTCAGGTGTTACACCATCATTTGAGCCAAAATTTGAATATGACAATAAGGCTATGCGCGGTTTAATGTTGAACTGTTTTACCGATTTTTCTAACAATAAAGTGATGTCAACCAAATCTTCAGCTGAAGGATCTACGTTTACAGTAGTATCCCCAAAGAAAACAGGTCCTTTTTTGGTCATCATCATATACATACCTGCAACGCGTTTTACAGATGGATCAACGCCAATTACATGTAAAGCTGGTTTTATAGTCGAGCCATAATTTTTGGTTAAACCAGAAATCATTGCATCGGCTTCGCCAAACTCAACCATAGAAGCACCAAAATAGTTGCGATCTCTTAATAATTTGATTGAATCGCTTTTCGAAATGCCTTTTCTGTTGCGTTTTTGATACAATGCATCTGCGTATTTTTGCGTTCTTTCAGGCTCTTGCATTTGGTCGATAATCTGAACACCTTCCAAATCTAAACCATGCTCATCAATAATTGCTTGTATTTTTTCTCTATTTCCTAAAAGTATAGGAATCGCAATGTTATCATCCTTAACAATTTGAGCTGCCTTTAAGATTTTATAGTTATCCGACTCAGCAAAAACTACGCGCTTAGGATCTGTTTTTGCTTTGGTTGTGATGGCACGCATGATGGCATCATCCAAACCTAAACGTTTTCTTAGTTCTTCGGCATATGCATCCCAATCGGTAATCACTTTGCGGGCAACACCACTTTCTATAGCCGCTTTTGCTACAGCCATTGACACTTCGGTAATTAATCTAAAATCAACAGGTTTAGGAATGATATATTCTTTACCAAACTTCAAATTACGGGTGTTGTAAGCTAAGTTTACAGCTTCAGGAACATTCTTTTTAGCCAAATCAGCAATTGCTTTAACTGCTGCCACTTTCATCTCTTCGTTAATGCCTGTTGCGCGAACGTCCAATGCACCACGGAAAATATAAGGGAAACCTAAAACATTGTTTACTTGGTTCGGATAATCTGAACGGCCAGTAGCCATAATAATATCTTTACGTGTTCTAATAGCTAAATCATAGGCGATTTCTGGATTTGGATTCGCCATGGCAAAAACGATTGGATTTTTCGCCATCGTTTTTAACATTTCGGCAGAAACCGTATCAGCTGATGAAAGACCGATAAATACATCTGAATCTTTCATCGCTTCTTCTAACGTATGTAAGTTTCTATCGGTTGCAAATTCAGCTTTAATTGCGTCTAAAACTGCTCTATCTTTACGAATTACGCCTGAACGATCGCACATCACGATGTTCTCTTTTTTAACGCCTATTGATACGTACAACTTCGAGCATGAAATTGCAGCCGCACCAGCACCGTTCACAACAATTTTAATCTTATCTATTTTTTTCTTTTGTAGCTCGCATGCATTAATTAATGCTGCTGCAGAAATTATGGCTGTTCCGTGCTGATCATCGTGCATTACCGGAATGTTCATTTCTTCCTTTAAACGACGTTCAATTTCAAAACATTCTGGCGCTTTAATGTCTTCTAAGTTAACCCCACCAAATGTTGGTTCTAAAGCTTTAACAATTTTAACAAACTCGTCTACATTTTTGGTATCCAACTCTAAATCGAATACATCAATGTCGGCAAAAATTTTAAAAAGTAATCCTTTACCTTCCATTACTGGTTTTCCAGCTTCAGGACCTATATCGCCCAAACCTAAAACAGCTGTTCCATTACTAATTACCGCAACAAGATTTCCTTTTGCGGTATATTTATACACATCTTCTTTATTTTCTGCAATCTGTAAGCAAGGCTCGGCTACACCTGGAGAATAGGCCAAAGTTAAATCTCTTTGCGAATTATAAGGCTTTGTTGGTACTACTTGTATCTTTCCCGGACGACCTTGAGCGTGGTAGTCAAGCGCATCTTGCTTTCTATTCATTTTACTCATTACGTAACGTATTAGTGATGCGCAAAGGTACAATTCTTTTATTAGGAGGGAAATAAAAATTCCTACCAAAAAGGCTTAATTTCAGTAAATAAACACTTTAAGCAATGTTAAAAACATGGCTATTCGAAGGCTTACCCACTAAATTGAATCTATTTTTTCTTTTTGCAAAACCGAATAAATCGCAGTTATGGATACTTAATTAGGTTGAGAAGTCCTTAAATACTACCCTTTGCTAATCTTCAATACCATACCGGGTTGCAAACTTGCTTTTGCCAGCTTATTATCTCTTTTAATACTTTGTACTGTTGCGCCATCAAATTTTTCAGCAATCTCCGATAAGGTGTCGCCACGTTTTACCGTGTAACTTAAAAAACTTGGTGCTGGCGCTTTTACAGAAGGTGCATTTTTTGTATAAATTTTAAGCTTTTGCCCTGGCACGATAGTAGCCGATTTTAAGCCATTCCATACTTTTAAATCTTGTGCTTCTATCCCATATTTATTCGCGATTAAACCTAAACTCTGGCCCGGACTCACTTTATGATAAATAACACTATTATTAGATGAGACAGCTGGTTTTTGCTTTCGTAACTCGCGCACATCATCGGTACTGGCCTGAATTATTTGCATATCCGTTTCGGCATTGGTATTGAGTACCTCGTAAATACTCGCATAATCGGCATCTTTTATTTTGGGCAGTACCACACGTTTCGGTAAATCGGGTGTACCGTTTACAATTTTCTTTTTGTAGGCAGGATTTAAGGATGTAAGAACCGTTTCTTCTACATTAAATGCTTTGGCCAATAACGGTATAGATACAAATTTATTTACTTGAACAGTATCTGTTTTTAAGAATAAATTACAGGCTTGATGGGTTATCTGATGTTTTTCGGTATAATTCATCACGTATAAGGCCGCGATAAATGCAGGAACATAATTTCGCGTTTCCTTCGGTAAAAACTGGCGAATTTCCCAAAAATCTCTTGATCCGGCTTTATCGATCGCGCGCGTTACATTTCCCTTACCACAATTATACGCCGCAAGAGCCAAAAGCCAATCGCCTAATTCTTCAAAAGCATCTCTAAAATAAGCTGCTGCAGCATAACTTGCCTGAATTGGATCTTTTCGCTCATCCACAAAATTATCAATTTTTAAGCCGTAAGCTTTTCCCGTTCCAAACATAAATTGCCAAATACCAGTAGCCCCTACGCGCGATATGGCGTGTGGGTTCATCTGCGACTCAACAATGGTTAAATATTTTATTTCGGTTGGGAGATTGTAATCTCTAAAGGCTTTCTCAAAAATGGGAAAATAGTAATTGGACAAACCCATCATTTTTCCAAACATATCTTTACGCTTAGCATAGATATCAATGTACTGCTGCACGTATTCGTTGTAGGGAAGCGGTATTGTTTTTTGAATAGAATCGAGCCGCAATTTGTAAATATAATTTTGGCTCATCAATAACTTGTTTTCCGTTGTTTCGGGAACAGAAACGGTATCGGTATTAACGAAAATATTATGTTGTTTTTTGGAGAGGCTGTCTATTTTGATGGTTTGCTGTGCATTTGAAAGGGATACAAAACTTAAAAACGCCGCAATTGAGGCAAAGAGTATTTTTTTAATCATGGGCTATTTGGTTCTCTGTTAAGCTTTAGAAGCAACAGCATTCACAAAACATATTACCATTAAGAATATGACAATGAAGCCAATATAATAATCCTTATTGGAATTATTAAACTTAAAGTAAATTAATTACACTGATAAAAAAGCCTGAGAAAATGCCAAAAGCCTATCCTCATCAAAATGTTTGGCTGTAAACTGAATACTTAACGGTAAACCTTCCGAGTTATTGCCCAGTGGTAAAGCTATTGCTGGAGAGCCACTTAAAGAGGGTAAAACCGTAAAAATATCGGCCATATACATCACCAACGGGTCTTGTACATTATCGCCAATTTTAAAAGGAGGTGTTGGCGTAACTGGTGTTAATAATAAATCGTAATCATTAAAAAGCTCGTTTAAACGTTCTCTTATTAATCTACGAACTTGTTGTGCTTTTTGATAGTAGGCATCGTAATAACCAGCACTTAATACAAAAGTACCTAATAAAATACGACGTTTAACTTCTTCACCAAAACCTTCAGCACGTGATAATTTATACAATTCTGTTAACGATTTTGCTTCCGTGTTCCGATAACCATAATGTACACCATCGTAGCGCGATAAATTTGACGATGCCTCTGCCGTAGTTAAAATGTAATAGGTAGGCACCAAATATTCTAATAGATCAAACGAAACATAGTCTACAGCATGACCTTTTGATTTTAAATCTTCAATTGATTTTAAAATAGCAGCTTTTATTTCTGGATCAAGGGCTTCGCTTTCGATGGTTTCTTTCAAAACCGCAATCCGTTGAGGCTTTACCTCTGCAAGATATGCTGAATAATCAGGAACAGTAACTGCTGAAACAGTAGAATCATGTTCATCAGCCCCTGCTAAAACTTGTAAAAGTAAAGCAGCATCTTCCACAGAAGAAGTCACTGGTCCCACCTGATCAAAAGAAGAAGCAAAAGCAATCACACCGTATCTAGAAATACGGCCATAAGTAGGCTTTAAACCTATTTGTCCGCAGAAAGCGGCTGGTTGTCGTACCGAACCACCGGTATCGGTACCCAATGCAGCAAGGCACATATCTGCTTGCACGGCTACCGCCGAACCACCTGAAGAACCACCTGGAACCAAATCCGGATTTGCTTGATTCCGAACAGGTCCGAAATACGACGTCTCATTTGATCCGCCCATGGCAAATTCATCGCAATTTAAACGCCCGATAATTACGGCGTCTTCTTGCAATAAACGCTCAACAACTGTTGCCGAATACGGTGAAACGAAACCATCCAACATTTTTGATGATGCCGAAACCACATGGTCTTTATAGCAAATATTATCTTTAATGCCTATAACCATGCCCGCAAGTTTTCCTGCAGTACCGTTTTCGATTTTTTGTTGTACCACCTTGGCTTGTTCTTCAGCCGATAAAAAAAACACCTCATTGAATGCATTGAGGTGTTCATTATCTTTAATTTGCTTAAAGTAATAAGCCAATAAGTCGGTTAAAGTAAGTTGCTTTTGCGAAATAAGGGACTGAATCTCCTTTAGAGAGCTGTATTTCTTCAAAACTAAAAATTAAGGAAATTAAACAGTTTTATCGTGGTTAGAACCTCCGTCTACACCATCTTTGCCGTCTTTAAATTCTTTAACGCCTTTACCTAAGCCGCGCATAAGTTCCGGAATTTTTTTCCCTCCAAATAATAAAAGAACAATTACCGCAATCACGATTATTTCCGGTGTACCAAGCATAGCTGCTATTGTTGTATTTAACATAATTTTTTGTTTAAACTTTCTCGTTTACAATTTTATCATCAATCGGTGTGCTTTGCGAAGGGTGATGACGTTGATTGTTATTGTTTTCAACCACTCTTTCCGCCTCTTCTTTATCTAAGTCCATGGCATTAATATTGCGATGGATTTCACGCTTAACTCCCTCTGATGCGTCTTTAAATTCACGAATCCCTTTCCCCAGTCCTCTTGCTAATTCTGGTAATTTTTTACCTCCAAATAACAAAAGTACTACCACCAAAATGAGTATAATCTCCGATCCACCCATATTTAAAAACTCTAATAACGTGCCGTTATACATCTCTAACTTAATTTATATACAAATATAGACATTTATTCTAGTCTATAGTTTATTTGCTAATCCAAGATTCCGGATTTATCGGGGTTGAAACCCTTCTAATCTGGAAATTTAATACCGCCGCACCATCCGAAGTAGCTACGGTTCCAATGGTTTGCCTAGTATCTACTTTTTGCCCAACACTTACTGTAACCCCTCTCAAATTTTGATAAACGGTAAAGTATTCACCATGATTAATTAACACCACCGTTTTACCCATAATGTTTTGTACCATTCTTACAGTTCCTGTAAAAACAGCTCTCACAGCAGCACCATCAGCAGTGGTAATGTCAATACCATCATTGGTATAACCTGCCAAGTCTACCTTGTGTGCACCAAAACGCTCGGTAATGGTACCTGCCGCTACCGGCCAAGGTAAATTACCACGGTTATTTTCAAACCCTGCTGATAATTTTGAACTCTCAGGCGTTGCCTTCAACAACTCGCTGTTCGATTTTTCTTTTGCGGCTGTTGGGGCTTTTGGCATTGGTTTATTCTCTGCCTTTGCTTTTGCCTCGGCCAATCTTCGTTCCTCAGCAAGTCTTGCGGCTTCTCTTCTAGCAGCTTCTTCCGCTTTTCTTCTCTCTTCTGCAATTACACGGGCAATCTCTGCCTTAATTGCTCTATCTATTTGTTGCTGTTGTCTCTTTTTAGAAGCAATATCTTGTTTATACTGTTTTTCTTGTTTATTCAGTTTGTTGTACGTTGCCGACTGTTGATTTTTGTTTTTCCCGAGCTTTGCTTTTTCCTCTTCTTGTTCTTTTAACAGATTACTTTTCTCTTTTAAGGTTTTATCCAAAACAATAATCTTTCCGTTTAAATCGCGTTGCGTATTTTCAATGTACCCTGCTTGTTTTTTACGGTACTGGCTAAACTGTTGTAAATATTTAATTCGTTTATACGCCTGATTAAAATCTTTTGAAGCAAAAATAAACATCATCTTATCATATGCACTACGGTTACGTTGCGCAAAACGAATCATGGCTGCGTATTCTTTTTTTAAATCGGTTAACTGCCCTTGTAAAGCATGTACGGTATTTGTGCTCTCTGAGATTTGATTATCTAATTTTTTTATTTCAGAATTGATGGTACCAATCTTTTCTTGTCGCAATCGAATTTGCGCATTTAACGAGTTTATTTGCTGTAAGGTAAGTTTTTTACCCTTCGATGTTTTCGTTAAATTCTTTTGCAGCTGTTCAATTTCACGCTGTATTGCCTGCTTTTTTCGCTCCAGCTCTTTTTGAGTTTGCCCAAAGGCTACAAATGTAGTTACACAAAAAACTAGGGTTAATACAAGTTTATATCGCTTCATTAAGCCAAAAGTATAAAAATTTATGTTTAAAAAATATTAAAAATCAATCTCTGCACAACTAAGCGCCCTTTTTTGCGCAAGTTTCATGCAATCTTCATGTTCGCGCAAAATCAAGGCCTGTGTTTCTTTTATTTTTCGAAAAGCAAGCGCAGTAATTCTTGGCTATTTCAGTCCCGCTTTTGTTTCAAATCCTCGGCTGTGTACCTCGCCTTGCGGGTTTTACACGCCAATCGGGTTTAGGTGGCAATTTTGTGCTCAGCTGTTATTTCTTAAACCCGACAAACGTGGAAATCCTTTTAAAGTAGCAGCCACTTTGCTTAATACGTTTTCCATTTGTTCTGCAAAACCCTGACCCCAGTGATGCTGACAGTCAGTTTAAAAGATTGCAACAACTGGCGGGACTAAGTTGCCATTGACACCGGAGCCTTGTTTTTCAAAAAAATAATTAGTTCATTATCGTATACCTTTTTGGTACTGAAAACGGAAATTCTACCGGAACATTGCCCTCTACTTTTGTAACTTCTAAACTAATGTTGATTCTTTTAGCGTTTGATAAGGTATTAATTTTCATGTTTTTAGGAAACAAAAAGGCATTAACGTTTTGATAATCGCTATACAAAACCTTCAAAGCCTGACCGTTGGTGGCATCGCTTAAATTGGTTTCAGCTACTTTAAAAAGGGAATTAAACAACATGCGGTAATCGAGTTGTGCTTTGCTTCCCGATACCGTCCAAGCGCCATTCTCTTGTTTTACTTCCGATTGTTCGTTCAAGTATTCGCCCAAGGCATTGCCGGTTAATAAGGCTTGCAAAGTATTAAAGTTTACTTGTTTGTTGGTAAAATTATAGATGTAGTTAAAAGGTTTTTGAATGTATTCGCTTTTTAACTTATTCATTATTTTAATACTGTCTGGCGTAATGATTGCGCGCGCCACTTCGGCCATGCCACCTAAAGCCGTAATGCTAACCCAAATAACCTCTTTATCTTTCATTCTAAAGCTCATGGTTACATCGTTTGCATTGCCTTCAATTTCTAAACTGGCTTTAGCTTTTACAGATAGGGTATTAAACTTTATTTGTTTACTCGCTAATAAGGTCAAGGCATCGGCTTTTGAATGGTCTACTGCGGCTTCAGTTTTTGCAGGTGGTGGAACAACTACTTTCTTGGTTTTACAAGCAGAAACTACAACAAGTGATGCTACCAGTAGGAAACTATTTAAAATACTTCTTTTCATTGATTTTTTTATTTAATAATTCTGAACCGTTACCGGCTTCTTTGGCTTTTTGCCATTGCGTAAATGCATTTTCATTATCGCCTAGCATGAACAATATATCGCCATAACGTTCAAAATAAACGCCATTTTGATTGTGATTGTTTTGCAGGGCTTTCTCTATCCAGCTTTTAGCTTGGGTATATTTTTGTTGTTTAAAAAGAATAAAGGCGTAAGTGTCGGCAATGGAGGCACTTTTAGGCATCGCAGTGGACGCTTTTTCTGCATATTTTTCTGCTTTTGCTAGGTCTTCATTTTTTAAGGCTAAATAGTACGCGTAATTATTCATAATCATATAATTATCGGGTTCTATTTCCAATGCTTTTTCAAAGGATACTTTTGCTTGCGCGAAATTGTTTTGATTGAGGTAAATATCGCCTTGCAAAGCGTAAACCTGCGCTTGTAAACTCGCATTATCAAAAGCCAAGGTTAGGGCTGTTTTTAAATTACTCTGTGCCTCGTTAAATTTATGTATCTTGAACTGCGCATACGCCATATAATAGTACAGTCCTCCTTGATTCGGATAAACAGTTAAGGCTTCATCACCTACTTTTATCGCCTCTGTATATTGCCCTAAAAGCGTTTGTAGATTAATTACTTGCTCCCAAACCACATATACCTGATCGTTTAATTTTAAAGCGGCTTGGTATTGTGTTAAGGCCTCTTTAAATTTATTTTGCTGATATAAAACATCGCCGTAGAGGGCCAATACTTTTGCATCGTTTGGGTTTTTATCAACCAGTATTTTACTCAAATCGATTAAATTACTGGCGACCAGCGGTTGGCTTATTTTCGAAAATAAGGATGCCATAATTTTCATTTTATCCATTAATGGCATTTCTTCTTGCTCAAAAGCACGTTTTAAAGACGCAAATGCTTGCTCATTATTATTTTGCTTTCGATAAACATCGGCCAGAAGAAGATTAATTTCATAATTGTTTGGCTCCAGTTTCTGCGCTTTAAGCAATACGTTCAAAGCTTCGGACACATTGTTTTTTTGCAAAAACAAATTAGCAGCATATACATAGCTTTTTGTATCAGCTTGGTTTCCTTCGAGCAGTTTTGTAATGCTGTTGTCGTCTACAACAACATTATTTCTATTTTGCAAGCGATCTTTTGCTCGTGTTAATTCATTTGAAGCACCAAATTTTGCTTCAATATCTACATATGTTTTTTTAGCGGCTTCTGGTTGTTCGGCCAAAATTTGGGCACTTGCTTTATCGAAATAATATTCTTCTTTGTTAGGCTCAAGCTTAATTAGTTCATCTAAAACAGCGACCAATTGTTCCATCTGATTGTTGCGCTTATAGATTTCGCCCAAAATACGCCAATACCAAACGTTGGATTCTTGCAAGAGAATAGCTTGTTTGGCATAGTGCTCAGCTTCAGAAAGTTTACCTAGGCGTAAATTAGCTTGTGCTAGCTCGAAATAAGCTGCGTGATTTTTTGGATCGAGTGCAATAACTTTACCAAAATCATTGGCAGCCAACACATAATTTTCTGCAAGTTTTTCCCTTAAGCCTGTAAAGAATAATTGTGTTACGGTGTTATTTTCGCGATTACTAAGAGACGCCACATTTTCTTGGGCTTGTGTTTGTATTGCCCAGATACTTAATCCTAGAAAAACGAATGCATTTCTTTTCATCCTTAAAAATTTAAATTATTTGCCGGTATGGCCATAGCCTCCTTCTCCTCGGGCAGTTTCCGATAATTCACTTACCGATTTCCAACGAACCGTTTCGTGCTTAGCAACTACCATTTGCGCAATCCGCTCTCCGTTACTTATTTTAAACGCTGTATCAGATAAATTTACTAAAAGTACCTTAACTTCTCCACGATAATCTGCATCAATTGTTCCAGGCGAGTTTACAATACCAATTCCGTGCTTAAAAGCCAAGCCACTACGTGGTCGTATTTGCGCTTCGTAACCAATTGGCAATTCAATAAATAAACCGGTTGGCACCAAGCTACGTTGTAAAGGTTGTAAAACAATATCCTCGTTCAGGTTGGCGCGTAAATCCATTCCCGCTGCATGAACCGTTTCATACTGTGGCAGCGGGTGTTCTGATTTATTAATGATCTTTATTTCCACGTTAAGCGTTTGTTTTTTTTCCTAAAAATTTCTTCAATTCAGCTTTTTCAAAATATACGATACCCGCAATAAACACCAGTAACAACGCATTTCCGATATAAATATTTCTATCAAACAAGAAGAATGAAACAAATACAATGATTGTAGAAAGAATTAAATAGGCACCTATTTTCTTTAAATTATAAGGAATAGGATAATACTTTTGCCCCAGCAAGTACGAAATAACCATCATGACAAAGTACGCCAACATACTTACCCATGCCGACCCCATGTAACTAAACTTTGGAATTAATACAAAGTTTAAAACAATGGTTAAGAGTGCCCCGACAACCGAAATATACAAACCAAAACGTGTTTGATCGGATAATCGGTACCAGATAGACAAATTCATATAAATACCTAAACAAACATAGCCCAATAACAAAAAAGGTATGGCGGATAAACCCGTCCAATAGGCTTGGCCAATAAAATGTTTGAGTATTTCAATATTAGCGGCAATACCAATGAAAATAACGGATAGCGCGATGACAAAATATTTTAGAATAGTTGCATAAGTTTGTTTAGCATTCTGATTTTTAGCCTGACTAAAGAAAAAAGGTTCGGCGCCTAAACGAAATGCAGTAATAAAAATGCTCAAAAAAATCGCAATCTTGCAAACGGCGCCATACACCCCCACCTCACTATCGGCAATGCTTGGTGGCAGCAATTCTCTAAGCACAATTTTATCTAAATTCTCATTCACTATAAACGATAAATTGGCAACTAAAATTGGCCAACTATACGCAATCATGTTTTTAAAGAGTGCTGTATTAAACCGCAAATGCAATTGCATAAACTCTGGCAATAAAGCAAAAAACGTAACAATACTGGCTACCAAATTGGAAATAAAAACATAGCCTATCCACTGATGTCGATACCATGTTTGCAACCAGTCTGCTCCTGCCCAATTCTTTTTAATGACAAAGGGAATTACAATAATAAAAACAAGGTTCAAACCTACAAAACAACCGATGTTTAAAAACTTTACTACACTGTATTTAAGCGGTCTACCATCGGCACGTAACTTGGCAAATGGGATGACACAGATGGCGTCTATGAACAATATTCCTAGAAAAGAAGCAACATATTTTTTATAATCGTTTACCTCGGTTGGGTTAATTGCCAGGTAATTTGCTATTTGATCTGAAAAAATTAAGCCCGTTATTAAAAACAGGGTAGAAACAAATGCTACACAGATAAACGAATTGTTATAAACGTCTTGTTTCTTATCCTCAAATTTATTTAAATACCTAAAATAGGTGCTTTCCATTCCAAACGCCAAAACGGCATTTATTAAAGAAGCATAGGCAAACATATTGGTAAAAATACCATATACTGCTCTGGGATAAACATTGGTATAAATGGGGGTGAGAATAAAATTAAATAAACGTGAAAAAACGGTGCTTAAACCGTATATCATCGTTTGCCCTAGAAATTTTTTATATACTGACAATGCCTTTGTATTAAATTATAAATATGGAGGTGCGTACTTTAAAGGAGCTCCTATTTTTTTAAAATTTCGAAATTACGGTAATTTTTCAGCTCGCCTTCACTCACTTCTACCCCGGAAACTCTCGAACGATCGGGACCTTCATGGCACCAATTCACAAACTCTTCTAAGAAAACTTCGTCACCTTCGGCCTCTACATACACCGAACCATCTGCTTCATTTTTAATAATGCCATGTACCGACATTTGATTGGCAATGATTTTGGTTGTTTCTCTAAACCCAACCCCCTGCACTTTCCCGGTTATCCGAATATTGAGATGTTTCATTTTATAAAGCTAAACTATTTAATGCTGTAAAGGTACTAATCGGCTGTAAATACCCAACCTCGTTATGCAATTTGAAGGGCTAAATCCTGCATTTTTTTCAGTTCAAGTTTAAATTCAGCCCAAATTTCTGCTAAAATTTGTTTTGCAGGTTTTATTTCATCCAGCATCGCTGAAACTTGTCCGATTTCCAATTCTCCGTTCTCCATATCGCCTTCAAACATACCTTGCTTAGCACGGGCGCGGCCCAATAATGTCAGCAATTTTTCTCTATTTGCTCCTTCAGCCTCGGCCTGATAGACGCTTTCTGCAAATGTATTTTTCAGCAAACGCACCGGAACCAATTTTTTCATCGCCAATTTAGTATCGCCCTCTTCCGCCGCTAAAATTTTACTTTTAAAGGCCGTATGAGCTGAAGATTCCTCGGCCACGGCAAATGCCGAACCAACTTGAATGGCTTCTGCACCAAGTGCAAAACAGGCCAACATAGCTTTTCCACTCGCAACTCCGCCTGCAGCAATTACCGGAATATGAACCACTGATTTAATCATCGGCATCAAGCATAAGGTAGTTGTTTCTTCGCGTCCGTTGTGCCCTCCGGCTTCAAAACCCTCCGCAACAATGGCATCCACACCTGCTTCTTGGGCTTTCCTAGCAAACTTTGTGTTCGACACCACGTGAACCACTTTCAAACCTTTCTCTTTTAAAAAGGATGTCCAGGTTGCCGGATTTCCTGCTGAGGTGAACACAATTTCAACCTGCTCTTCAATTATGATGTGAATTATTTCCTCCACATTTGGGTACATCAAAGGAATGTTCACACCAAAGGGTTTATCGGTTGCCTGTTTACATTTTTGAATGTGACTACGCAATACATCGGGATACATAGAACCTGCGCCAATGATACCGAGTCCGCCTGCATTTGAAACCGCCGAAGCCAACGCCCATCCACTGCACCAAACCATTCCGGCTTGAATAATCGGATATTGAATATCAAACAGTTTGCAAATCGAATTCATATAGCTTTCTATTAAATTAATCGTTCAACTTCATCACTTAAAATTTGAAAATCACTTGATAATTTTATCAAATTAAGTCCCGGTTTTTTTCCTTTTTCTATGCTTCCAAACTGATTTGACAGCTCCAAAAACGCTGCGCCATTTTGTGTCGCCCATTTTAAAAGTGTTTCAAACGGAATACCTTTTTCTTTTTGTAAGAGCTGCATCTCAGCTAAAATATTGAGTTGATGGTTACTTGCCAAACTGTCGGTTCCGAGAGTTATTTGTATGTTTTCTGACGCTAGCATATTTACATCCGGCAAAGCGTTTTCAATGTATTTATTCGCCAAAGGGCACAAGCACCAATACAATGTTGCCCCATGTTGTTGCGCAAAATCAATATCTTTTTTATCGGTTTGGGTATTGTGTACTAACAGCATTTTCTGGTTACGCACATGAGGCAACCACGTTTGCAGCGATGTTTTACCACTTGGAGTAAAAAATGAAATATCCAATCCTAAGCATGTATACAATTTCAAAAAATCACCTGTTTTCTCTTGAAAAAAGGCGTTCTCATGGGGTGTTTCTTGGTTATGAATACTTAAAAATGAAGGGTCTGCTTCTGCTTCAGCAAAAATTGATGCAAACAATTCTTTAGATACCGAATAGGGCGCATGTGGCACAATTGATGTCGGTAAAGGGCTAAATGCTGCTTTTAGTTTTTTTGCAGTTGCCATAATCTCATCTGCTCGCGCAGGATTAAATCCCATAGCCTCCACAAAGGTGTGATAATAGAGTTTGCTTTTCTCCTTAACAGTTTTAGAAATTATTTGATTCGAAATATCACCCACGGCTACAATACCATTCTTATACATCGCTGCATCGGCCGCTTCCATGCCCTGCTGAATTGCCTCAGTTGAACTTTGCCTGTTTTTAATAATGGACTGCACAAACTGCACCAAGCCTGTGTGCTCGGGAATTTGCCCCAAAAGATGTGATAATTCCAAATGACAATGCGTGTTCACAAATCCCGGAACAATTGCGCCTTGGTACTTTTCAATAGGCTCGCTTAAAGCTGTGGCCTCCGAAGCGGATAAAACCTCTATTATTTGGCCATCGGCCGATACCACAACAACTCCATTTTCTATTAGAGCCTCGCCTACTGGGAAAATCCAATCAGCTGAAATGTACTTAAGCATAATGCAAATTAAGAGATTTTTGAATGAATCAGCTCAGAAATTATGTTAATTAATCTTTCATGTATTTGTAGGAGAATCCTACAGATTGTGGAGAAACGCTACAACTCCAAAACGCCAATAATACCCTAAACAATTAAAAATCAATATTTTAACATATTGGCACAGTTATGATTCCTTATGAATCAATTATCCATCAATTTAAATTATATTCAATTACCATGAAAAAATTCATTTTATCAGCTACATTTTTAGCTTTCGCAGGATTATCAGCAGTACAAGCAAGTGAAACAAACAAATTAAATTCGGTGTTAACTGTTGCCGTTCAAGACAGCGTGGTAAAAACACCTATAAAATTAGAGGAGTTACCAGAAGCAGTTACTACGGCATTAAAAAGCGATGAATACAAAGGTTGGACCCCTACCGAAGCATGGGCTGCAAAAGAGGGAACAAAAGAATATTTCATTATCAATGTAAAAAAAGAAGCAGAATTAGGTTCTATTAAGCTTGATAAAGACGGAAAACCAGTTCAATAAGCAATAAGATAGTTGCAATCCCTATGGAAAAGCCAGATTTTGTCTGGCTTTTCGTATTTTTGTACATGGCAAAAATCCTAATTTTAGAAGATGACACTGCATTTGCTCAATTATTAGAGAATTATTTAGTTCGGAATCATTTTCAAATTACGCTTTGTACTCAAGTAAAACAGGCTGTTAAGCTGATCGAAAAAAACGATTTTGATTTACTTTTGTTGGATTATCGTTTGCCCGACGGCACAGGCTTTGACGTTTTGTCGCAAACGCGAGATTTAGGCATTCATATGCCGATTATTATCATGACTAGTTTCAACGATGTGCGGACAGCGGTTAAATCGATACAATTGGGTGCTTTTGATTACATCACAAAGCCCATAAATCCGGATGAGCTCTTGATGGTTATTCGCGACTCGCTTTCAAAAAAAGAGCATAAAAAGGAAAGCCCCAAAAACGTTGTCCCAAATCTCATTAAAGGTGAAAGTGCTTTAGCAACCAAATTACATGAGCACATTAACTTGGTTGCACCAACCAACTTATCGGTATTGATACAGGGCGAGAGTGGTACCGGCAAGGAATATGTTGCGCGTACTTTGCATAAAGAAAGTAATAGGGCCGATCATATTTTTATTTCAATAGATTGTGGTGCATTATCGAAAGATTTAGCTGCCAGTGAATTATTTGGTCATGTTAAAGGCGCCTTTACTGGTGCATTGAACGATAAAAAAGGACAATTTGAATTGGCCGATGGAGGGACGTTATTTTTAGACGAAGTAGGTAATTTAAGCTACGAGGTACAAGTTAAGTTGTTACGGGCATTACAGGAGCGAGTGATTTCACCTGTAGGGAGCGAAAAGCAAATCCATGTGAATGTGCGAATTCTTGCTGCCACGAATGACGATTTAACAAACAGCATTCAACAAGGAGAGTTTAGAGAAGATTTGTACCACCGATTAAACGAATTTAAGATTCAATTACCGCCATTACGCGAAAGAGGCAAAGACATCGAATTGTTTATCGCACATTTTATTGAACAATCGAACCACGATTTAGGACGAAAGGTAAAAGCGCTTTCACCCGAAACAAAATCACTCCTTCTCAAATATGATTGGCCAGGAAACTTACGCGAATTAAGCAATGTAATCAAACGAATGGTTTTGCTTACTAAAGACGAAGTTGCTCAAATAGATGCCCTACCCGATGAAATGGCTAATGCCGTTAAAGAACAACAATTACCCAGTGCTACCAGCGATTTAAAATTTATGCAAGAGCAAAATGAGAAACTGCTCATAACCGAAACGCTCATAAAAGTTAAATACAATAAATCAAAAGCAGCTAAATTATTAAACATCGATCGTAAAACGCTTTACAGCAAAATGGAACGCTACGGAATTGATTAAAACTTAGGCTTGAAATTCCATTTGTTCAATATGCAGCATTAAGTTATTCAATTTTTGAAGCTGCACATGAATCGATTTTTTCAGGTCTTCTGTTAATCCGTATTTGACGATTGCCAATTCCAAATCTCTAAATTTTTCGGCGAGCTTTTTTGCTCCCATTTGGGCCGTTCTACCAGCCAAGCGGTGCACCACTAATCGACATTCATCGGCTTCATTTTTAATCATTCCTATGCTTAATTGTTCCGCATCGGCTATGCAATCTTCTTTAAATGAAGTTAAAATTTTTCTAAATACATGTGGGTCGCCAAAAGTCATTTTTTCAATAGAAGAAAAATCATATTCCGGAATTTCGGGTTGGCTTTCTACTTTTTCGAATATATGCAATAAGTCTTCGGCCTTAAATGGTTTCAAAATAATTCCATCAAAGCCTTCGCTGAGTATAATTTCGCGTTCTTCAGGTAAAACTTGCGCAGTAATGGCATAAAAACGCACATTTTCGTCCACTTTTTTCTTTAATAGATGAAACAATTCCAACCCTGTCATTTCTGGCAATCGCATATCCAATAACACGTATTTTAAATCGCTGCCGGGTTGTTCCTTTAAAACTTCACCAACCGTACCAAAACTTCGGTATGGAATTTTATTCTTTTCAAAAATCAATTCACATAAATTTCGAATCAAGCTATCATCGTCAACAATCCAAACCCTTCCAGTATGTATAAACTGATATTCTTCGGGGGTAAAAACTTCCTGTAATTTCTCGGATGTATGTTCATATTTAAGAAAAATGGTAAAGGTTGTTCCTTTTCCTTCTTTGCTTTTCACATAAATTCTTCCCTCTTGATTTTCAATTAAGGATTTCACAATTGGTAAGCCTAAGCCCGTTCCGCTTTGGTTAATGGCCTGGTGTGCAAGGGAGTCAATTTGTTCAAACTCATTGAATATTCTGCTGATATCTTTTTTGGCAAAGCCGATGCCGGTATCTTCAATAACAAAATTAAAGTGCAAATCCTCTCCCTGTTGCTTAGCTGACACCGCTAATTTCACTTCGCCCTTTAAGGTGTATTTAATCGCATTCCCCAGTAAATTAAACAATATTTGCTTCAATCTAAACGCATCTCCTTTAACGCACAATACACCCTCCAAATCAAATTGTGTAATTAGCTTTAACGACTTCTGTTCCGCAAGGGGATGCATTACATCGACCACTTCATTCAACAATTTTTTCAAATCGAAAACCTGTCGTACAAAACGAACCTCTCCAGAAATAATCCGATTATAATCGAGCACTTCATTTACAATCTGCAACAAATGGATAGACGACTGATAAATAGCATTAATATCTTTCTTCTCGGGTTTCTCTACTTCAGAAATTAGCTCGGCATAGCCAATAATGGATTGCAAAGGTGTTCGGATTTCGTGGCTCATATTGGACAGAAAACGTTGTTTGGCTTTCCCATGATACTCTGCTTCATCCTTGGCATTTTCTAAGGCTTTACGATAGCGATTGCTTTTGGTAATATCCGTTAAAATCAAAAAAAGCAGCACGACTGTGATTAATAGAAAAACCACAATGATGCTGGTAATTTGGGTAATACCATTCCCTACAACTTCTTTCGCTTGTGCATTATTTAAATCAGCCTGCGTCACAGCTTCTGTTTCTACTTCGCGTAAAATACGCAGCATCTGTTTGGTTAATACATTGCTAGCGGTGTTTAATTCGGCTTCGCGCTTTAAAAATTTTGCACTTTTTTGTCGTTGTTCTACCTCAATATTTTTCAGTGCAGCATTAATATCAACCATAATGCTATCTTCAGCTTTGGCATTTAGGGTATCGCGCTTAATCTTAAATTCTTCGTTAATAATCTTGTATACCTCTGCCTTCTTCTTCCCAAAAAGCTTACTCAAAAAGCTACGGGATTTCTCTGGTTGTTCTGGTGCTAATGTGGTGGTAGAAGTGGTGCTTTCAGTCGTTAACACTGCGCTATCCGTTCTGCGTCCTTGTTCGCCAACCAATTCACTCAATTTTTGTACTTCCGATGAAAAAGATTCAGTATTTACAAGCGTTTCGCGTACCTGTAAATACATTAAAAATTGTTTATCGCGGTCTAGTAAAAGGCCCTTAATTAATTTTATACGGCGCAGCTGCTCTGTATCCCCTTGATAGAGCTTACTAAGCGTATCCAAACTTGCGCGTAATTTTCTCGATTCTTTAATAAAACCGTAATCTCCTTGTTTATTGAATGCTTCGGTGCGTTGCAACTGGTCTAATTGCGCAACTTTATGTGACAAATCGTTTACCATGCGTAAACGAATATTGGGCTTTGAAATTTGTTCAACGGTAACCAGCATCCGCGAAAAAACAAAGCGACTAATTCCCCATGCCAACAACAATGCGAAACAGGCGAATAAAAAAACTAAAATTACCTTTCCTTTTATTGCTCGAAAAAATCGCCTCTGAACCTCTGCCATGAACTAATTTGGGATTGTGTTTACTTAGAATAGCTACACAAATAGCATACCAGTAAGGTTTTGATAAATGAATAAAAGGAACGTATATAAATCTGAAAAGCGCGATTACTCGGATTAGGAAAGATTTACGTAGTTTTAAAAAACGTTACACATGAATCGAATCGACCGTCTTTTTGGTATTTCAACATTGTTACAAGCTCGAAAATACACTTCGGCAGAGAACATAGCAGAACAATTTGAAATGAGTATACGTACGGTTTACCGTGATATCAGAGCATTGCAAGAACAAGGCATCCCCATTGGATTTGAAAAAAATAAAGGATACTTTTTAATTCAGGGATTCTTTTTACCGCCAGTTATGTTCAATACCGATGAAGCCAATGCCTTAATATTGATTGAAAATTTAGTGGCTGGCTTTGGCGACAATTCTACGCGCGCGCATTATGCTTCGGCATTAACAAAAGTAAAAGCCGTTTTAAAAACCAAACAGAAAGAAAATTTAGAAAATTTAAATCAAAAAATCAGACTCCAATTACCTGAAAGGCTCCAATTTGATTTCGAATACCTATCCGTTATCCAATTAGCTATTTCGGAAAAACGCATCATACAAATTGATTACAAAAACGCAAAAGAAGAAGCTAGCAAAAGACAGATAGAACCTATAGGATTAATTTTTTATGCTTTTAGCTGGCATTTAATTGCGTGGTGTAAGCTGAGAAAAGAATATCGTGATTTTAAGTTAGTTCGGATAGTTAATTTACACAAACTGGATGCGCCTTTCGAAAAAACAGACCACATGGAGCTGAGCGATTACATGCATCTTTTGCCTGTGAATTACTAGAAATTGGAAAATGAGGGCAAAAAAAAAGTCCCGATTTGCATCGGGACTTTTTACGATTTATGTTATGAGTGTTCTTAAGCTACTTTTACATTTACCGCGTTTAGGCCTTTTCTACCTTCTTCTACGTCGTAGGTTACGGCATCATTCTCACGAATGGTATCGATTAAGCCTGAAGCATGAACAAAAATTTCGGCATCGCCATTTGATGGGATGATAAAACCGAAACCTTTAGTTTCATTAAAAAATTTTACTGTTCCTTGTTGCATTATATTGTATTTTATTTTTACAAAGGTAATTTTAAATACCTATAAAGCAATTTTTTTTATCTCGAACCTTAACTATTTTTTTCTAAACAGCATTTAGACGAGTTAGAGCTACATTTTTTAAAAATTCAATGCAAAAAAAATACCTAACTATACACTAATTCAGCATTTTCATGATAATTTATGGCAATTTCTGAACTTAATTTAATCATAAATGATTCAGTATCAATCTTTCCATCGTAACTCACTAAAAGCACATCATCAATGATTTCATGTAGTACCAATTTCGGACTGGTGTAGGTTACACAAATAACATGACCTGCTTTGTTTAATAAATCCGAGGAATGGATAGTCAGCTCGGCTAAATCAAATAAAATAGATTTACCTGAAGTATCTTGAACGTTTGGCATTTTATTGTCCAAGTTTCCAAGGGTATTCATCACCACAAAATTTAAGCGCTCTTGTAAAGCAATTGCTTTTGGATTCGCCTGCAGCATTTGTTTATAGGTATGCAAGGTATTGTTGAAGCTATAAATTTTAGATGCTTTTTGAAATTCTGAATAGGTATCATGAAACATCCTTCTTTCAAAATCAGTGCGGCACATGAAGTTGAAGTATTGTTTAAAACTAAGGTTAATATGAGCCAATGCCATCATGTTTTGTTTATGTGGGTACAAATATGAATACTTTGAAAAATAAAAAACAATAGTAATCGGTAAAAGCATCGGTTCCATCGGTAAAATGACAAAACCAAAACTTAAATTACTTGTTGTGATTAAAAAAATGTGGATTTAGGGAGGATGGGCTATCGAATAGCAAAAACAATGCCCCTCATGTAAAGGGGCATTTTTTGTTTTATTTAGGGCGCTTGAAAGCTAAAGCTAAAGCTTCCTTCTGGACTTACGCCTGACATATAGATAATGCCATTACTTTTTGTTTGCGGCAATGCTTTTTGAACATCTGCAGTGCTGTTTACGGCTTGGCCATTCACTTTTGTGATAACCAATCCCGGTGTTACACCTAAATTATCAAATAATTTTCCGGTAGCAACTGTTTTAACTACAACCCCACTATTTACTCCGAATTTCGTTTTTTGTTCGGCAGATGCAGGTGCAAAAGTAGCGCCTAATTTAGAAATCTCTACACTTTTTGTAGCCGCATTGGCTGATTTTATACCTACACTAGACTCGCCTTTCAGTGTTACTTTATAGTCTTTTAAAGCACCTTCTCTTAAAACTGTTAAGGTTACTTTATCGCCTGGATTTAAACGTCCGATTTTCTCTGTTAAATCCGGTGAATCGTAAATAACAGACCCATTCACTTTTTTAATGATATCGCCTGTTTTGATTCCTGCCTCTGCAGCACCGCCACCCGCAACAACATCGCTTACATATAATCCGTTAATCTCTTTCGTTTTTAACTCCTCTCTGTTATCAGAACTTAGCGGCACATAATTTACACCGATATATCCTCTCTTAACCGAACCGTATTTCATGAAATCGTCTACTACCTTACGTGCTAAGTTAATGGGAATAGCAAAACCATAACCTTCGTTACGACCGCTTTGCGAAGCAATAGCAGAGTTAATACCAATCAATTCTCCAGTTGCGTTTACTAAAGCACCACCGCTATTACCCGGATTGATGGCCGCATCCGTTTGAATGAACGCCTCAATACCTGAACTTGGCGCAGCTTGTGGTCTTTTACCCGTACGACGGTATTCTTCATACTCCTCTTGTGTCATTTGAGGATTTCTTTCGCGACCGATAATACCAATACTTCTCGATTTGGCACTTACAATACCTGCAGTAACAGTCGTATTTAAATCTAAGGGATAACCTACAGCTAACACCCATTCACCTACCTGAACATTATCGGAGTTACCCATTTTTACCACTGGTAAATTCGACTCATTCACTTTTATCAATGCCAAGTCGGTATTTGGGTCGCAACCGATAACCTTTGCTTCAACCTTTCTTCTATCCGTTAGAATAACCTCTACTTTTTCAGCATTTTCAACCACGTGATTATTGGTCATAATGTATCCATCCGGACTAATAATTACTCCTGAACCCGAAGCTGCACTTGGCTGGCGTTGCATTCCACCTCCACCACCAAAGAAATCATCGAACATATCAAATGGCGAAGAACCTCTCTCTGATTTTGACGCCGCATAGCTAGTTTTAATATGGACAACCCCCGGTGCTACAGCTGCTGCTGCTTGCGTAAAATCGTTACCGCCTGGCGAAGCTACTTTTAAAGGGTTATTGGCAAAATACAAATCCTGTTTTTCTGAAATTGTACTACCGATTGAGTTACGTTCTATTAATTTGTAACCGCCTATGGCTGCTGCACCTCCTATTAATGCAGCTAATACTGTAATTCCAAATATTTTTTTCATTTGTTTATTATGTTAATTTGGGCGCAAGGGACTTCTTTATTTTTTGATTTAAGCAAAATGCCCTGGCAATTCTATCCTGCTTAAATTTTCTTTACAAACGAATAGTCAAATTTAATACCATATAAACGATATTTGTATGGCAAAAGCTCATGATAGTGTGTTAAAAAATGTTAAATCAAAAAACAATATACACAACAATCAGTAAGCATTTCAAATATTACATATATAAATGAAGATTAGATGAAAATTAATTTCTTTAAATATCAAGGAGCTGGCAACGATTTTATTTTAATAGATCATACCACAAGTCCTTTGCAAAACATCGATAATAGCTTCATTGAGCAATTGTGCGACCGAAGATTTGGCATTGGAGCCGATGGTTTAATGTTTCTGACCAAACACCCTGGATACGATTTTGAAATGCATTATTTTAATGCGGATGGCAAAATTGGTAGCATGTGCGGAAACGGTGGACGTTGCATTGTGGCCTTTGCCAAACAACTTGGTATTATTGACAAGGAAACAAACTTTTTGGCAGTTGACGGCCCTCATTATGCCAGAATTTCAGAAAATGGCGACTGGGTTGATTTACAAATGATTGATGTTGATACGGTAAGCAAAGATGGAGAAGCATATGTGCTAAACACCGGCTCTCCACATTACGTAGCCATGCAAAGCGAACTAAAAACACGAGATGTTTTTAAAGAAGGAAGAGCCATTCGATACAACGATAGATACATAGCCGCTGGGATAAATGTAAATTTTGTAGAAGATATGGGCGACCACTTATTTGTGCGTACCTACGAACGTGGTGTTGAGGATGAAACCTATGCATGTGGCACAGGTGTTACAGCGGTAGCCATGGCCATGGCTATCCACAAAAACAAAACCGGCCACATTAAAACCGATATAAAAGTTTTAGGTGGAGATATCAAAATTGAATTTGATTACGATGGACATCGCTTTACCAACGTATTTTTATGTGGCCCTGCAAAACTCGTTTTTGAAGGCGAAGTAAGCCACTAATAACTGTCTTGCGTTTACCTAATCGCTTGTTAGGTAAACGCTACAACAATCCTCCTCCTTTTAAAAATTCTGTCCGTTAAACAACCCATTTAACATTTAGAGCTCTTCTGTCGCAGAATATTTACACAACAAAAAAGGCTTTTCAAAAGCACTCAAAACACTGTATACAAGTTAATTAACAATGTTTTACCTGGATAATAAATCAATCGATTGATTAAATGACAGAATTTCGACAGAGATAAATTTCGCTCGGCTTTATTTTTGGGCTTTCAAAGTCAATTCAAGGCTCACAAAATATTATTTCACACAAACAACTATGAGAAGAGTAACAACCATTTTTTTTAGTTTAGGTATTTCTACTATTCTGGCATCTTGCGGGAGCAACGATGCATCTAAAAAAGCGCAGACCTCAACTGAGCCGCAGCCCTATCCTGTTTTTTCTGTAAGCGCACAATCCACTACCCTCGATTCTGATTATCCAGCAACTGTTGAAGGCATACAAAATGTCGATATACGTCCGAAGGTAGATGGTTTTATCGAAAAAATTTATGTTGATGAGGGGGCAACAGTTAAAAAAGGCCAGTTACTTTTTACCATTAATGCCCCCCAATACGAACAACAAGTTAGAACAGCAAATGCAGCCATTAGCAGTGCGGAAGCAGATGTAATTACGGCGCAGCTACAAGTAAATAAAACCAAGCCTTTGGTAGAAAAAGACATTATCAGCAAATATGATTTAGATGCCGCAAACCTATTATTACAGAGCAAAAAAGCAGCATTGGCACAAGCTAAGGCGGCTTTGGTAAATGCCAAAGTAAATTTAGGATATACCAGCATCTCAAGTCCCGTTGATGGCGTTATTGGAAGCATTCCTTTCAAAGCAGGAAGTTTAGTAAGCAGCACCAATGCACAACCCCTAACCACGGTTTCAGATATTTCGAAAGTATATGCATACTTTTCAATGAATGAGAAACAGCTTTTAGATTTTAGCACGTTGTACTCAGGCAAAACACTTGCCGAGCAAATTAAACATATTCCAGATGTTAGTTTAGTGTTAGCGGATGGAAACGTGTATGCACAAAATGGAAAAATAGAATCCATCAATACGCAATTAAACACCAATACGGGTTCAGCTAGATTACGTGCCACGTTCCCAAATCCAATTGCTTTACTAAAAAGCGGTGCCAGTGCTTCTGTTCGTATTCCAAAGCATGTTGAAAATGCAATCTTGATTCCGCAAAAATCAACCATGGATTTACAAGGGAAAAAATTTGTTTATCGTCTTGGCGATTCTTCTAAAGTAATGAGCACAGAAATCGAAGTCATGGAATTAACAAAAGGCAAGTTCTATGTGGTAACGAAAGGCTTAAAAACCGGAGATAAGTTGATTCTTGAAGGTTTCCAATCGTTAAAAGATGGCGTTAAAGTTAAGCCTGAAGAACAAAACAACGACTTGGTTTATGCAGAAATAAAAAAATAGTCCAAATACCGTGAATTATTAATCCTATAACATGTTTAAAAAATTTATAGAGCGACCGGTATTATCAACGGTTATCTCCATTATCATTGTCATATTAGGTGTTTTGGGTTTAATTACCTTGCCTATATCCCAGTATCCTGAAATTGCCCCTCCTACTGTTCAAGTTTCGGCATCGTATCAAGGTGCCAACGCCGACGTAGTTTTAAATAGTGTCGTTGTTCCACTTGAAGAACAAATTAATGGTGTTGAAGACATGACCTACATGACTTCATCAGCCGGTAACGATGGTAGTGCCACAATCACCATCAACTTTAAATTGGGTACAAATCCTGATTTAGCTGCCGTAAACGTACAAAACAGGGTTGCACGTGCTAGTAGTTTATTGCCTGCTGAAGTAACAAGAGCCGGCGTAATTACGGCAAAAAAACAAGCCAGTAACGTACTTATTTTTGCCGTTTATAGCGACGACCCATCATACGACCAAAAGTTTTTGCAAAACTATGCCAACATTAATATCATTCCCGAAATTAAACGTATTAACGGTGTGGGTGATGCGAGTGCTTTTGGTGCTTTGGATTATACCATGCGTATTTGGCTAAAGCCAGATGTTATGGCCACTTACGGTCTTGTGCCGAGCGATATTAACGCAGTACTGGCAGAACAAAATGTGGAAGCTGCCCCAGGTCAATTTGGAGAGCAAGGCGATCAAGCATTTCAATATACGTTACGTTATACCGGTCGTTTAAAGGATGAAAGTCAGTTTAGTAATATCATTATCCGCAGCAATGTCAATGGACAAGTTTTGCGTTTAAAAGATGTTGCTCGTATTGAATTAGGTGCTTTAAGCTATGCGAGTTCTGTTCGTTTCAATGGCAAACCGGCTTTAGGTATTGCCATCAACCAAACATCAGGCTCCAATGCAAAAGAAGTTATCGAAAATTCGATTAAAACATTAGACGAAGCTTCTAAAAGTTTCCCAAGGGGAGTGCATTATACAACACTCGTAAATGTAAACGATTTCCTTGATGCATCTATCGAAAAGGTAATTCATACCTTGGTGGAGGCATTCATTTTGGTATTCTTAGTTGTATTTATCTTCTTGCAAGATTTCCGTTCTACTTTAATACCGGCTATCAGTGTTCCTGTGGCTATTATTGGTACGTTCTTCTTTTTAAGTTTATTTGGTTTTACCATTAACTTATTAACCTTATTTGCCCTTGTTTTGGCAATTGGTATTGTGGTGGATGATGCCATTGTGGTGGTGGAGGCCGTCCACGCGAAACTCGATCATGGATATCAAGATGCAAAAAAAGCAACTATAGATGCCATGGATGATATCAGTGGCGCCATTATTTCCATTACCTTGGTAATGGCAGCAGTATTTATCCCGGTGAGTTTCATTCAAGGCTCTTCGGGGGTATTTTACAAGCAGTTTGGTTTAACATTGGCCATTTCGATTATCCTATCAGCCATTAATGCCTTAACCTTGAGTCCGGCATTGTGTGCAATCTTTTTAAAACCTCACGATAAGGATCATGCAAAATCTAAAAGTTTTATTCAACGTTTTTACGATGCTTTTAATACCTCATTTGAAGCCGTAACCGGGAAGTATAAAAAATCTGTACACTTCTTATCGCACAATAAATGGATGGCCGGAGCGGGTATTGCCTTATTTGCCGGTATTTTAATTTGGACCATGAACACTACGCCTAAGGGCTTTGTTCCAAATGAAGATTTGGGTACCATTTACTCGGATATCGCCTTACCGGTAGGAACATCGCAAGAGGAATCACAAATCTTATTAACAAAAATTGATAGCATCGCGCATAGCATCCCAGAAATACAAAAAACATTGCGGATTGTAGGGCGTAGCTTAATTAGTGGTACCGGAAGCTCGTACGGAATGGTAATCTCGAGATTAAAACCTTGGGATGAACGTCAACGCGATGTAAAAGCAATAATTGGGGAACTTTTTGCTAAAACTGCAGGTATTAAAGGCGCCAAAATTATCTTTTTTGCACCGCCAACCATTCAAGGTTTTGGTACAAGTGGAGGTTTTGAATTTCAACTACAAGATAAAACCGGCGGTGATCTGCGTAAATTTTATGAAATTGGTACAGGATTTCTCGCTGCCTTAAATAAACGTCCAGAAATTCAGTTTGCATCCACTTCGTTTAACCCGAATTTCCCTCAATATCAAATTGATGTAAATGTTGCTAAAGTTAAACAAGCAGGGCTTAGCGTTACCGATGTTTTAAGTGCTATGCAGGGTTATTATGGTGGTGTATATGCATCCAATTTTAACAAATTCGGTAAACAATTTAGGGTAATGTATCAGGCAGATGCCCAATTTAGAGCCAATGAACAAAGCTTAACCAGCATTTACGTACGAAACAGCAACGGTGAAATGGCACCCATTTCTGAATTTATTTCATTACAAAGGGTGTACGGTCCGCAGTCTATTTCGCGTTTCAACCTGTTTACCTCCATCTCGGTTACAGGAACGCCAAAAGAAGGATTTAGTTCTGGAGATGCCATTCGGGCGATTAATGAAGAAGCAGCCATCCACTTGCCAGCAGGATACGGATATGAATTCTCGGGTTTATCACGTGAAGAAGTTGCAGGAGGTAATCAAACCGTTCTCATTTTCTTGCTTTGTGTAATCTTTGTTTACTTCTTATTATCGGCACAATACGAAAGTTATATCCTGCCGCTTGCAGTACTCTTTTCATTACCAATTGGTTTGGCGGGTGTATTTATTTTCGACAAAATATTTAAGGTCGACAACAACATTTACACGCAAATCACCCTCATCATGTTGGTGGGATTATTGGCCAAAAACGCCATCCTGATTGTTGAATATGCTGTTGAAAGACGAAGAAAGGGCATGAGTATTATCAATGCGGCAATTGATGGAGCAACAGCCCGTTTACGCCCAATTTTAATGACTTCATTCGCCTTTATTTTAGGATTACTTCCGCTGATGCTCTCAACAGGTGTGGGTGCCGCAGGAAATACATCTATTGGTACCGGCGCTGTTGGTGGAATGTTAATTGGTACCCTTTTCGGCGTTTTTGTAATTCCGGCATTGTTTATCATTTTCCAAGGACTTCAAGAAAAAATAAGCAGTAAATCGCCTTTTGATGGAGAGGTAGATCATGAGTTAACAGAAGAAGAGTTCGAATCCTTAAGTAACCGTGAACATTAATCGAGTAAGACAATGAATTTTAGCTATAAACATACTTTTTTAATCGGTTTAAGCACCCTCATTTTAGCATCCTGCGTAACCAAGAAATATGAACGTCCGGAGGTAAAAAGTGAAAACTTATATCGAGATAACAATACGACAGACACAACGACAATTGCAGATTTGCAATGGAAAAACTTATTTGCCGATACGACATTGCAAACGCTTATTCAAAACGGTTTAAATGAAAATTTAGACCTGAAACAAGCGATTGAAAGAATCAAAATTTCGGACGCAAGTTTGCGTCAAAGCCGTAATGCTTTGTTACCAAGCTTACAGGCTGATCTTTCTGTAACCGACACAAAGCAATCGTTGTCATCATTAAACTTTCCTGCAGGTACGATAAACCTCGAAACACAAGTGTATAGAGCTCAATTAAGTACCAGTTGGGAAGCGGATATTTGGGGCAAATTAAGCAGTGCCAAACGCGCAGCTTACGCTACTTTGCTTCAAAGCGATGCCGCTAAACGAGCTATTCAAACACAACTTATTGCAACTATCGCCAACAGCTATTACAATTTATTGGCTTTAGACCAGCAGTTAACAATTACGGAGCAAACCATCGAGATTAGATCTAAAGACGTTGAAACGATGAAAGCCCTCAAAGAAGGCGCTATTGTAAACGGTGCTGCTGTGGTTCAAAGTGAGGCAAATTTATATGCCGCACAGGTAACAATTCCTGATTTAAAAAGAAGCATCAGGGAAACAGAAAATGCACTAAGTGTTCTTTTGGCAAAAGCGCCCGGTACAATAAACCGCAGCACTTTAGAACAACAAGTTCCTTTTTCTGATTTAAAAACGGGGGTTTCTGCACAGTTGTTGCAAAACCGCCCAGATGTACAGGCTGCTGAATTTAGCTTCCGGGCTGCTTTCGAAAATACAAACGTGGCTAGAACTTATTTTTATCCATCTCTAACATTAACGGCAAATGGCGGTTTATCAACGCTAGCCCTAAACAACTTTTTTGATAACTCATTTTTTTACAACATTATTGGTGGATTAACGCAACCGATTTTTGCTAGAGGACAAAATAAAGCGCGTTTAAAAACAGCACAAGCACAACAACAACTTGCTTTTTATACTTTCCAACAATCGCTTTTAACCGGTGGACAGGAAGTATCCAACGCACTGTTTGCATACGAAACAGCCGCTGAAAAGGAAACTACACGTGCCAAACAAATTGCATCCTTAACAAAAGCCGTTGATTATACCAAAGAGCTATTGCGTTACAGCTCTGCAACCAATTATACCGATGTACTCACATCAGAGCAAAGCTTACTAAATGCAAAATTAAATGGCACCAACGATAAACTACAGAAACTTCAGGCTGTGGTAAACCTTTATCGAGCCTTAGGCGGAGGTTGGAAATAATCTCCCCCATTAAATTAAAAAGGTTGCTAGGTGTAAAAACTTAGCAACCTTTTTACTTTTATAGGCTTTATTTTATGAAAAGGAAACCTGTAGAATACTGATTTGCTAATATACATCGAGCAAAAAGCCAGTAACCGAGCATAAATGCACAAAAAATTGCAAGATTTCAAAAAGCAATTTCATTTCCAAAATTTTAAAACAAAATCGGTATTTTTGGCGCTCAAATTAGAATTATAAATATGTTAAGAACAGTAACTTGTGGTGCATTAAGCCTTCAAAACTTAGGCGAAAGTGTAACTCTATGTGGTTGGGTACAAAAATCAAGAGATTTAGGCGGAATGACTTTCATCGATATTCGCGATCGTTATGGTATTACTCAGTTAGTTTTTAACATGGACGATAACCGTGAACTATGTGAGATGGCCCGCAGCTTGGCACGTGAGTTCGTGATAAAAGCCACCGGAACCGTAGTAGAGCGTAGCAATAAAAACGCAAAAATCCCGACTGGAGATATTGAAATTAAAATTACTGCCTTAGAAATATTAAACGCAGCAAAGCTTCCACCGTTCTTAATTGAAGACGAAACTGATGGTGGCGACGAGCTTCGCATGAAATACCGTTATTTAGATTTACGTCGTAATCCAGTGCGCAATAATTTGGTTTTACGTCACAAAATGGCGCAATCTGTTCGTCGGTATTTAGATGCTTTAGATTTTATCGAGGTTGAAACACCTGTATTAATTAAATCGACACCTGAAGGTGCACGCGATTTTGTGGTACCAAGTCGTATGAACGATGGCGAATTTTACGCCTTACCTCAATCGCCTCAAACTTTTAAACAATTGTTGATGGTTTCGGGATTTGACCGGTATTTTCAAATTGTAAAATGTTTCAGAGATGAAGATTTACGTGCCGACCGCCAACCTGAATTTACCCAAATAGACTGTGAAATGTCATTCATTGAACAAGAAGACATTTTAAATACGTTTGAAGGATTGGTTCGTACGCTATTTAAAGAAGTTCGTAATTACGATTTACCGGAAGTTCCACGTATGCAATATTCAGACGCTATGCGTTTGTACGGATCGGATAAACCCGATACGCGTTTCGATATGCAATTTGTGGAACTAAATGATCTAGTAAAAGGCAAAGGATTCCCTGTTTTTGATAATGCTGAATTAGTCGTTGGTATTAATGCAAAAGGCGCGGCAGCGTATACCCGCAAGCAATTAGATGAATTAACAGATTTTATTAAACGTCCACAAATTGGTGCTACCGGCTTAATTTATGCACGTCATAACGAGGATGGAACCATTAAATCATCGGTTGATAAATTTTTCTCAGAGGAAGATTTAAAACAATGGAGCGAGGCCTTTGCAACTGAAAAAGGTGATTTATTATTGGTTTTAGCAGGTAATACCGATAAAGTACGCAAACAACTTAACGAGTTACGTTTAGAAATGGGTAACCGTTTAGGCTTGCGCGATAAAAATAAATTTGCAGCCCTTTGGGTTTTAGATTTCCCATTATTAGAGTGGGATGAAGAATCGGAACGCTACCATGCTATGCACCACCCTTTTACTTCTCCAAAACCAGAAGATATTGCCTTGTTGGATAGTAAACCAGGTGAAGTACGTGCAAATGCATATGACCTTGTAATCAACGGAACCGAAATTGGTGGTGGTTCTATTCGTATTCACGATAGAGAATTACAGGCATTGATGTTTAAACATTTAGGCTTTAGCGCTGAGGAAGCTCAAAAACAATTTGGTTTCTTAATGGATGCGTTTGAATTTGGTGCACCTCCACACGGTGGAATTGCCTTTGGCTTTGATCGTTTAACCTCTATTTTTGCAGGCTTAGACTCCATCAGAGACGTTATTGCATTCCCGAAAAACAATTCTGGTAGAGATGTAATGATTGATAGCCCTAGCACTATCGATGAGAAACAACTAAAAGAACTTAAAATTAAAGTAGATTTATAGTTTATTTCTTGAACGACTACCGTTCCTGAAAGGATAAAAGCCCTATAAAAATCCATTGATTTTTATAGGGCTTTCTTATTTTACAGACTTAATATGCTATTTTATGATGCCGTTAATTGGATTTTCCCGGACCACTTTCTTATTCGGCATTTCAACTATGTAATCCGTTCCATATGCATTTCCCGACTTATAAAAATCGGTAGAAATAATTTGAGCGCCACTCTCAAAAGCTGCATTTGCTCTTGTTTTGTCGTTCATTTTAGCTTCGTATGTTTCAATATCCGAACGGGTCCTAACCATGTACCCCTTATTAACTGCAGCGGTAATGTCTTGTTTCCGCATACTAGCATTATCTAACAGTAAAAAAGCCGAATGAGGTTTTCCTACACTAGATTTTACAAACATGGTTCTACCTTTCAACGAAGGATGCCCCTTTAAATACGGTCCTTCATCTTTCAAACCTGCACCCCCCGGTAATAACAAGAAAATGAACTTTCCTAGCGATGCTTGAACCGTTGGCCATTTTTTGGCAAGGACTGCTTGCTCAAGGGTATTGTAATTTCCACGAACATCATCTGGTGTGATAATTTTCTCTCTTCCTAAAACCTGAATTAACTGCGCATCTAAATCTTGGTACGCTTTTTCATCGAATGGAAGAACCTTAGTAGCATTTGGAAATACAGGCAACGCGTCGTCCTTGGCCTCAACTAATATAAAGATAGGACTGTGCTTTGGATGGTTTGTAGACCACGTTTTTAACGCTTTTAATGCCGCCTCAAATGTGTTGTAATTACTGCGAAAATCTAAATCAGGAATATGCATCACTTTAAAACCAGGCTTGTCCATATCTGTATCGTCAAACTTCTGATAGTTGTGAATACCCTTTTGTTTTAACACATCGTAAATAGCAGGCTTGCTGAACCTTCCACCTTCCGGATCATACACAATATCAATGGCTAAAGAACGAATACCCGCGTTTAATTGTTCCTCAAAAGAAGGAAAATCATATGCAAGCATCTCTTTAAAGCTGAGCGTATTTGGATGATATTCTTGCCAAGTCATTTTTTGAGCTTCTGTCATATTCTTCGTATAACCGCCCATCATTTTCGTTAACATGGGGTTGATAAAATTAACAAGAACAGTATCTCTTTTTTTTGCATAACTATTGTGTGTTCCCAGAACTTGTATTTGATTTATCTTTAAATCCTTCTGAATTTCAACAGTATTATTTTCTATTTTCAATTGCGCATACCCGCAAACATGCACCATCGAAAGTATACAAGCAACGCTTGCTGTTTTAATAAATTTCATCTTTAATTGTTTTTTTGACCATTCACAGGGTTTATCCTCGTTGCTTTTCCATTCGGCATTTTTACTTGATATTCAGTTCCGTAGGTGTTTCCTTTTTGAAAAAAGTCAGTTGAAATTACTTGAGCACCACTTTCAAATGCTGCTTGTGCTCTTGTTGTATCGTTTACCTTTGCTTCGTACGTTTCAATATCCGAACGAGTACGCACCAAATAACCCAATTTTATAGCTTCTTGAATATCCTTTTTTCTAACAATAGCATTGTCTAATAATAAAAATGCGGCATTCGGTTGACCTATTTCAGATTGAACAAACATTGCCCTATTTTCTAAATTAGGATGGTCTTTGATGTATGTATTTTCTGATGATATTCCTCCTGCAGAAGGCAACAGTAAAAAAACAAACTTACCCAAGGATGATTTTACAGTAGGCCAATTATTGGCAAGCACCGCTTCTTGAAGTGTTTTATAATCTCTACGAACATCGTCTGGTGTAATGATTTTGTCTTTTCCCAATATGGCTAACGTTACACTATCGAGTTCAGCAAATGCACGCTCATCAAAGGGTAATACTTTTGCTGAATTTGGTAAAAGGGGCATAGCAGAATCTTTCGACTCAACCATGATAAAAATTGGCGTGTGACTAGGGTGTGCATCCGACCATTTCTTCAAATCTTTTAAACCCATTTCATAGGTAGGATAGTGGGTTCTAAAATCGATGTCAGACATGTGCAACAACTTAAAGCCTGGCTTTTTTAAACTTAGCGAATCAAAAGACGCTAAATCGGTTATCCCTTTTTGTTTAAGCAGTTCATAAGCGGCTGGTTTTGTAAAACGATTCCCTGTTGGATCGTAATACACATCGAGCTCTAAAGACCTTAGTCCAGCATTTAATTGCGTACTAAAATCTGGATGATTGTATTTTAGCATTTCGCCAAACGACATGCTATTCGGATGGTACTCCTTAAACTTTTGCATTTCCTTTTCAGGCATCTTTGAAAAATAACTATCGTACATTTTTTCAAAAATAGGATTCATTAAAGCAATCACTTTCGGATCTACTGGTTTAGCGTAACTGTTATGTGTGCCCAATACCTGAATTTGATTAATTTTTAAATCGGATGGAACTTTTATACTGCCATTTTCCAAAGAGCTTGTTTTTACTTGGGCAACGCTTACAAAAGCAAAAAGAACTGGAAAAACAGAAAATATATGGGTTATTTTTTTCATTTTTTTACGGCTTATCTTAAGTTATAACTGATACCAACTTGTCCTCTTATTCCCGACCAATCGTCTGATTCTGGTCTACTGGCATCGCCGTGGTAGTAGCGGTTTGGCGCATTAGTGATGTTGCTTAACTCGGCAAATAACCGTAAATTTTTCTTCAATGAATAGGACGTAGAAAAATCTACTGTAAAGTTATTATCGAACCATTGGTAATGATCTGGTCCGGCCACAGTTCTAATGGCAGTAACATATTTTCCTTTTAAATTACCCGCAACACGTGCCATAAATTTATCGTTTTCATAAAATAAGATGGCGTTACCAATGTTCTTTGCTTGACCAGGTAAGGTAGATTCGTAACTACCCGTTTGAACCCCCTTTGCAAAGGTTGGAATCATCACTTTTGAATTGATGTACGAGTAATTTAACTCTACACCAAAGTTCTTTAGAAAATTCTTCATTTTATCGAAACGCTTAATCAAGCCTATTTCAATTCCGTATAAAGAAGCTTTATCTAAATTATCCGGACGAGAACGGATGTAATTTTGACCGTCTAAGTTCACAACGCTTTGATCATCATAAATGTAATCGGACAACGCTTTGTAGTATGCGCCCACTGAAATTAAACCTAACCCTTTCGGATAAAACTCAAACATGGCGTCAAAGTTATTTGAGAAGGTAGCATTCAAATTTGAATTTCCTTCGGTAATGGTTAGTGCGGTGGTATTGATTTGTGTGCCTGGATTTAACCTGCTAAAAGTAGGTTTTGTATAACTCCTTGTATACGCGGTTCTTAAAATCGACTTTTCAGACAACTGGTATTTCATGTGCACCATGGGTAAAAAGGCATTGTAATTCCGTTCATTGGTAATTGATTCTACGGTTGTAGCTCCTCCCGTACTGGTAACTACCTTTGCCCCGGTAAATCTTAAATAATTCGATTCATTTCTAATCCCAGCAATAAACTCCAATTGTTTCGACAACTTGTAACTTGCCATGGCATACACCGAAGCAACTTGTTCTTTAGCTGTATACGATTGCGGTGCATTTGCAGCTGCGTCTTTTGCTAATACGGTAACCAAACCATATTTTGTTGCAAATTCGCTTGTTTGCGTTTGATCGATTTGGTTATTCGTAATTTGTGAAACCACCACATTAGTATAGGTATCCCCCATGGTTTGTAAAAAAGAACCATCAAATGGTTTGCTTTCTAGCTCCAAATCAGACATATATACCCTTCCTGGACTATTTGGAACCCCTAAAGCAGCGCCTTGCATTTTTACTTGATTATAGCTATCATAATCCCTGCTTTTATCGCTAAACTTTCCACCAAATTTAAATTCCAATGCCGGATTCGAAGTATAGGTTAAATCGATGTTCCCAGTATAATCGGTTTCTTTTTTCTTGAGGCCTTGTAAAATTACTTGATTCAAAGAAGCCTTGCTCGGATCTAAGGGCGTCGCAAAATCTGCTGACACATTATCAATTGAACCACCCACTCCATTCGGCGAATCCATTCCCAAATACTTTAATCCATCCGATGAACGACCGTTGTAAGTCATTGGTTGAATAAAATTCACAATTGGATATCCTCTATCATCTTTTGGAAGGTTGTCTGGTGAATCTAATTTAAAATCAGATGAAGCCGTTTGTAAACCTGTTTCCAATTTTAAGCCATCGCTCAATTGAAAATCACCACCAAGCTTTAGTGAATACAAGTTAGTTACGTAATCGGCATGACGCGCTTGATATTGAATGTTATTTTTGCTGTAATTAAAATACGTTTCACGAACATCCTGTTGATCCAAATAACTAGAATATAACCCTTTGAAATAGATTTTACTGTTTCGTGCAACATCGTAATCCATGGCCAAATTAAATCCTGTAGTTTTTCTTCTTGCTAAATAATCTCTTAGCTGTAAAGTATTCATTGCAAAGGATTTTTGTGCATTTGCATTTGAAAAATCGTAATCAACCTGGTAACGTTCGGTACTGGCGCTACGATCCCAAATTACGGCTGAGCCAATAAAACCAAACTTTTCACCAATGCGGTCACCATAAACAAGCGATGCATTATACGATGGTTTCTCTGCCAAGTTATTGTACCCGCCTGCAACAGTTGCAGCAATTGTTTGTTTCAATGGCGACGATTTGGTAATAAAATCCATTGATCCGCCAATTGCATCACCTTCTAAATCGGGTGTTAGTGCTTTGCTTAGTTTAACATATTGAATAAGCTCTGAAGGAAAAACATCCAACTGGGTAAATCGTTCATCACTTGCACCACCTGCACTTGGCAGTTTATTTCCGTTCAAAGTAATAGATGTCCATGTTGTAGGTGCACCCCTTACAATTACGCGCCTTCCTTCACCCATATCGCGTTCAATAGACACCCCCTGCATCCTTTGAACAGCTTCGGCAGCATTTCTATCCGGTAACTTTCCAATGGCATCAGCAGCTAAAACCTCTGTAATGGTATTGCTCTTTTGCTTCATGTTCAACGCTTTCACCTGCGATGGATAATAGTTTCCTTTTACCATCACTTCTGATAGGCTCCCTGCATCTTCTCCCAAAATAATGGTGCCTATATTTACATTTGCCCCGGCCTTTAACTGAACTGGGATTTCTTTTGATTTATAACCAATATACGACACCACTAAGGTTTGTTGCCCTTGCAAGCTTGTTGAAAGGCTAAAAACCCCGTTAATACTTGTTGCAACAACCGTTGATGTTCCTTTAACTTTAACCGAAACACTTGGTAAAGGACCATTTGCATCGGCTATTGTTCCGGTAATTTTTACACTCTGCCCATAACAGACACTCGTAATACATAACAAGAATACTAATTTTAATAAGGTAATTTTTGTTTTCATTTTTTGTGAAATTTTATGCTGCAAATAGATAAAACTATTTAGGGGAAAAGGTTTAAGCTAAGTATCGCGTACTTTGAAAAGTACAACCCAAGCGGAATATACATGCAAACAACTGATTATGAGTTAATTATGTATTATTACCAATTTGTTATCAAATTATAAACTAAATAAATTCACAAAATTGATTGCATACAGTAAATGCTAACAGCAGTTGAGCGTTAAATATTTCGGTGCTGAATGGTCTATTTACATGAGAATCCCCACGTTTAAAAAAGAGGTAAAAAAATTTAAACGGTATTTCTGCGAAAATCAGAAGGAGTGATTCCTTCTATTTGCTTAAAATACTTTATGAAAGTGGTTTTAGAATTAAATCCGGATGAATAAGCAATGGTTTGTAAGTTATCCTCTTTATTCTTTTGCATCCTATTCTTTGCTTCCTTGGTTCGGTATTCATTCACAAAAAGGAAGAAATTTTTCTCTAATGACGTATTTAAAACTTCGGTAATATGATGTTTTGAGATGTTTAATTTAACTGATAAGTCGCTTAATGAAAAATCGGAATCGAGAAACGGTTTCTTATCTTGCATGTATTGATGAAGCGATTCTATAATTTTTTCTACATCTTCTTCTTTTAGCGATGATTTCTCATACTTAGTAGATTCTTGTTTTGGTTCTACAGGAATCAATTGTTTTTCGTATTGAGAGGCATATTTTTTTCGCAAAATTTGCACGAGAAAAACAACGAAACCAAAAATACTAGTACACAAAAATAAATTTATTGGGATGGCTACGTTTACATACTTTATTAAAAACAGCATTACAAAGGATAAAATCCATAGAATGCTGGGAATTATAAGCCATTTTAAATGGATATAGTGATTATTTCTATTCCGAACGATTAAATAAAGTGTAAAAGGATAATAACAAAAATTTAACGCCATATAGAATACGTCATATACTCTTTTGTACTGTACAATCAGCTCATTTCGATGGAAAAACATCACCATAATACCCACAATTAAAAAGAAAATTGTTAAAATAATGGTAGGCAATAAATGTAAAAACAAGCGCTTTTTGGGATAAACGGTGTATTTAACAACCGATTCTACGTAAACAAACAACAAGGGAGGCATTGCCAATACAATGGCGGGTGAAAATGATTTGTATAGGGTGTCTGCTTTTATAATCAGAAAGACAAATTTTAACCCAAAGGTAAATGCAGCAATTAATATAATTATCCATAGAAATTTTTCATTATCTTTCTTTAAAATTTCTCGTCTAAATAAGAGAAAAACAAGAAGAATTTGTGAAAAAACTGCAATAAACAAATATTCCATTATCAATAAAAAACTAATCTACTTACCTGTGTGCGGCAATATTACGAATAATCTCAGCTATTAAAACTAAGTTAACTTAAACGTAAATTGGAATTAACAATTTCTTTATGCGACTAGTGAAATACAGGTAAATATTTTTAGGAAAGTAGCGTTTAAAGCAATGGAATAAGAAAGGATTTTCGATTAACGTGAATCGCGTAACTACCCAAATTAAAGGCTGCTGAGCGGGTGATAGATTTCAAAAAAAGCCATCACAAAAAATTGCGATGGCTTCAGATTCGTTTATATTTAAACAATATAACGCACCCTTTCGGGTTTATAATACAGATCAAAAAGGTTAAAAAGTTTCACTATCTGGGGGTATGCCATAATCAATAAACGTATCGCTTTTTTTGGACTTATCTTTTGTAAACCAACCTTTCACCATATTGAATAAACCCGATAAGTGTTCTGCATCAAGTGATTTACCAAGCTTACCCGATGCCAAACCAACTAGCGCCTTGGTAATAAAACCCGAGCCTTTAAAAAGGGTTTTATTCATAAACAGCGGTAAAATAAGCGACATCGCTGTTGAGCTTAGATTTAATTCGTTATCCAGTTTAAATAACTTACTAGGTGTTGCGTATTTCTTTAGCAACGAACCTAAAGTAAACTGTTTGAAATAAATCTTGGAATCCCTAAAAAGCACCTCTTGTTTTGTTGAATATTCTATTTTCAACGCATTCTTGTGTGCCTGCAGTTCCTGAAGATTTCGAATATTATACCGTTTCTTCATCATCATCTTTATCTGCTAGTTTATCAAAATATTTACGGATTGCTACATTTATAATGGCTTTCTCGATATACTTATCTTTCATGAAGTAAACGATCAGTGCAACTACCAAGTATAACAAAGAAACCGCACCAAAGCCTTGAACATAACTACTTAACACATCGGATAAATAAAGTGCTAATGTTACGCTTCCAAAAAGAAATGCCAAAACAAAACACACAATTACAGCGGTACTTGTTACGATATCGGCAAAACCTCTGGATATTTTCTCCAAAAGGTAAAGTCGGGTGTACTCTATGCGGGCATTTAAAAATCCTTTCGCATCTTCTACCAAATCTTCAATACTTTTATCTTTGTTTTCTTGCATGTTTTAAGCTTTTTTAAAGGGAAAATAAATCTAGCCTATATTCATGCGTGTTCCACATCGTCGCTATATTCCTCTTCTACACTTCTTAATTTTGTTTTGATAGAGCTCACTACCTTATCTTTTAAGCTCGACAAATTATTGATTTCATCTGCGGCTTTATCTCGGATTGAATCGCCTAAATCTTTTAACGATTGGCTTAATTTATCACGTGTTTCCTCACCTTTATCTGGCGCGAATAAAATCCCAAGGGCAGCACCTGCTGCTAATCCTGCTAAAAGGGCTACAACAACTTTTGAATTATCTTTCATACTTATTTATTTTTAAAGGTTAACAATTATCACAATATAATAAAACAATATTATTTAACATACTGGATGAACTATTCTAAATAGCTTAGCCTGCAGCATTACGAATTTTTATACGCTTTAATTTCTCGGAAGCTAGCGTACTACTTTCATAAATTTTAATTAGCAAGATAAAATAAGACAATAATAATGGGCCAAATACGAGTCCAAGTATACCGAACATCGGTACACCAATAATTACGCCAATTACAGTAATTATCGGATGAATATTTCCTATTTTTTTTGCAATCATAAAACGCATAACGTTATCGATATTAATGATTACCACGAAGCCAAAAATCAACATTGCCCAACCGGCATAGTTGTTTCCATTTACGATTTGCAAAATGGCTGCAGGAACAAATATTACAGGCGGTCCTAAAACAGGAACAAAGGAAATAAATGCCGTTATAACGCCCCAAAACAAAGGATCTTCGTAGTTTAGCACATAAAAAGATAAGGCAACCAATCCCCCTTGTACTACACAAATTAACCCTTGTCCTAAAACATTTGCATAGGTTGTGTTACGCATTTCTTCGCCAAATCGTAAAGCATTTTGTTCTCTTAGGGGCGCGTACTTTATCAATGAACTTTCAAATTTCTTTCGTTCAATAAGCATAAAGTACAGTAAAAAGTACATAATTAATAAACTTAGTACAATATTAATTGCACCCGAAATTAGCGAAGGAAACAATTGTGTAGCCCAATTTCCTAATCTATTTAATCCATCTTCTACGACTTGTTCATTTACTTTAAAGGGTAAAAGATGTTGAAATTTGACCAATAAATTTTTGAAGAAAATTTCATTGCCTAATAGTTCACCAATCTTATGAATAACCATACTGCTTAGGGCATAAAAGGGCAGGATGATTAATATCACGCTAAACACGATTAACAAAATGGCCACGAAACGTTTGTTCCAACCTTTTACTTCAGCCAAGTATACATACCCTGGTCGCATGATGGTGTATAGTACTAGCGTACCTAAAATAGCTCCAAATATACTCAACAACGAATAGGCAATTAATATGCCTAGAGCGATAATAATAATTAGATTAATGTTGTTGCGTTGCTTATGGCTAAATACCGACATGTACCTGTAAGTTTGTATTTAATAAATATCCAAAAGCACCTTTTTGTTTTAATCTATAATGAAGTTTTTCTAGTCCTCCCCTTTAATCGCTTTAATTTTGTTGTATAAGGTTTTACGGTCGATGTTCAAAATTTTGGCCGCTTTAGATTTATTGTAATTTACTTCATTTAATACGCGCATAATGGTTTGGTATTCCGCTTCCTGTGCAGCATTTCGTAAATTTAAGATTTGATCAGTAGACTTTGGTCTTGCATCAAGCATCTCTTTTTCCTTATCAAAATCACGGACAAAATTGGCCAATTCTAAAGGAAGTACATCTGCTTTAATTTCATTGCCAGTGGTTAATAACGCCACACGTCTGATTACATTCTTTAGCTCACGAATATTTCCTGGCCAGCCATAATTTAAAAACGCTTTTTTTACATCCGCCGAAAAGCCCTTTATGTTTTTACTCAATTCTTGATTAGCAACTTCCAAAAACTTCTCAGCGAAAATCAAAATATCGTTTCCCCGCTTTTTTAAAGACGGGAGATGGATAGAAAACTCATTAAAACGATGATACAAATCTTCTCTAAAGGTTCCCTTTTCAATGTTGGTTATTAAATTTTCATTGGTTGCTACAATAATGCGCACATCTATATCAATTTCTTTGGTACTTCCAATGCGTTTTAATTTACGCTCTTGAACGGTACGCAATAAAGATGCTTGAATCTCATAAGATAGATTTCCAATTTCATCTAAAAACAATGTTCCGCCATTGGCTTGTTCAAAGTGACCAATTTTCGTATAGAGTGCTCCGGTGAACGAGCCTTTTTCATGACCAAAAAATTCACTTCCTGCTAATTCTTTTGTTAATGAGCCACAATCCATCGCAACAAAAGGTTTATCTTTTCGCAAACTATTTTGATGAATGGTTTTTGCCACACACTCCTTCCCTGTTCCACTTTTCCCAGTTAATATAATGCTGTATGATGTTGGCGCAATTAATAGAATTTGTTTAAGCAATGCTTCTGATGCATCACTATTTCCTTCTATAAAATCTGTAAAATTTCTATAATCAGCTTTAGCGGTATTCTTCTTCTCTTCACGCGGTCCTGAATCTAAAGCCTCTTGCGTATGGATTGCTTTATTAATGGTATTTAAAATTTCATCCGGATAGAGTGGCTTAGTGATATAATCGTATGCACCTAATTTAATAAGCTCTACCGCTAATTTGATATCCGAATAACCCGTAATGATGATAACACCGGTATTGGGATAATTTTCTTTAATTTTTATTAAAATTTCTTTCCCATCTGTATCATCTAAACGATAATCGCACAGCACAAGATTAAATGTATCGTTACGCATCATTTCAAATGCCGAACTTCCGGTAATGCATGTTGCAACTTCGAAACCATGACGGGTTAAAAATTTTGAAAGTAAAATTCCAATATTTACCTCGTCATCGATTATTAATATTTTCTTTTTCATGAAAGGTCTAATTTCGACTAAAATCCCTCTCCAAAAACAGTAATTGACTGATAGGAAATGAGTTTAGAGGTGCAAAAATAGTAATACCTTTTTAAACTGGGAAATATTTTCTACAATTTATTTTTTCACAAGTAGCTACAAATCTACACAACAGCCATTACAAACCCTTAAAATTTGCACTTCTTTTTTCTACAAAAGCGCTCACTCCTTCTTTAAAATCTGAGGTACCAAAGCATTGTGCAAAGCCTTCGATTTCTACCGCATATCCATCCTGATTTGTGCCAGAAGCTAAAATTGCTTTAAGCGCTGCTGCCACTGCTAAAGGGGCGCGTTGTTTAACCGCGGCTAAAATTCCTTCTGCTTTCGCTAATAAATCGCCTTGCGCCACAACGTAATTTACCAAGCCAATTTTCTCCGCCTCATGCGCTGTTATCATGTTGGCTGTGGTAATTAATTCAAAAGCTTTTCCTTTTCCAACCAATTGGGTTAAACGCTGCGTTCCGCCATACCCTGGAATCAAGCCTAATGTTACCTCAGGCAGGCCCAGTTTAGCATTCTCAGATGCCACACGCATATGGCAAGCCATAGCCAACTCTAATCCTCCACCCAATGCAAAACCATTTATCGCGGCCACGAAAACCTTACTTGAATTTTCAATTGCATTAAAAACCAATTGATGTCCCCTCTCTGCTAATTCTTTGCCTTCTGAAATCGTGTAATCGGAAAACTCTTTAATATCTGCTCCTGCTACAAAGGCTTTTTCTCCCCCTCCAGTTAGAATTACTCCTTTTACTTCATCATTCGTATTCGCAAAAACAACCATATCAGCCAATTCCTTTAAGGTTTCGGCATTCAATGCGTTTAATGCTTTCTCTCGATTAATGGTCACATATAATATATGCTCTTTTACTTCTGTAATTAAATTCTGATAGCCCATTTTTAAAAATTTCTATTTTCTGCAACCCAATTTTGAATGTACTCCACAATACTTGCCATACTTGTTCCAGGGGGAAATAATTCTCCCACACCTAACTCCGCCAATTTTATGCGATCTCCTTCCGGGATAATTCCTCCTCCGGTAAGCAGAACGTTGGTTAACTCTTTTTCTTTCATTTGTTGAATAATCTTTGAAAAAACAGTCATGTGCGCTCCAGATAAAATGGAAATACCGATGGCGTCCACATCTTCTTGCAGCGCTGCATTCACCACCATTTCGGGCGTTTGACGTAAGCCGGTATAAATCACTTCCATACCGGCATCTCGTAAAGAAGTGGCAATCACTTTAGCCCCCCTATCGTGTCCATCGAGGCCAACTTTTGCCACCAACACGCGAATAGGTCTTTTTGCAATTTCGCTCATAAACTTTGGTTAAGTACACGTAAATGTATCGATTTTCATTTTATTTGAAAACAGATCCAAGTCATATCGCTTTGATTTTCAACAATTCAATTGTAAACATATTTCTACAATCATCTTAAAAAAATATTTAAATTTTATGCAAAATAAGCCATGAATAAACGCATATTCATTATATAAATACGCTCAATGTTATTACATTTGCATTCCTAATTTACAGGTTTTTATGAGTGAAGAGAAGTCATTGAACTTTATAGAAGAAATTGTTGAGAACGACTTAAACAGCGGCAAATATGAAACATTGGTTACCCGTTTTCCCCCTGAACCAAATGGTTACTTACACATTGGCCATGCAAAAGCTATCTGCTTAAACTTCGGATTAACGCAAAAATACGGCGGTTACACCAATTTACGTTTCGACGATACCAACCCGGTAACGGAGAAAACGGAATATGTAAACAGCCAGCAAGAAGATATCAAGTGGTTGGGATTTAATTGGAAAAACGAATTATATGCATCTGATTATTTTGATGAGTTATATGGTTTTGCCGTTAAGCTTATTGAAAAAGGTTTAGCCTATGTGGATGAAAGTTCGGCCGATGAAATTGCAGCATTAAAAGGTACACCAACAGAGCCTGGAAAAGATAGTCCATTCCGCAACCGCAGTGTGGCAGAAAATATGGATATTTTCACCAAAATGAAAAATGGTGAATTTGGCGATGGCGCATACATTTTGAGAGCCAAAATTGACATGGCAAGCCCAAATATGTTGATGCGCGACCCGATTATTTACCGCATTAAACATGCTGAGCATCACCGTACAGGTAACAAATGGTGCATTTATCCGATGTACGATTTTGCACACGGACAAAGCGATAGTATTGAGAACATTACCCACTCTATCTGTACCTTAGAATATGTATCGCATCGTGAACTATACGATTGGTTCATCGAGAAATTAGAGATTTTCCCTTCAAAGCAATATGAGTTTGCGCGTTTAAATCTTACCTCAACGGTAATGAGTAAACGTAAATTGCTTCAATTAGTAAACGAAAATTTGGTAAGCGGCTGGGATGATCCACGCATGCCTACTATTTCAGGCCTGCGTAGAAGAGGCTATACGCCAAAAAGTGTTCGCGAGTTTTGTGAACGCATAGGTATTGCCAAACGCGAAAATTTAATTGAGCTAAGCTTATTAGAATTCTGTATTCGCGAAGATTTAAATAAAACCGCTAACCGTGTGATGGCTGTTTTAGACCCAATTAAGCTCGTTATTACCAACTACGAAAAAGGCACTGAAGATTTAATTGGTGAAAATAACCCAGAGGCTGAAGACGGTGGTGGTACGCGTGTTATTCCTTTCAGCAATGAGTTGTGGATTGAACGTGAAGACTTCATGGAAGAGCCCGCAAAAAAATGGTTCCGTTTGGCCCCTGGAGCAATGGTTCGTTTAAAGTTTGCTTACATTGTTAAATGCGAAGATTTTGTGAAAGACGAAAATGGCAACGTTACTGAAATTCACTGTACTTATATTCCTGAATCAAAAAGTGGAAGCGATACCAGTGGAGTTCACGTTAAAGGAACCATCCATTGGGTAAGTGCGCAACATGCAAAAACTGCCGAAATACGCTTATACGACAGGTTATTCACTTCTGAAACGCCTGATGCTGAAGAGGGTGATTTTAAAGATTATTTAAATCCAAATAGTTTAACTGTATTACCACAAGCGTATATTGAACCGGCATTAGCACATGCCGATTTAGATACACGCTATCAGTTTATCCGCAAAGGATATTTCTGCTTAGATAAAGATTCAACACCCGAAAATTTAGTATTTAATCGGACTGTTACCTTAAAAGACACCTTCAAAAAGTAACACTTTAAAAGCAAAAAGAGGCTGTCTCAAAAAGGCAGTCTCTTTTTGTTTTAAAAAAAGTTGATAAATTCTTGTTTAATAATTTTGTTTAATCATTTGAATTTCAGATATTTAAGTATAAATATTTAGAAATTTATGTCGTCAAAAACCCCTGTTTTCAAGCCTTATTACCAAGATCAGATGATGGCTTTTCCACCTACATTTGACGAATTAATAACTGCAGGGCACCCAGTTAGGATAGTTAACGATGTGATAAACAAAATCAATATCCAAAGCCTGCTAAATGCCTATCAAATCAAAGGCAGCTCGAGTTATCACCCTCAAATGCTCTTAAAGATTCTAGTTTATGGGTATGTAAGTAACGTTTATAGCAGCAGGAAACTAGAAACTGCTTGTCGGGAGAATATTAACTTTATGTGGCTTAGTGGAATGAGTTATCCAGATCACAATACCATTAATCGTTTTCGCGGGGTTCGTTTAAAAGAACACTTGCGCAAAATATTCGAAGAAGTTGTTTTGTTATTAGCCGAAGAAGGCTTATTGAGTATAGAAGAAGTTTATACCGATGGCACCAAAATAGAGGCAAATGCCAATAAATATACTTTTGTATGGAAAAAGGCTATTCAAACCAATAAAGAAAAGATGAAGTTGGCTTTAGCCGATATTTGGACTTATGCCCAAAGTATAACTAAAGCTGAAGATGAACTTCCTGATCCACCTGATTTTACCGAAATAAATAAAGAGAAAGTACAAGCAACGGTAGATAAGCTTAATGAAGTATTAGCTGATAATCCCGATGCAAATAAAAAGATTAAAAACAAGCTGAAATACATCAGTAAAGAATATCCAAAAAAGATAGCTGAATATGAGGTAAAAGAGGCTATTTTAGGTAATCGCAATAGCTACAGCAAAACCGATGAGGATGCCACATTTATGCGTATGAAAGAGGATCATATGCGTAATGGCCAGTTAAAAGCGGGTTATAATGTACAGATATCAACCTCAAACCAGTTTATTGTAAACTACACCATTCACCCAAACCCAACCGATACCACCACTTTAAAAGCCCACATCGAACAACACGAGACCAGCTTTGGCAAAAGTTTAAAAAGCATTACCGCAGATGCAGGATATGGTAGTGAAGAAAATTACGAACTATTGGAGCAGAAAGGAATTGAAGCTTATGTTAAATACAATATGTTCGACAAAGAGCAAAATGAACGATATACCAGTAAGAAAAGCTTTCAAGCCGACAAGTTATTTTACAACCAGGAACAAGATTGTTATATCTGCCCAATGGGCCAACAGATGCATTACATTGGCGATGCAAAACGAAAAACCAGTACCGGTTTCGAACAAACAAGTAAAAGATATCAAGCAAGAAATTGCAGCAATTGCCCATTAAATGGTGTTTGTCATAAATCGCAAGGAAACCGAATAATAGAAATTAACACTAATCTACTCAGCCATAAACAAACAGCTTATCAATTGCTAAACAGCGAGAAAGGAATTGAGAAGCGAAAGCAACGATGTTATGATGTTGAGCCAGTTTTCGGAAATATTAAACAGAACCAAGGGTTCCGCCGCTTTATGCTCCGTGGAAAAGAAAAAGTGGCAATAGAATGGGGATTATTGGCAATCGCACAAAATATAAGGAAAAAAGCAGCTTAAAAAGACTGTTTTTTCATGCTTTTTGAAAAATTGAACAGCTAAAACTGATTTTAGACCATACCATGTCCAAATGATACCAAATTGGAAATAAAATAAAAAAGAGGCCGTCTCGGTATTTTGGGACAGCCTCTTTTTGCTTTTTTTAACATTTAAGCAGCTTTCTTTTCATTAGCTTTAATAAAAATTAAAGATATGAAAGCATTCCTCTCAACTACTCTTTGCCTTTTTTCATGTTATGTTTTTGGTCAAACAACACAGCAAATTGAAAACCAAATGGCCTTTGGCAAATTTTATGGGTATGTAAAATACTTTTACCCAGGCGACGATGCTGCAAAAATTGACTGGGATAAATTTGCTATTTACGGCGCCCAAAAAGTCGAGTCATGCAAAACTGCATCCGAACTAAAAGACAGTCTAAATGCATTAAGTGCTGTTTTAATGCCAGGCGTAAAAATCATGCCGATTTCAGAAAAATTCAGTTTTCCAACTACCCTAACTCCTAGCGATATAAGCGGCTATAAAGAAATCACCTGGCAACATTTAGGTGTTGGTTTAGTGCGAAATAAACAAAGCATTTATCAAAGTGCCCGAACCAACAGACCAACCATTTACAAACAAGAATTTAACGGCTTCGGAACAATAAGTGACTTAAAATCGGCAGCTGATTTGAAAGGAAAAACATTTGTTTTTACGGGAAAAGCGAAAATGCTGAGTGCTAGCGGCCAAGGACAATTATGGCTGAGAGTAGATAGGGATAACGGAACGGTCGGTTTCTTTGACAACATGAATAACCGACCAATTAAAAGTAAAAACTGGCAAACTTTCGAAATAAAAGGAACAATTAATAACGATGCGAAGCAAGTACTATTTGGTGCATTTTTACTCAACCAGGGACAATTTGCGGTGGATGATCTCTCTTTAAAAGTAGATGGAAAGGAAATCTACAAAAATGATTTTGAAGGCGAGGAAATTGAAAAGGAACCCAAAACAATCAACTTTAACACCGGTAAATCAAGCATCGAAGGAGTTAAATATGCATTTGCAGTTAACACGGAAAATCAGAATAAATTTATCGAAATCAGCAGTCCAAAAAACGTTGTTTCCGAACAAATAGTTGAAATCAAACCATTCGAAAAACATGCTAATTTTGGTGAATACATTGAAAAACCAATTAATAACGAGTTAAAAATAGTAGTTCCACTTGTACTTTATGGCACTAAAGAACATACCTTCCCGCTGGTAGATAGTGTGCGAGCCGCCCAAGCACTATTAGCCATTAATAAGCTTAAACAGGAACAATTAACGGTTCAAAATCCATACTTAAGAATTGGCAATATCATCAATACCTGGAATGTATTTCAACATTTCTTCCCTTATTTTGATGTGGCAAAAACCGATTGGAATGCTGATTTAAAAGAAGCCCTTGCAGAAACATACAATAACCCTAGCGATGAAGATTTCAGCAATACATTAAAAAAATTAACTGCTAAGCTAAAAGATGGACACATTTCGGTTTCATCGGTCAAAAACACACATTCCTACTTGCCGCAATTTGCATGGAAATTCATTGAAAACAACTGGGTAATTACCTCGGTTTTTGATAAAAATTCTGCCTTAAAGGTTGGAGATATTGTACAAGAAATTAACGGACAAGATTCAAAAACATATTTTAAAACCGTAAATCAATACATTTCGAGCGCCACAGCTGGATATTTAAATCACCGTGCAGAAATTGCATCCCTTCTAGGGCCGAAAGATAGCAAACTGGAAATACAAGTTGCCGGTAATCCAAACAAAATGCAGTTTGTACGTAATTTAAATGGTGGCACTTATTGGGCGCTTCTTCCTCGACAAGACACCATCAAATCACTTGGAAATAAAATTACCTATATCAGCATCGGCAACGCAAAAATGAAAAAAATCAACGATTCGCTAAAACTGTTAAAAGACAGCAAAGCGATTATCTGCGATTTACGCGGTTATCCCACCGACAACACCGAATTAATTGAATACCTCATGGTTAAAAACGACACCTCGTCGAGATGGATGCAAATTCCACAAATTATTTATCCTGACCAAGAAAATAAAATCACCTATCGATATGAACGTTGGCCCTTAAAAGCAAAATCACCTCATTTAAAAGCAAAAGTTTTTTTTCTAATTGATGGGCAAGCCATTAGCTATGCAGAGAGTTACATGAGTTTTATCGAGCATTACAAATTAGCCACCATCATTGGGCAACCAACTGCCGGCACAAATGGCAATGTAAACAGCATCAGCTTGCCTGCTGGCTATACCATACGCTTTACTGGGATGAAGGTAGTGAAACACGATGGCTCACAGCATCATGGAGTTGGAATAATCCCCAATATTTATGTAGCCCAAACAATAAATGGAGTAAAAGAAGGTAGGGATGAAGTTTTAGAACGGGCAATTGCCGAAGCTTCAAAATAAGCAAAAAGGCTTGCAGATGAATTTGCAAGCCTTTTTGTTAGTATTTGGTATAAAGGTTATACAACACTAAAATATCAACTGGAGTTAGCGTTTTAGTTATATCCGTTTGGATGAAATGAATTTTAAACGCTTCAATGGCTGCAGGTAAGTTTGCGGTATTGTAGCCGATATATTTCAGCGCCTTCTCCGTGTCAAAATCGGCTGGTGGATTTTGTAAAACATCGTCGTACCAAAAGCCAAAGCCCTTTTCTGCAAGTTTCTTCCAAGGGAAATTCTTCGGGTCGTTCTTGCGTCCTGGTGCAATATCTGCGTGCCCAATAAAGTTCGCTGTTGGAATGTTATATGTTTTCTTAAGGGTTGCCAACAACTTAAGCAAGCTATTTATTTGCGCATCCGACCACACATCGGTAGTTCCATTATTATCCAATTCAATACCAATTGATGAAGAATTTAAATCGGTATCCTTACCCCACTTACTTGCTCCCGCGTGGTTAGCGCGTAAATAATCATTTACCATATGAACCACTTTACCATCTCTACTTATCACGTAGTGCGCGCTTGTCCCCGTGCGGGTTAAGGTAAATGTTTTAATCGTCTGTGCTAAACTGTCTTGCGCGGTGTGATGAATGATCACAAAATTAGGCTTGCGGATGCCAAAGTTTGTAGAGCCAACCCAATCCTGGTTCTTTCCCTCAATTGAATCGTACAATTGTCCCGCTGGCGGCACCGTACTAATTATTTTTGCAAAGTCTTTTGCTTTTGTTTTATATACTTTCTCTGTGGCTGCGTATTTATTGGTACTGCAAGCAGCCAACATAAATAGCGATAAAAAAGTAGAACTATGGAGTAATCTCACTGCTCGAATTGATGCCATACATGTAAAAAATTAGCGACTAAAGATACAAAGGTATAAGAAAGGAGGTCCAATCTATCAAATTTTATACAAAGCCTCCAAAATTTATTAAATTAGCCACTTATCCTTTAACTGATGAATTATTTCCATAAATCTGTTTCCTTATTCAATGGTTTAGTCTTTTCTGCACTTTTGTTAGCAGCCTGTTCAAACACATCGAACGAAGCACAAAACGGTGTTTCGCAGCCCGATAGTTTAACGCAATATGTGGCCAATCGCTTACCCATTTACGAAAAAGTAAAACTCAGCACCAATTTAAATGTACTTTCCGAATCAGATCGTAAGATTTTGCCTTATTTAATACAAGCGGCAGAAATTATGGACCAATTGTATTGGAAACAAGTTTTTCCGCAGCGCGATAGTGTTTTAGCGACCATAAAAGATGAGAAGACTAAAACTTTTCTGATGATTAATTACGGCCCATGGGATCGTTTAAATAATGACAAACCTTTTGTGGCCGGTGTTGGAAACCGTCCTGACGGAGCTAGCTTTTATCCTAAAGGGATTACCAAGCAAGAAATAGAAAACTCTAATTTACCCGATAAATTTGGCGCCTATTCTGTTGTTAAGAAAGATGAAAAAGGTCAGCTAAGTACCGTTCCGTATCATGTTTTGTTTGCCGCAGAATTACAGAAAGCAAGCTCTTTATTAAAACAAGCAGCCCTGATAACCGACAATGCTGAGTTGAAGAATTACTTAAGCCTACGCGCAGAAGCCCTAGTTTCAGATAACTTTACAGCAAGTGATTATGCTTGGCTAAACATGAAAACCAACGGAATAGACATCATTATTGGCCCGATTGAAAATTATGAAGACAAGCTTTTTAACGCACGTACAAGTTATGAAGCCTATGTTTTAGTAAAAGATAAAGAATGGAGCAAGCGCTTGGCTAAATACGTAAACGAACTTCCTGAATTACAAAAAAATCTTCCGGTGGAAGCTAAGTACAAAAACGAAACACCTGGTACAGATTCTGAGTTAAATGCATACGATGTGGTGTATTATGCCGGCGACTGCAATGCGGGCTCTAAAACCATTGCTGTTAACCTTCCAAACGATGAAAAAATTCAACAAGAAAAAGGAACACGTCGGTCTCAATTAAAAAATGCCATGCGCGCTAAATTTGATAAAATTCTAGTTCCCATTGCCAAAGAACTTATTGTTGCAGAGCAGCAGAAACACATCAAATTTGACGCTTTTTTTGCCAATGTGATGTTCCATGAAGTTGCGCACGGATTAGGAATTAAAAAAACAATCACCGGAAAAGGTTTTGTTCGCGAAGCGTTAAAAGAACAATATAGCTGGCTAGAAGAAGGCAAAGCCGATATTTTAGGGCTGTACATGGTTACCGGCTTACTTAAAAAAGGCGAACTAGAAGGCGACATTAGAGACTATTACACCACTTTTATGGCTGGCATATTACGTTCTGTACGCTTTGGCGCATCCGAATCACATGGAAAAGCAAACATGCAATGCTTTAACTATTTTCAAGAAAAAGGTGCATTTGAACGAAGCAGTAACGGTATGTACAAAGTAAATTTTGATAAATTTAGTACAGCCATGAACGATTTAAGTGCTTTTATCTTAATGCTTCAAGGCAATGGCGATAAAACAGCAGTTGAAAAAGCGCAAAAAGAAAAAGCAACTATTTCTGCTACTTTAAGGCAAGACCTCGATCGCTTGACACAAAAGAACATTCCTGTTGATGTTGTTTTTGAACAAGGTGTTGATGTTCTTGGCATGAAATAACACCCCTTTATATATCCTTTTATCTGTATTTAATGAACACATTAAACAAAAACCAATTGTTGATCCTTGCGGTATTGCTGCTTTTTTCAACACAAAAACTTTTTGCTCAGAAGCAACCAAACATTATTGTCTTTTTAGTAGATGACATGGGTTGGCAAGACACATCGGTACCCTTTTGGAATAAAACAACCGAATTCAATAAACGCTACCATACTCCCAACATGGAACGTATGGCCAAATCGGGCATGAAATTTACAAATGCGTATGCAAATCCGGTTTGTACTCCCACGCGCGTGAGTTTTATTACCGGGGTAAATTCATCCAGAACACATGTAACCAACTGGACCAATCCCGACAAAAACGTAAATACCGACCGTAAAGACAGCACCTTATTGTCTGTAAATTGGAACATTAATGGTTTTAGCCCTCAACCAAATGAACCCCGCACTTTTTACGCCACCGCATTGCCAGCTGTTTTAAAAGAAAACGGATATTACACGGTGCATAGCGGAAAAGCGCATTTTGGTTCAAAAGGAACTCCTGGTTCAAATCCGTTAAATGTAGGGTTCGATGTAAACATTGCAGGTAATGAAATCGGACACCCGGCAAGTTATTATGGCGAAAAAAATTACGATAATCCGAACAAAAACGGCAAGCCAAATCGGAATGCCGTACCAGGATTAGAAAAATATCACGGAACACATACTTTCCTATCAGATGCCATTACCACCGAAGCATTAGCCGCTATCGAAAAACCCATTCAAGAAAAAAAACCATTCTTTTTATATTTAGCGCATTATGCCGTGCACGCCCCTATTTTGCCTGATAGTCGTTATGTAGACAAATACCTATCCATGGGATTGGATAAAAGTGAAGCTGCCTACGCGAGTTTAATTGAAGGAATGGATAAAAGTTTAGGTGATGTATTGGATTTTCTAGTTAGAAGTAAAATCGATAAAAATACAGTGGTCATATTTATGTCGGATAATGGCGGACTGAGTGTTACACCTCGAGGGGGAACCGCTTGGACCCATAACTTACCTTTAAAGGGGGGCAAAGGTTCTGTATACGAAGGCGGAATTAGAGAACCCATGTTGATTCAATGGCCAGGAGTGGTAAAACCGGGTTCCATAGCTGAACAATATGTACTTATAGACGATTTTATGCCTACCATTATGGCAATTGCAGGTATTAAAAAACCAAAACTTGTTCAAAAACTAGATGGCGAAAGCTTTCTTCCCATTTTAAAAAATCCCGCTTTGAAAAAGCCTGAACGGGAACTTGTATGGCATAGACCAAACACCTGGGGAATCGCCATCGATGCAATGGGGGTAAACTTTGCGAGCGCCTTTAGAAAAGGAGATTGGAAAATTGTGTACGATTTTAGGAAAGGTAAATTAGAATTGTACAACTTAAAAGATGACATTGCTGAAATGAACAATTTAGCTACTTCAAATCCTGAGAAAGTAAAAGAATTAGCCATCTTATTTACGAAAAAGCTCAAAGCGAATGATGCGCAAATGCCCGTTTATAAAGCGACGGGAAAAACCATCCCTTGGCCCGACGAACTTTAATTGACCCCATTCAGATTGGTAAAAGCCGAAAATTAGCACATGATTCAGCTAATTTTCGGCTTTTTTTTGTAACCTTTCCTTCAAACCTCCGTCTTATCTCCAAAAGCAGCACACGCTTAAACACCATTTTTTCATTAACTAAACTTTTCTAAGTAATAAAACTTAATCACCAACAAAATGGATGACAGGAAATTATTTTGTCCATTTTAAATTAACTATGCTAATGAAATACTTCTACGCCATCCTCCTTTTCTTTATTTCCACTACGGCATTTGAGGATCTGAAGGCCCAAACGCTTAAAAATGTCAATATTAGTGGAATCATACTAGATGAGCATAGTAAGCCGCTCGAGTTTGCAAACATAGGGCTATAAAGATCTAATGATTCAAGTCTTGTAAAAACGGCGTTAACCAATCAAAACGGCGAATTTAACTTTTCCATTTCTACGTATGGGAGTTACTTTTTCAAAGCTAGTAATATGGGCTATGAGAACTTCAAAAGTAATTTAAACTGTTAAAACACTACGCCGCGTTAAGCTTGCAAGAGGGAGTTTCCTTGCACACTCTCAAGTTGCCCTTTAAACTGGTCATCGCTTATAGTTGCTGTAAAACTGCTTTGCTAAAAAACAACAGGCAAAAAAAAATCCCTTTTTGCAAAGGGATTTTTCGTTTATTATTTACTCAAATACATTGATTTGTCTTTGTATAACTTACGGAAGTAAGGGTCTTCTAAATCTTTGATGAAACGAATGGCTTCTCCAGTCGATTTCATTTCCGGACCTAATTCTTTCGCTACTTCAGGGAATTTCTCGTATGAGAATACTGGTTCTTTAATCGCAAATCCATCTAATTTACGTACGATGTTAAAATCTTTCAATTTAGCAACCCCCAACATAATTTTAGCCGCTATGTTGATGTATGGTACATCGTATGCTTTAGCGATAAAAGGAACCGTACGTGAAGCACGTGGATTGGCTTCGATTACGTATACTTTCTCGTCTTTAACAGCAAACTGAATGTTTAACAAGCCGCGTACATTTAATGCCTTTGCAATTTTAATTGAATATTCTTCCATTGCATCGGTAACAGTTTTCGACAAGCTGAATGGCGGTAAAACTGCGCTTGAATCACCTGAGTGAATACCTGCAGGCTCAATGTGCTCCATCATACCAACAATGTGTACGTCGTCTCCGTCTGAAATTGAATCTGACTCGGCTTCTTCTGCACGGTCTAAGAAGTGATCAATTAACACACGGTTTCCAGGTAAATCGCCTAATAATTTAACAACAGCTCTTTCTAAATCTTCGTCGTTAATTACAATGCTCATACCTTGACCACCCAATACGTAACTTGGACGAACCAATACTGGATAACCTACTTCGTTTGCTACTTTAATAGCCTCCTCAGCATTTTCGGCTACACCGTAGCGTGGATATGGAATGTTTAATTCTTTTAATAAATCAGAGAAACGACCGCGATCTTCGGCGATGTCCATATCGTTGAACGAAGTACCGATGATTTTGATTCCTTTTTCTGTTAATTGTTCAGCCATTTTTAAAGCGGTTTGTCCACCTAATTGAACAATAACGCCTTCTGGTTTTTCTAAATCGATGATTTCGCGAACATGCTCCCAGAAAACTGGCTCAAAATATAATTTGTTAGCCATGTTAAAGTCGGTTGATACCGTCTCTGGGTTACAGTTAACCATGATAGCTTCGAAACCCGATTCTTTAGCGGCTAACAAACCGTGTACACAAGAATAATCGAACTCGATACCTTGGCCAATACGGTTAGGACCAGAACCTAAAACAATAATTTTCTTTTTGTCTGATACAATTGATTCGTTCTCTTCTTCGAAAGTTGAATAGTAGTACGGTGTTTGTGCAGGAAACTCTGCCGCACACGTATCTACCATTTTATATACACGACGAATACCTAATTCTTTTCTTCTATCGTATACTTCGTCTTCCGTTACATTACCTAACAGATACGCAATTTGTATATCTGAGAATCCTTTTTGTTTTAAGTTGAAGAAGAAATCGCGTGGGATATTGTTTAGTGAGTAGCGTTTTAATTCTACTTCTAATGCTACCAATTCTTGAATTTGGTTTAAGAACCATTTGTCAATTTTAGTTACCTTACGGATTGACTCTAATGGTACACCCATGCTCATGGCATCTTTGATCAAGAATAAACGGTTCCATGAGGCATGCTCCAGGCCGTCCATAATTTCGTTGATGTTACGGTTTTGCTTACCATCGGCTCCTAAACCTGAACGACCAATTTCTAAACTTTGACATGCTTTTTGCAAGGCTTCGATAAAGGTACGACCAATGGCCATTACCTCACCTACCGATTTCATTTGCAAGCCCAGTTCTTTGTTTGCTCCTTTAAACTTATCGAAATTCCAACGCGGAACTTTTACAATTACATAGTCTAAAGTAGGCTCGAAATATGCTGAAGTTGTTTTTGTAATTTGATTTTCGATTTCATCTAAGTTGTAACCGATTGCCAATTTAGCTGCAATTTTTGCAATTGGATAACCGGTTGCTTTACTTGCTAAAGCTGATGAACGCGATACGCGTGGGTTAATTTCAATAGCGATAATTTCATCATCAGCTGGATTAACCGAGAACTGTACATTACAACCACCGGCAAAGTTACCGATTGCGCGCATCATTTTAATTGCCTGATTACGCATCTCTTGATAGCAACGGTCTGATAAAGTCATTGCTGGAGCTACGGTAATTGAATCTCCGGTATGGATACCCATAGGGTCGAAGTTTTCAATCGAACAGATAATGATTACGTTATCGTTGCTATCTCTTAAAAGCTCTAATTCGTATTCTTTCCAGCCTAAAACTGCTTTTTCTACTAATACCTCGTGCGTTGGAGAAGCTTCTAAACCGCGTTTAAGCGCTGCATCGAATTCTTCTTTTTTGTGCACGAAACCACCACCAGAACCACCCAAGGTATACGAAGGACGAATTACCAATGGAAAACCAATTTCTTGAGCAGCTTCTTTTCCTTCTAAAAATGAGTTAGCAATTTTAGATTGTGCAACTCCTACACCAATATCAACCATTAACTGGCGGAAACACTCGCGATTTTCTGTTTTCTCAATCGCGTCAACATCTACTCCAACAACTTTTACGTTGTATTTTTCCCAAACACCGCGTTCTTCTGCTTCTTTACATAGGTTTAATGCGGTTTGGCCACCCATGGTAGGTAACACGGCATCAATTCTAGGTAAATCGTCCGAAGCAATATGCTCTTGCAAAATTGTTTCAATAGAATCTACAGTTAATGGGCGTAAATAAACATGGTCGCCGATAACTTTATCCGTCATGATGGTTGCCGGATTAGAGTTAATGATGGAAACGGTGATTCCCTCTTCTTTTAAAGAAAGGGCCGCTTGAGAACCCGAGTAATCAAATTCGCATGCTTGACCAATAATAATTGGACCCGAACCGATAATTAATACTGAGCGTATGGAAGTGTCTTTAGGCATGATGCTTAATACAAAAATTAAATTTCTAAAGTTACGAACTCTCGAAAGAGCCTAGAAGCAAGAGGTTTTTTGCTTGATGATGAAGTAAAATCCCAATCGTTCTATCGGGATGCAAAGATACAGCATTTTTTAGGGAATTTTCACTAATTTTTTAAAATAAAAAAGAGGAGCTTATTTCCTCTCTTTTTATTCCTCATGAATTGCGTTATTTATTTATTGCTGTAGTTTAATTTCACCCAAATCTGTTGTAGCACCGTCTTTTACAGCTACCTTTTCAATTGTCGCATCTTTATAGGGTGGGTTAGCTTTTACATAGACCGTATACACACCCTCCTTTAATTTACCAAAAACAAATGCTCCCTGACTTAATTGCGTACTTAAGGTATCCGTTTTGGATGCCAAAATTACGGTCGATGCCCCGTCCATTGGCACAATTTTCCCCATCATTCCACCTTCCCTGAAATTTGTAAATGCATAACCAATAAAGAGAATTACAAGGAGCGAAAGTATAATGCTAATCTTTTTCATAACCTGTTATAAATTCATACTGTATACTTTTAATAACACTTAACAGACGCAATAGTTTTGAAAAAAGAACACCCAAATCAATAACGTACTTTAAATTATACAGTGCCGTCGTCAGTCTTGTGTCTACACATGTAAAACACCTCTCATTTACTTAAGAAAAAACATCATAGATTACATGAAATACAAAGCATCTGAAATAAAACACTAAATAAGTAGTCATTATTTCGTCACGAAGTTGATACGTAGAAATTCTTGGCAGAAATGTTGCAATAAGCACAATGCGTTTACGTTTAGTAAATACTTTAGTTTGTTCTAAAGTCTCCTCGATGGAGTAGTTAACCATCAGAGGATTTTCTTCATAAATAGTTTGTTTGGTTTATTATCCGGTTGTAGGAGCCCTCCTCAACCGGATTTTTTGTTTAAAGCCATTTACCTACATTTGAATCTTATTTGACCCTAAGCGCATGCAGCAAAAGCCACTCAAGAAGATAGCCATTGTTGGCCCCGAAAGCACCGGAAAATCTACTTTATCTAAATTTTTAGCGAAAGAATACCATGTAAACTGGGTGCCGGAATATGCGCGTTACTATTGCGAGAAAGTAAACCCTCCGTATTCTTTGCAAGATGAGGCCAATATGTTTTATGGTCAACTTGCTTTAGAAACAGCCATTGCATCGGTTGCCACGAGCGATTTTATCATTTGCGACACCACTTTTATTACGGTGAAAATCTGGAGCGATGAGATGTTCGGAGAAACGCCTCAAGTTGTACTCGATGCACTTCCAGAATATCCATATGATTTATACTTGTTACTGGATATTGATTTACCTTGGCAAGATGACCCCTTGCGCGATTTTCCGAATCAACGGGAGCATTTTATGGAAGTTTGGCATCAAGAGCTTCAAGCACTTGCTGCAACTTACGTTGTAATTAACGGACTTGGTGCTGAACGGGAACAAAATGCGATGAAAGCTATTAATGCTTTTTTAGCCAACAGGTAAAAACCTCAAAAGCAACGGAGAACTAGCTCCCCCTTAAACTTCCATAAACAAAAAAGGCTCTCTGATTTCTCAGAAAGCCTTACATATAGTTTGTTTAGTTGGTTGTTTACCAGAATATTGAGTAAAGCGCCACAAGTATACCAATTACAAATAAAGAGCCTACAGCAAATGAAGGATGAACTTTAAACATACTGCTGTCCACCTCTAATCCATTTGATTTATCTCCTTTACTGTTCTCGAACATACTAATTGCATACATTACAACAATACAAATAACGAACACAAAACCCATACGATCTAGGAATGGGATTTCGTAAATTCCTTCTGCATTGGCAACTGCAAAACCTGAGTCGTGTAGGAAAGATAAATCCATCATCCCCGGTAAAAACTTGAATAGTACCGACAATCCGAAGCCACCAATGGTAGCAAATAATGCGGCGTTAGAAGTTGTTTTTTTCCAGAAGAAACCTAAAATAAACATGGCAAAAATACCTGGGCTCACAAAACCTGTATATTCCTGAATAAACTCAAAACCACCTTTTTTATCAATACCTAAGAATGGAGAAATAATGATTGCAATAAACATAGCAACTACTACTACCCAACGTCCAGTTCTTACTAATTTAGCTTCAGAAGCTTCTTTATTTATATGTTTCTTAAAGATATCCAACGTATAGATCGTAGAAATACTATTAATTTTACCTGCCAATGAAGCTACAATTGCAGCAGTTAAAGCAGCAAAAGACAATCCTTTTAATCCTGTTGGTAAAATATTCAACAACGTTGGATAGGCTCTATCTGGGCGAAGTTCGCCACCTACTAACATTGAATGCGGATCAATACCTGTATTTTCTTTGTACAACATGTAAACTGCAATACCAGGCAAAACAACGATCAACGGCATTAAGAGTTTCAAAAACGCTGCAAATAAAATACCATTACGAGCTGTTTTTAAATCAGCCCCTAAAGCACGTTGTGTGATATATTGGTTACATCCCCAGTAGTTTAAGTTAACAATCCACATACCACCCAAAATTACCGTTAATCCTGGCAATGAAGCATAGTTTGCGCTATCATTCTTAAATATCATATGGAAATGATCCGGTGCCTTTTCACGTAAAAACGCCAATCCGTCTAACACTCCGTTACCACCAAAATGGTCGCTAACTAAATTTAAAGCTAAATAGGTAGTAGCCAAACCTCCAAAGATCAAGAAAGCTACTTGAATTACATCGGTGTAGCCAATTACTTTCATTCCGCCTAGTGCAATAACTACCGAAAACAACGCTAAGCCTGCCATACAATACCAAAAACCAATTCCTGAAATACTGCTTACGGCTAATGCTCCAAGATAAAGGATTGAGGTTAAGTTTACAACCACGTATAACAGTAACCAGAACACCGCCATAATCATCGCAACGGTACTGTTATAGCGTTGACTTAAGAATTGAGGCATGGTGTAAATTTTGTTTTTTAGATACACCGGAATAAAGAATACTGCGACAATAATCAACGTTGCAGCAGCAATCCACTCATAGGCAGAAATAGCTAAACCTAATTTGAATCCATCGCCACTCATGGCAACAAACTGCTCCGCACTAATATTAGACGCAATTAACGATGTACCAATTGCCCACCAAGTAAGGGAACCTTCAGCCAGGAAATAATCCTTGCTGTCCATTTGCGCTTGCTTTTTTCGGCGGTAAATCCAGAAGCCATACACGGCCACAACCGCAAAGTAGGCTAGAAAAATAATGTAATCTGTAACTTTCATTTAGAAGGTTTATTTGGTTTAGGGGTTAAATGTAATAAAATCATCAAATAAAATATTTTTTTTTAACAAAAAAAATGTCTTGATGACAGTTATTCATAAAAAAGAGGGGCTCATACCCCTCTTTCTATATGTTAAATATATCTGTTAATTAAATTCTCAAGGTATTCTTGTTTACCGCTGCGTACTTCTGGTTCGCCTTGCTCAGCGGCATAATTTCTTAAATCTTCTAGACTTAATTTTCCTTGTTCAAATTCCGCACCTTTTCCGCTATCAAAAGATGCGTAACGTTCGGTTCTGATTTTTTTATAATCTGATTTTTGAAGAATGGCATCTGCTGTAATCAAGGCACGGGCAAAAATATCCATCCCACCGATGTGGGCATAGAATAAATCTTTTTGATCGGTTGAGTTACGACGGATTTTCGCGTCGAAGTTTACGCCTCCACCTTGTAGACCTCCACCTTCTAAGATGATTAACATAGATTCTGTTAATTCGTTGATGTCGTTTGGAAATTGGTCGGTATCCCATCCGTTTTGGTAATCACCACGGTTGGCATCAATTGAACCCAACAATCCATTGTCGACAGCCACTTGCAGTTCGTGCTGAAAGGTATGGCCAGCTAAAGTTGCGTGATTAACTTCCAAATTCAATTTAAAGTCGTTCAACAAATCGTATTTCTGTAAAAAACCAGTAACCGTTGCTGCATCGTAATCGTATTGATGTTTAGAAGGCTCACATGGTTTTGGCTCAATAAAGAAAGTGCCTTTAAAGCCTTGCTTACGTGCATAATCTTTTGCGGTGTGTAAGAACTTTGCTAAATGTTCTTGTTCGCGTTTCATATTGGTATTCAACAAACTCATGTAACCTTCACGACCACCCCAGAACACGTAATTTTCACCCCCTAAGGCGATGGTTGCATCCAAAGCTGCTTTTACTTGTGCGCCACCATGTGCTAACACATGAAAATCAGGATTGGTTGAAGCTCCATTCATATAGCGTTGGTGACTGAACAAATTAGCGGTACCCCAAAGTAATTTCACACCACTTTCAGCTTGTTTTTGCTTGGCATATTCTACCAAAGCTTGTAATCGACGTTCGTTTTCTACCACGTTATCAGTATAATCTACCACGTCCACATCATGGAAACAGTAATACGGAATTTGCATTTTTGTAATAAACTCAAACGCGGCGTCCATTTTATCTTTTGCACGCTCAACGGCATCACTTTTTTGATCCCAAGGGAATACGTGCGTGGCCCCACCAAATGGATCAGCTCCGTTTCCATTGAATGAATGCCAATATGCACACGCAAATTTAAAGTGCTCGTTCATGGTTTTTCCGGCAACTACTTTCGTTGCATCGTACCATCTAAAAGCTAATGGATTATCGCTTTCCAAACCTTCGTATTTGATTTGGTCAATTCCTTTGAAAAATTCGTTTGCTCCTGTTACTACTTTTGTCATTGTATTTGATTTTATACGTTCCTTAATTATACATCTTTGTTGGGTTTACCCCGATTAATTTAACTTTTTCACTACTAATTCTTTCCATGCTTCATACACCGGCTCATAAGCTTCGGAATTTTTTGGATGGATAACTTTGAGTACTTCGTGATGAGTAAATGCTTCTTCTGCATTTTTAAAAATACCCGCACCAATACCTGCCCCTAATGCTGCGCCCACACTACCATCGTTTTCATAAAGCTCTACAGGAATACCGGTTACATCCACAAAGGTTTGTGCAAATAAATCGCTTAAAAATAAATTCGCCTTCCCCGCTCTAATCACGCTAGGCTTCATGCCGTTTTCGCGCATGATATCGAGCCCATAACGAAATGAAAATGCAATCCCTTCCTGCACCGCTCTAAAAATACTTGCTTGGTTATGTGTATTTAAATCGATACCTGAAAATTGAGCGCCGGTATAGCGATTGTTCAACATGCGCTCCGAGCCGTTCCCGAAAGGCAATACTTTTAAACCATTACTGCCAATTGGCGCCGAAGCGGCAAGAACATTTAAATCGGCATAACTTACCGTCGGTGCGAAGGTATGTTTTGCCCAGCGGTATAAGCTCCCAACTCCATTGATACACAAAAGGACACCTGTGTGTTTTTCTTCAGGTGTATACGTTACATGCGCAAAAGTGTTTACACGCGATTGCGAATCATAGGTTAAATTATCACTTACACCATAAATTACACCAGAGGTACCAGCGGTTGCGGCTACTTCACCAGGTTTTAACACATTTAAAGACAAGGCATTATTTGGCTGATCGCCCGATTTATACGAAACCGGAATCCCCTTGGTTAAACCTAAAAGTTGCGCGGCTTCTTCTGTTAAATATGCGTGTTCCGAAAAAAGTGGTTTTATTTCTGGGATTAGGTTTTTATCTAAGTCATAGTAAGCCATTACTTCCTCTGATACTTGGTCTTTTCTAAAATCCCAAAAAATCCCTTCTGATAAAGCGGCAATGCTGGTGCTAATTTCTCCAGTCAGTTTCATGGCTAAGAAATCGCCGGGCAGCATAATCTTATCTATTTGCTGATAAATTTCAGGCTCGTTGTTTTTTACCCAAGCCAATTTAGAGGCGGTAAAATTTCCCGGAGAGTTCAATAAACTATGCAGGCAATTATCGCCGCCAATGGACTCAAAGGCTTGCTCTCCTAATTCAACGGCACGACTATCACACCAAATAATACTATCGCGCAGCACATTTTGCGCCTTATCAACTACCACCAAACCATGCATTTGGTACGCAATACCAATTGCTTTTATTTCCTCAGGCTTAAACAATCCTGAAGCATTTACTTTCAATATAGCCTTCTTTGCATTTTCCCACCAATCGGTTGGCGATTGTTCGGCCCAACCCGGATGAACAGATTTAATTTCTGCCTCCACTTCAGGGTATTGTGCAGTTACCACACTCCTTTGCGTTTCTACATCTACAACTGCAACTTTGATAGACGACGTGCCTATATCAATACCTAATAAATACATATTTCTCTTCTTTTTTCTATTTGGTTATGCAAACGGTTGCATAAAGATAGTCGTAAATTTATTACTCGCAAATTTTTTATCAAATTCTGCACAAAATATTAGGCCAATAAGATATAATCAACACGGAATGAGCCAAAAGCATGCTATGCAATCGTTTGCAAAAAACATTTATAATTAATGATTCCTTTTTTATAAGTCGCTTATTTATTGTTTACATTTGTTACACACCTTATAAACGAATTCTATGCAACAAATAAATTGGGATGATTTTGAAAAAGTTGAATTAAGAGCCGGTACCATTTTAGCCGTTTTGGATTATCCCGAAGCGAGAAAACCAGCGTATAAAGTTCAGGTAGATTTTGGTGAATTTGGTATAAAAACCAGCAGTGCACAAATCACCAAACATTATCGCCCCGAAGAATTAATTGGGAAACAAATCATCGGCGTGATCAATTTTCCAAAAAAGCAAATTGGAAAATTCATGTCAGAATTTTTAGTTACCGGTTTTGCCGATGAAAACGGCGACATTATTTTAACGACTCTAGCCGGAAAAGTACCCAATGGGAGTAAAATGATGTAATGAAGGAAGGTAGAAAGCAGAAAGGTAGAAGGTGGAATGTTTGAGGGCTTATCTAATTCAACCAATTTTCCAAATGCATCGCTTTGCGAAAAGCTTTACGTGCTTTTGAGATAAAAACTCCACCTTTCCATAAGCCTTAAATTTCCGTAGCAAAAGAATCGTCGTTTTGCAAAACAATCAACAACTAAAAAACTAATTAACCAGTTAGTATCTTTACGGCATGAGTTTTTATAATTTCGAAGAGAACAATCCAGCGGCTGAAGACATCCACTACATGAAGCTAGCTTTGGTAGAGGCTGAAAAAGCTATGGCCGAAAACGAAATTCCAATTGGCGCAATTGTGGTTTGCAAAAATCGAATTATTGGTAGAGGGTATAACCTTACCGAGCGTTTCAACGATGTAACGGCACATGCCGAAATGCAGGCATTTACTTCCGCAGCACAAACCATTGGCGGAAAATACTTGAAAGACTGCACGCTTTATGTTACTATTGAACCATGTGTGATGTGTGCAGGCGCCAGTTACTGGACGCAAATCAGCCGCATTGTGTATGGCGCTAGAGAGGAGAAACGAGGATTCATCTCAAAAAATGCTTCGCTGCTACATCCCAAAACCGAATTAAAAGGCGGGGTTATGGCTGAAGATTGCGCGGCATTAATGAAGCGTTTTTTTGCCAGCAAACGGAAATAAATATCGTTCTGAAAAGCATGCGAGTTTTAACAACTATATTTTACAACAATTAAACATTGGTTTAAACAAAAATTAGCCTTTGAATGTTATATTTGCTTCAAGAAACATTTTTTTAAATCTATTAATCCAAATATTATGGCTTTTGAATTACCTGCGTTACACTACGCAACAGACGCATTAGAACCGCATATTGATAAAACAACCATGGAAATCCACCATGACAAACACCATCAAGCTTATGTTACCAACTTAAACAAAGCTTTAGAAGGTAAAGACGGTGCAAATGCAAAAATCGAAGACATTATTACCAATATTTCGAAATATCCAGCTGCTGTTAGAAACAACGGTGGTGGTCACTATAACCACTCTTTATTCTGGACTATCTTAGGGCCAAACAAAGGTGGCGAGCCTACTGGCGATTTAGCAAAAGCAATTAACGAAGCTTTTGGTTCATTTGCTGAATTAAAAACTAAAATGCAAGAAGCTGGTGCTACTCGTTTTGGTTCAGGTTGGGCTTGGTTATCAGTTGGTGCAGATAAAAAACTTCAAGTTTCTTCAACGCCAAATCAAGATAATCCTTTAATGGATGTTGCTGAAGTAAAAGGTCAGCCAATTTTAGGTATCGACGTTTGGGAGCACGCTTACTATTTAAAATACCAAAACAAACGCCCTGATTACTTAGCGGCTATTTGGAATGTTGTTAACTGGGATGCTGTTGCTGAATTGTACAAAAAAGCATTGTAATAACCCTTAATTACTTTAAAAGCCTGCAAATTATACCATTTGCAGGCTTTTATGTTTTCAGATAAATTGATACCTTCGTTACATATTAAATTTTCTACAAAATGAAGCACCTTCTATTTTCAGTTTTACTTTTCATTGGATTAAGCGGAATTGCACATGCACAACAACCTAATAAAATGCCTACTCCTGCAGAAATCGCTAAAAAAAATGTAGACGACCTGGATAAAAGACTTAAATTGAACGACACGCAAAAAAGCATTATTTACAGCTATACTTTCAATCAAGCAAAAGAGCAGAACGATTTAATTAAAAGGCAACAGGCTGGAAATTCAAGAGAAGATGACGTTGATAAATTTTACAAACTTCAAAACGAAACTTCACAAAAAATTCGTGAGGTGTTAAAAGGAGAACAACAAACAGAGTACGATAAAATTATTGAAGAGCGTTTAAGCGGAATTACAGACAAAACCAAAAAGAAGAAAAAGAAAAAAAATGAAGAGGAAGAAGCCCCTAGCGACATCAAGGGATTATTGTCTGCTCCACCACTAGAAAAACAAGATCAGTAAGCCTGACTAAAGGTATACCAATTGGCAACTTTTAGCATCCCTTAATCTTTACCGAAATGCCAGAAATACTTGTTGGAATTGTTGTTTTAGGGCTGTTGCTCTCACCACAAATTTTAGCGGGCTGCCTAGCCCAAAGAACTGGTCGCAATTTTTGGTTTTGGTTTTTCATTTCCTTTCTCATACCTATCATATCACTTATTATCCTCATCATGATGGAAGATAAAAATCCCGAAGTGAAAAGTTATAAACTCGCGGATCATTTAAAACGAAGTGAAGGAGATTCCATTTAAAAAGATTAAAAAATTCTATTGAATTCGCCTTAAATATCGATAATATCTTTTTTCTTTTTTTGTTTCATTGTTTTCGGTACTACTTCTAAAATCTCTTCTTTCAAGGCATTTAACATACGCATTTTGATGAAATTTTTATGGGTAACCAAACTAATTTCGCGTACAGGTTCAGGCGATTTAAAATAGCGCACTTTAGCGCTTTGCTTGGTTGTTAATTCAGAAATTGCTAGCTCAGGTAACAAGGTTGCTCCTCCGTTTAAATCTACCATCCGAATCAACGTTTCTACGCTACCGGTATTGTATTCCAATCCTTGTAATTTATGGTTTCTTGAAGTACGGCAAATATTCAAAACCTGATTCCGCATGCAATGTCCTTCGTTTAAGAGCCAGATATTTTCATCATTTAAATCTTCCGCATTAACAGCCTTCTTTTTATACAGTTTACTTTCTTTACTCAAATAACTCACAAAATTCTCGTAGTACAATGGCGCTTCCAAGATATTAGCCTCCGCTAATGGAGTGGCTAAAATACCGCAATCAATTACCCCGGTTTTCAAATGATGGATGATATCCTCTGTGGTATACTCCCAAATTAAGAGTTTCAAATCCGGATATTTTTCCATCATAGCTGCAATTACCTTCGGCAATAAATAGGGCGCAACTGTTGGTATAACCCCAATGCGCAATTCGCCCAAAACATCCTGCTGTTGACTGCTTATTAGCTCTTTAATTTTTCCGCTTTCTTGCAGTATTACGCGCGCTTGCGCAATAACCTGAATCCCAATTTCAGTGGGTGTTACCGGTTGCTTGCTTCTGTCAAATAAACGAACGTTTAACAACTCTTCGAGTTTCTGAATCTGCATACTCAAAGTTGGCTGCGTTACAAAACAATTTTCGGCTGCGGCCACAAAACTTCTGTAGGTATCTACCGCAACGATGTATTCAAGCTGCACAAGCGTCATATAATTAAAATTGATTGATGTTATCAAATATATAAATTTTAACTATAGATAAAAATTAAAAGCAAAAGGGTCGAGAAATAAATCCTGACCCTTCATTTATCTTATTTTAAAAGGCTTACAGCTTACTTAAAAAATCTTCATAAGCTAGAGCAATTCCTTCTGGCAATTCTATTTTATGTTTCCAACCGAAATTATTCAGTTTACTTACATCCATCAATTTACGTGGGGTACCATCTGGTTTTGTGGCATCAAATACCAACTCTCCATCGTAACCTAACACATCCTTAATTAGCAAAGCTAAATCTTTAATGGTTAAATCACTTCCTGTTCCAATATTAATTAAATTAGGCTCGTTATAATTTTCCATTAGGTAATAACAAGCGTCTGCTAAATCATCGGCAAATAAAAATTCACGCATTGGCGAACCCGAACCCCAAACCACTACTTCTTTCTCATTGTTTACTTTTGCCTCATGTACTTTACGAATTAAGGCTGGTAACACATGCGAATTCTGAGGGTGGTAATTATCGTTATATCCGTATAAATTTGTTGGCATCACCGAGATGAAATTGCACCCATACTGATCACGGTATGCATCGCACATTTTTATTCCGGCAATTTTAGCTATCGCATACGGCTCATTGGTGTGCTCTAATGTTCCGGTTAACAAATACTCCTCTTTCAAGGGTTGTAGAGCCATTTTAGGATAAATACAACTAGAACCTAGAAACATGAGTTTCTTTACGCCGTTTACATATGCGCTGTGAATCACATTGTTTTGAATGGCTAAATTTTCATACAGAAAATCGGCACGGTAAGTATTATTGGCTACAATACCCCCTACTTTTGCAGCTGCTAGAAAAACATAATCGGGCTTTTCTTGCGCAAAAAAATCCGCTACCGCTTGTTGATTCCGTAAATCCAATTCGGCAGATGTTTTAACCAATAAATTCTCAAATCCTTCTTTTTGCAGTTTGCGATAAATAGCTGAACCAACCATTCCTCGGTGGCCGGCAATAAATATTTTAGCGTTCTTTTCCAATGATGACTTTTTTTGCCCTAAAAATACAAAAAAACCAAACAAGTATGGGCAGCTTGCTTTGAAAAAGTTTAACACCAACGTGTTGTTACCAAATAAGATTGCTTAAATTTGCAGAAAAAAGAATTGGGTAAAGATAAACTTAGACGTTTTGCAGAGATAGGCACTTTTGCAAATGTATATGAACTAGAAGAAGGGCAGCCTTTAAAAGGCGATTGGGCAAATAAAGCTTTTCAAAATAACCATCCGGTAGTGTTAGAACTCGCTTGCGGTAAAGGCGAATACACGGTAAATTTAGCCAAGTTATTCCCTGAAAAGAATTTCATCGGAATTGACTACAAAGGAAATAGAATTTGGAGGGGAGCAAAAACAGCGCTTGACGAAGGCATTCATAACGTTGCCTTCTTGCGCATTCAAATTGAAAATCTATTAGACTACTTCGGCAGTAATGAGATTGACGAGATTTGGATTACATTTCCAGATCCACAACCTCAAGATAGCAGAGAAAAAAAGCGTTTAACTTTTCCAGGTTTTTTAAATCGATACAAAGAAGTTTTAAAAAAAGGCGGCAAGGTTAATTTAAAAACCGATAACGACGATTTATACGCCTACACCTGCGAAAAGGTGCAAGAACTCGGTTTAATTGTGCATAAAAACACGGATCATTTATACACTTCTGATTTGGTGGATGATGTTTTACGCATCAAAACCTATTACGAAAAGAAATACTTGCTTCACGATAAAAACATTAATTACATTCAATTTTCTTTTGAATAATGAATACAAATTTTTACGAACAGGTATATGAGGTTGTCCGCTTAATTCCGAAAGGAAGAGTGACGTCTTATGGAGCCATCGCTAAAAGTTTAGGCGCGGCCAAATCATCGCGTATGGTTGGCCATGCCATGAGTTATGCCGGAACAGCATATCCACAAGTTCCGGCACATCGTGTAGTCAACAGCAGCGGTCTTTTAACCGGAAAGTTTCATTTTAATCCTCCGGAGCTTATGATCGACCTATTAAACGCAGAAGGAATTGAAGTAAAAAACGATAAAATTGTTCATTTCAAAAAAGTGTTTTGGGATCCGCTTCAAGAAATAAACCTGTAATTCACCAGCGCTCTCTCAAACATTCACACACCTAAATTTCAACCAGCATGGGCAAACTTGTAGAAGAATTTAACGACTATCGTGAAAAAATGAACGATAGAATAATGGAAACCGCGAACACCAACATCAAACGCTTTTTTGCATTGGACACCACCTCGTATGCCGAAGGTGCTTTATCGGTTAAAACAAAAGAAATGTTAGGCTTGGTTGCTTCTATGGTTTTACGCTGCGACGATTGTATTAAGTACCATTTAGGCAAATGCTTTGACGCCGGCGTGAACAGCGATGAAATGAACGAGATTTTTATGATTGCCAATTTAGTGGGCGGATCAATTGTTATTCCGCACTACCGAAGAGCGGTAGAATATTGGGATGAACTAAATTCTAAAGCGTAATTCACTTACCTATGACAACCGAAAACCAAATCCGCTGTAGCTGGGCTGGCACAGACCCTTTGTATATACGTTACCACGATGAAGAGTGGGGCAAGCCGGTATACGACGACAAAACATTGTTTGAATTTTTACTTTTAGAAGGTGCTCAAGCCGGGCTTAGCTGGATAACCATTCTTCGGAGAAGAGAAAACTATCGAAATGCCTTTGCACAGTTCGAGGTGGAAAAAGTGGCCAACTTTACGGAAGAAGATGTGGAGCGTCTTATGCAGGATGCGGGCATTATTCGTAATCGATTAAAAATAAACAGCGCTATCAAGAATGCGCAATTGTTTATCGAAATCCAAAAAGAATTTGGCAGCTTTTCGAAATACATTTGGGGGTTTATGCCGAATGAAAAACCTTTAATTAATCAGATAAAATCGATGGGCGAAGTTCCGGCACGCACCGAAATTTCAGATACCATTAGCAAAAACATGAAGAAGCGTGGATTCAAATTTTTCGGCACGACCATTTGCTATGCCTTTATGCAAGCAACCGGCATGGTAAACGACCATCTCGTTACCTGTATAGCCCGTTAAAACCTATTTCTTTATCGCGTTATATTCCTGAACCAGATTAATCACATCTCTACTGTTAAAATCGCTTCCACTTTCTATTTTGGTTTTAACAGTAGCTTGATCGCCTAATTTTTGCAAAAGAATTGTTTTTACCTGTGCTTTTTGAGCATCATCGGTAATCGCCTTCATCGGAATCTCCTGCATGGGTCCGGTTCCGGGTTTCTCTAAGAAGTACTTAATTGCCGGAGCACCTGCAGGCTGCTCTGGCTCGGCGCTTCCTCCACCGCCAAAGCTTATTCCACCACCTAACCCTACGCCACCCATGCTTCCACCACCGGTACCTGTTCCAATTCCTATAGTCGGTCTAAACTTGGTTTTACTTTGCTTTGCAACCGGCATTAACCTTTCTCCACCAAAAGTGTACAAATTAACAGTCCCCAATTCGAGCACCTTTACAAATCGATAACTCAAATCATTTCTTCCGGCAAAGCCCTTACTGAGATAGCTATTCCCATTCCAGAAAAAACTCTTTACATCCTTCGCTAATAAAATAACATCCTTTTCATCATTTTCTCGGATATAAACCGAAAAGTAATCGGTTCCTTTTACGGTTCCGCGAATAACCGAATCGTCATTCTTAATCACAAAATCTTGTGCAGTTACCGAAAAGAAAGTTGTAATAAGTAAGCCTGCTAAAACGAATACTGTTTTCATATTAAAATTGATTTTTAAAATAACGCATTTTTCTGTGCATTTAACATAGCCTATAATTTTTTTATATTGCTTGTCTTAATTTACCTGTAATCTTTACCAAAAGGTTAACTTTGGTTAATTTATCACTTTTGCGCGCAAACACTATATGTGCACGCATATAACGATTTATTTTTATGAAAAAACTCTTTCTTTTAGATGGCATGGCCTTAATATACAGGGCACATTTTGCATTAAGTAAAAATCCACGGTTTACCTCTACGGGCGTCAATACTTCTGCCGTAATGGGCTTTACCAATACCTTGTTGGAATTACTAAAGAAAGAAAAACCAAGTCATCTGGCGGTCGTGTTCGATACAGCGGCGCCAACCGAAAGACACATCGAGTTTGAAGCATACAAAGCACATCGCGAGGCTATGCCCGAAGATTTATCGAAAGCATTGCCGTACGTAATCAAATTAATTGAAGGTTTTAATATTCCTGTTATTACCATGGACGGCTACGAGGCCGATGATATTATTGGTACCCTCGCTAAAAAAGCTGAGCAAAAAGGATATCAAGTATACTGCATGACTCCTGATAAAGATTTCGCACAGTTAGTTTCCGATAATATTTTCATTTACAAACCCGCACGTATGGGTAACGAAATGGAAATTTTAGGCGTAAAAGAAGTTTTAGCGAAATGGGAAATCGACAATGTATTGCAAGTAATTGATATTTTAGGTTTATGGGGCGATGCCGTTGACAATATCCCAGGGATTCCTGGAATTGGCGAAAAAACAGCCAAACTTTTAATCAAACAATTTGGCTCCATGGAAAACATCATCGCCAATGCCGACCAATTAAAAGGAAAGCAACGCGAAAATGTAGAGAATTTTGCCGAGCAAGGCTTAATCTCAAAAAAACTAGCTACTATTTTATTAAATGTTCCAATTGAATTAGATGAAGAAAGCCTCACCATGTGCGAACCCAACCGCGAAGTGCTTGAACCTCTTTTTGCAGAACTGGAATTCAGAACGCTTGGAAAACGTGTTTTTGGCGATGATTTTAGCGTGACCAGCGGTCAAGTTTTAGCTGGTACCCAAACCGATTTATTCAGTACTCCAACAAGCTCCGTAGTAAGCACTGTTATCGTTACAAATGAGGATGAGTTACCGTTGGGAGCTACTAAAAACATTGATAATACAGCACATCAATACGAATTAATTGACACAGCGGATAAACGGGCAGAATTAATCAATAAATTACTGGGTTTAGACAGAATTGCGTTCGATACCGAAACAACCGGAACCGATGCCAATCAAGTAGAACTGGTAGGTCTTTCTTTTTCAACACAGGTAGGTGAAGGCTTTTACATTCCCATTCCAGCAAATCAGGAAGAAGCACAAAGCATTGTTAATGAATTTAAACCGGTATTAGAAAACGACACCATCATTAAAATAGGGCAAAATATTAAATACGATATTTTGGTTTTAAAATGGTACGGAATTAATGTTAGTGGAAAACTCTTTGATACGATGTTGGCTCATTATTTAATTGACCCGGATACTCGGCACGGCATGGATGTATTGGCCGAAAACTATCTGGGATACAGCCCTATTTCTATTACCAAATTAATTGGCGCAAAAGGAAAAAATCAAGGCAATATGCGCGATGTTCCAGTAGCTGATGTGGTTGATTATGCCGCTGAAGACGCTGATATAACCTTGCAATTGGCCAACATTTTTGAACCCAAGTTAAAAGAGCTCAATGCAGCCAAACTTGCTGAGGAAATTGAAAACCCACTTATTTATGTACTCGCCGACATCGAAAAAGAAGGGGTACGCATTGATATTGAAACCCTCAAAAATTATTCTGCCGAGCTCGAAAAAGACATCAACAAATTTGAGCAAAATGTATATGAAAAAGCGGGTGTAAAATTTAACCTCGCTTCTCCAAAACAATTGGGTGAAGTGTTATTTGATAAACTTCAACTCGATCCAAAAGCAAAAAAGACAAAAACCGGCCAATACCAAACCGGTGAAGACGTGCTGTTGGCCTTAGCCAGTAAAAGCGACATTGTACAAGACATTTTAGATTTCAGACAATTGCAGAAATTAAAATCGACATATGTGGATGCTTTACCGCTAATGGTAAACCCCAAAACGGGGCGTGTGCACACCTCATACAACCAAGCTGTTGCGGCAACCGGTCGTTTAAGCTCTAACAACCCCAACTTACAGAACATTCCAATTCGTACAGAAAGAGGACGCGAAGTAAGAAAAGCCTTCATTGCCCGCGATGAAAACCACATTTTACTATCAGCCGATTATTCGCAAATAGAACTACGCATCATTGCGGATATTAGCAAAGAAGAAAACATGCTTGATGCCTTTAGCAAAGGAATCGATATTCATACCGCTACCGCTGCTAAAGTATATGGTGTAAGCATCGACGAGGTAACCAGCACACAACGAAGAAATGCAAAAGCCGTTAATTTTGGTATCATTTATGGTCAATCGGCATTTGGCTTATCACAAAATTTAGGTATCCCGCGTAAGGAAGCGGCCGAAATAATTGAACAATATTTCGCACAATATCCGGGCATACAACGGTATATGAGCGATACCATGAACTTTGCCCGCGAAAACGGGTTCGTTCAAACCATCATGGGGCGTCGCCGCTATTTAAGAGATATTAACTCTGCAAATGCAACCGTAAGGGGCTTTGCCGAACGAAATGCCATCAACGCGCCTATTCAAGGTTCTGCAGCCGACATGATTAAGATTGCTATGATTAACATTCATCAGGATATGAAAGCGCAGAAGCTTCAATCGACCATGACAATGCAGGTGCATGATGAGCTTGTATTCGATGTTTTAAAAACAGAAAAAGAGGCCATGAAAGCCATTATTTTAGAACGTATGCCAAATGCCATTAAAACAACTGTACCAATTGTTGTCGAAATTGGCGAAGGAGATAATTGGTTAGCAGCACATTAATTTTTTTTAACAAACATAAATCGCAATAATTTAATTCCTTATCTTCATATAATCTTCATCCCAAGTTTTCAATTTTATATCAATAAAAACGAGTAAATTAAAAAGGACATGAAAAAATTAGCAAGCTTATTTGCCATCGTTGCATTTGGAATATCTGCAGCTTTTGCACAAACACCAGCAACTACTGTTGCAAAAAAAACAGCCAAACACGAGGCTAAAAAAGAAGTTAAATCGGCAAAATCAGATGTAAAAAAATCTGTAACGCCTGCAAAGACCAGTACTCCCGCAGCAAAAACAAAAGCTGATGGAACACCCGACATGCGTTACAAAGAAAATAAAGATGCAGCAAAGGCAGCGCCAAGCGGACCTAAAAAAGCCGACGGAACACCTGATATGCGCTATAAAGAAAATAAAACAACCACCAAAAAGAACAAATAGTGGTTCTAAAAAAAGCTTGCTTCTTTACAAATCAGAAGCAAGCTTTTTTTATTTTATAACGTAATTGTTTCGCCAATCGCTGGAAGCAATAAGGTTTTACCCTCTCGCTTAAATTTATCTAGCGCTATTTGCGAGTCAATTTCAATCACCGGAAAAGTATTGTAATGCACACCAATTACCTTATTGCACTGAATATATTTAGTAGCAATAATGGCATCATCCACATCCATAGTATAATTTCCTCCGATTGGTAGAATAGCATAATCAAGCTTATAAATATCTGCCAATACCTTCATTTCAATGGTTAAACCGGTATCGCCAGCAAAGTATATCTGAAAACCGTCTACCTCCAGCACAAAACCTGCCGGATTTCCTCCATAACTACCATCTGGCAAACCTGATGAGTGCGTAGCAGGCACCATTCGTACAGTTCCCCAATCAAAGGTAAACTTACCATAATTCATCCCATGCACGAGCTCTACACCTTGTTTTTGCACCCAATCTGCAATCTCTGCCATCGCAATAACGGTAGCATTGGTTTGCTTAGCCAATTCAATTAAGTCGGCTACATGATCTGCATGACCATGGCTCACCAAAATATAATCAGCCTCTATTCCCTTCTTATCAATGTGTTTTGCTAAAGGGTTATGTGAAATAAAAGGGTCGAAAAGCAATTTCTTACTCGCTGTTTCTAACAAGAAACACGATTGTCCGTAATACGTATATTTCATGATGTATAAATTTAAATAGAGATTACCGATTAAGCACCAAACATACCACCCAAACCGCCAAGCATATCTTTAGCAGACGACTGCATTTCTGCGGCACTTACTTGTTCTGCATTTACCAATGTTTTATTAATTGCAGTTAAAAGCAGCTCTTCAAGTTCTTCTCTATCGGCCTGCTTAAAAAACGTTTCATCAATATCAATTGCCTTAATTACTTTATTTGCCGTAGCAGTAATTTTAATCGCTCCATTTTCTACCTCGCCAAACACCGAAATCGTATCCAGACGCTTTTTTATTTCTTCGGCCTTTTGTTGAGCCGCAAACAATTTATCAAGCATAGTTATTTTTTTTAGTCAATACAAAGCTAATACATTTTGCTTTCATATTAATTCTTTAGCCTTTTGAAAAGCAATACTCCGGCATCTAACAAGCGTTCGTCCCGTTTTCTGCTAAATGTTGCGAAAAACAACATAATCGCTGCACCCGGGTTTAGTTAAGCTCTGCACCTGCAAAAAAAAGGAAGCCTAATCCTCGTCACTACCCGGTAAACTACCATTTCCGTGATACGCACCTTTCCTGATGACTGGCATATCAAAATGCTTGTACAAATCATCCAAATGCATCAAGCTGCCGTTGGTTAAATTACCCAGAAAAACAATCACAATATTTTTATCCAAATCACGCACATAAATATGGCGAAAACCATGCCACCAACCCGTATGATACACCACTTTATCCATTCCTTTACCATCAAACATTCGCCATCCATAACCGTAATTAAAATGACCATTTACTGGCGGATTACGCGGTACATAAGCCGTATCTAAACTTTTTTTCGTCAATAAACGTTCATTCTTCAAATACTTATCATATAGCAATAAATCCTGAACAGTACTGTAAATTCCTTTATCACCCACAGGGCCATCCAAGAAGTTTTGTACCACCGAATAGCGCCACGTACGGTCATGCCCCACCACATCAACAGGTATTTTCGGATAAACCGTGGTCGAGTACACATGCGTATGTTTCATCCCGGCAGGTTTAAACACATGCTCCATCATATAATCGGCATAGGTTTTACCCGTTACTTTTTCTATAATGGCCGCTAAAACCATGAAATTCGAATTGTTATAGTGAAATTTTTGGTCAGGAGCCATGTAGCGGTTTGGTTTATACTCAGCAATCACGTTCATCACATCTTGATTACTGACCCCCTTTTTCATATCACGGTGCTCTTTGCGCCAAATTCCATCAATAAAATACACGTAATTCATCATCCCACTTCTGTGCGACAACAACAACTTAACGGTAACTCCCTCGTATGGAAAATTTGGAAAAAATTTCTTTACATTATCGTTTAACGACAATTTACCAGCCTCAACCAATTGCATAATGGCCACACCGGTAAAGGTTTTAGTGATGGAAGCCAGTTCAAACTCCGAACCAATTTTGAGGCTATCGCGATGCAAATAATCGGCCCAACCAATGGCCTTTTGATATAAAATTTTTCCATCTTTTGCCACCAGCATGTTTCCATTGAAACCATATTTACGGTGCAGATTATCTACAAAATTCGCGATCCATTTATCGCCCTTTTCAGGGTTGTAAACCAATAAAAGACTATCAGCCTTATCGTCTTCCTTTATACGAATTTTCTTATCGGCAGCCTTTTGTTGCTCGGTCTTTTTTGTGTTGTTACATGCCGTTAATATAGTTGCTGAGAGCGCAATTGCTGAACATAATTGTTTAAAATTCATTAAAATCAGGGTAGCTGTGTTTAAAACCCGAAAATTAAAGATTTTAACCATTTAAAACAGTAAAGAGTTTTAAACATTTGGGTATTTTTTTAGATACCCAAATGTTTAGGATGATTTGTTTTGGTTAAACTATTTTTTACGGCTCCTTATTTCTGTGTTTCGGCCCAAGCATCCATATTCGCCTCAAATACCGATAACGGTAATGAACCATCTTTTAAAACGGCTGTATGAAATGCTGCCAATTCAAATTTAGGTCCCAATTCCTTTTCATATCTATTTCGAAGCTCTCTAATTTTCATTGCACCCGTTTTATAACCCAATGCCTGCGCAGGCATTCCCATGTAGCGCTCAATTTCTGCAGTAGCACCTTCCACGCTCATTGCCTCATTGTCTGTCATGTATTTAATGGCTTCTTCTCTGCTCATATTTTTGGTATGAATAGCCACATCAACCACTAAACGAAGGGCGCGATGCATTTCATCACCCAAGGCACCCATATGTTGATAGGGATCTTGATATAGTCCTAATTCTTTACCTAAGGATTCGCAATATAAAGCCCAACCTTCAACATAGGCATTATGCCAACCAAAACGACGGAAATTTGGCAGTGATTTATTTTCTTGTGTTAGCGATATTTGATAATGATGGCCGGGGATTGCTTCATGAAGAAAAAGCGATTCCATACCCGACGTTATGTTAAAAGTTTTCGCATCTAATATTGGTACATAAAAAATGCCAGGACGGCTACCATCGGCCGAGCCTTGGTTATATTCTGCACTTGCCGATGCTGCTCTAAATGCTTCTGTTTGACGAATTTCGAACGGAGTTTTGGGTTCTACAGCAAACATTTTCTTTAAATTGGGTTTCATTCGCTGATGAATATCCTCAAATGCATCTAAAATTTCCTTGGGTGTTTTGTATGGCATAAATTTTTTATCCGTTTTCATATATTCAAAAAACGCCTTCAAATCACCTTTAAAACCAACCAAATTTTTGATACTATCCATTTGTCCTTTAATTCGGGCAACTTCCTTTAGTCCGGTTTGATAAATCTCCTCTGGGGTTTTATTGGTCGTTGTTTGTTGCTTTACCAGGAAAGTGTACCATTCTAATCCACCCGGCATAGCAGCATAACCAGATGTACTACGCGTTTTTGGCAAATATTCTGTTTCTAAATAATCGCCTAATTTTTTATATGTAGGAATAATTACACTGGTAATGGCATTTTTATACTCAGCTGTTAATCGTTGTTTATCGGCTTCCGAGAAATCTTTAGGTAGGGTTAGAATTGGCCCATAAAACAAACTCTCTTCGGGCTTACCCACCTCCATGCTTCGCATTTGCGGAATCATTTTTACCACCAATGCTTTCGGTAAAACAATACCTACCTGTGCACCCTTTTTAAAATTTCCAATCGCAGTATCGGCCCAAATTGAAAATGCTTGTACACGCTTTAACCAATCCTCGTAATTCTTTACTGTTTTAAATGGCTGGGCGCCTGTTCCAGAACCCAATTGACCTATCGTAAGCGGTAAGGCAACCATTTGGTTAAAGGGAAGGTATTCGGAGTGATATTTAGCTCCTTCTATGTTTATTTCTAATTGATCTTTCAGATAATCATACGATAACTTATCAGTTTCATTCAGCTCTTCTCTGTTGTATTCACCTAAACTATCCAAATACCTTTTATTGAAGTTCTTGTACTCGTTTAAATATGCTTGTGATCCATCATTTGGCAGCAAGTCGTTATAGCGCTCATCACCAATGTATGTTGCTTGGAGTGGTGACATTTTTAAACCGTCTTGGTAATAATTTTCGCACATAGAAGCGAAGTCCTTATTTTCAGCAGTGCTATCACTTGAGCTGTTTTTTTGCTTGCATGCGAACACAGCGGTTATGCAGACAACAAAGAGGTATGATTTTTTCATTTAGTTTGGTTAAGTTATCAACCAAATATACTGAAATAAAAGAAGTTATATTTTTCAAGTAAACAAAAAATGCCATCCCAAATAGGATGGCATTTTATATAATTATCTGCTAATTAAGTATAAACTAGCTTAAGCTAACAAACGGATTGGTGCTTCTAATAAGCCTTTTAATGTTTGCAAGAACTGTGCTCCTGTTGCACCATCTACTACGCGGTGATCGCAACCTAAAGTTAACTTCATCACGTTTCCTGGTACTACTGCACCATTTTTAACCACAGGTACCGCTTGAATTGCACCTACTGATAAAATTGCACCGTCAGGAGAGTTGATAATTGAAGTAAACTCATCAATACCAAACATACCTAAGTTAGATACAGTAAAGGTAGAACCTTCCCAATCTGCAGGTTGTAATTTCTTCGCTTTTGCTTTAGCGCCAAAGTCTTTTACCTCTGCAGAAATGTGTGATAGTGATTTACCATCTGCAAAACGTACAACTGGCACCAATAAACCGTCTTCAACAGCCATAGCTACACCAATGTTGGTATGCTCGTTGAATCTGATTTTATCACCACCCCATGAAGAGTTAACTGCTGGATGTTGTTTTAATGCTACTGCAACTGCTTTAATAACGATATCATTGAAAGAAACTTTCACAGGAGCTACCGCATTAATTTGTGTACGTGCTGCCATTGCGTTCTCCATATCAATGCTTACGGTTAAGTAAAAATGTGGAGCGGTGAATAAACTTTCAGCTAAACGTTTCGCAATTACTTTACGCATTTGCGATACTGGTTTCTCTGTATAGCGCTCTTCGCCAACATAGGTTGGAATTACAGGAGCCGCTGGGCTATCTGCTTTTGAAGGAGCGGTTGCCGCAGGAGCTGCAGCTGGCGTAAAGTTTTCAATATCTTTCTTAATGATACGACCGCCTTCAGCACTTCCTGCTACTTGGCTTAAATCGATACCTTTATCTTTTGCAATTTTCTTTGCTAAAGGAGAAGCTTTAACACGGCTGTTTGTGCTTTCAGTTACAGGAGCAGGACTTGCTGCTGTTTCTGCTACAGCCTCAGCTTTTGGTGCTTCAGCTGCTTTTGCCGCTGCTGGTGCTGCAGGAGCATTTAAAATGCTGCTTACATCCGTACCTTCAGGACCTACAATCGCAATAATACCGTTTACTTTTGCTGCTGATCCTTTTTCAACCCCAATGTGCAATAAAGTTCCAGTTGCATAACCCATTACTTCCATGGTTGCTTTATCGGTTTCTACATCCGCTAAAACATCGTCATCTTTTACTTTATCGCCAACTTTTTTATGCCATTCAGCAATAACGCCTTCAGTCATGGTATCGCTTAACAAAGGCATACGAATTACGGTAATACCTTTTGCTGCTAATTCCTCTTCGCTTAAACCAGCACCTTGAGCAGGAGCTGCTGCTTCTTTTTTATCTTCTGCTGCCGGAGCTGCCGCTTCTGGTTGTGCACTTCCAGCTTCTGCAGCTAAAGCTGCTTTATAATCTTCGCCTTCTTTACCAATAACGGCCATGATAGCATCAACAGGAACCGCTTTACCTTCTTCTACTCCTACGAATAAAAGGGTACCGTCCCAGTAAGATTCCATATCCATTGTTGCTTTGTCAGTTTCTACTTCTGCCAAAACATCACCGCTTTTCACTTTATCGCCTACTTTTTTATGCCACTTCGCCAAAACCCCTTCGGTCATGGTGTCGCTCATCTTAGGCATTTTAATTACATCAGCCATTATATCTAATTAATTGAAATCTTAAAATATTAGTCCATTACGTAAGGGTAGTTCTCCTGAACATATACATCTTTGTATAGTTCCGAAGCTTCTGGCCAAGGAGATTCTTCTGCAAATTTCACAGATTGATCTACAATTGCTTTCACTTTTGCTTCAACCTCTTCAATCCAGGCCTCATCAGCATATTTCTCTTTTAAAATAGTTTCTCTTGCGAACTCAACTGGATCTTGTGCTTTATACTCTTCCAATTCTTCTTTGGTACGGTATTTAGCTGGATCTGACATCGAGTGTCCACGGTAACGGTAGGTTCTCATTTCTAAGAAAGTAGGTCCTTCACCTTTACGCGCACGTTGAATAGCTTCGTCCATTGCATTGTGTACTGCAACAGGGTTCATTCCATCAACAGGAGCACAAGGCATATCAAAACCTAAACCAATTTTATAAATATCGGTCATGTTGGTGGTACGTTGTACCGAAGTACCCATTGCATATCCGTTGTTTTCACAAACGAATACAACTGGTAATTTCCAAAGCATGGCCATGTTGAATGTTTCATTTAAAGCTCCTTGACGCACAGCACCGTCGCCCATGTAGCAAATGTTCACATTATCAGTTCCTTTATATTTTTCTGCAAATGCAACACCAGCACCTAACGGAATTTGGCCACCTACAATTGCATGTCCGCCATAAAAGTTGTGTTCTTTACTAAACATGTGCATAGAACCACCTTTACCTTTCGAGCATCCAGTTGCTTTACCATACATTTCTGCCATGATGCTATCTGCGCTAACGCCTAATGCTAATGCATGTGCGTGATCGCGATAAGTTGTAATCATTGAATCGCCTTTTTGCATGGCAGATATTGCACCTGCCACAACTGCTTCTTGTCCAATGTACAAATGGCAAAAGCCACGTATTTTTTGTTGTCCGTATAACTGACCGGTTTTTTCTTCGAACTTGCGCATAAGCAACATCGATTCAAACCATTTCAACCAGGTGTCTTTATTTATTTCTACTGCACTCATTTTAGGGTATTTGTATTTTGCGACAGCAAATCTAATTTTTTATTGCAATAAAATAAAGAAATTCGTGTAAAATGCTCATGATAAATAATGATAAAGAAAAAAAATGCAAAAATTTACAATCTTTTTTTTCTCAATTATTAGAATTTAATATGTCTTCTACCACAAAAGAGCCACAATGATATTTTAATCCCATTTTTAGAGCATATTTTATTTGCTTTCAAAAGAATAATATCTTTTAAAAATTTTGTTTGGGTGTAGGTTTTATTAGAAGAAATATTTTAGTAATGAGCGTTTTAATTGTCAAAATGTTAATAACTTTCGCTTTATGTCAGAGAATATTTGGATAACATTTGTATAATTAATATTTTTGGCAGCCTACAATAAGCCTATATGGTGTACGTTAATGTGTAAGTGCATAACCCAAACATAAGTATAACTATGATTAAAAAAATTTTGTTTTCAGTACTAATCGCTACCTGCACGCTTTCAACAGCGTTTTCGCAGACAAAAACAAAAGAATCTAGTAAAGAGGTTAACGACCCGGATAATTTAGCTTCACAATATTTTTCACAAGTAATGGGTGTTGCGGTTGATGCAACGGCGAACTTAAAACTTTATAAATTCGTTTACGAATGGATTGGAACTCCGTATAGTTATGGCGGAAACACCAAAAACGGTATTGATTGCTCGGCTTTCACGAAAGCCATTTACGATAAAGTTTTCAACACAACCATCCGTCGTAATTCACGTGATATTTTTAGCATGGTTGACCCACTTTCTAAAGAAGATTTAAAAGAAGGAGATTTAGTTTTCTTTAAAATTAAAAGCAGATCTATTTCACACGTAGGGATTTACTTAGGAGGCAATCGTTTTGCGCATGCGTCCAGCTCAAGAGGTGTCGTTATTAGCAATTTAAATGAGCCGTATTATAGCCGTTATTTTTACAAGGGAGGGCGCGTATTGGAATCGTTTAAAAAGGATTTTACAATAGAATAAAACAAAGTTCAGCAGCGCTTGCTAAACAAAAAAATACATGAATCCTCCTAAAAATTAATTTAGGAGGATTTTTTTTTCTAAACATACTTGAATGAGAATACTAATTTGTCTGATTTTTTACTTCGCAGCATTTATTACATTGAGTTGTGGCAATAACAATGCACAAGTTAGGATTGCGCTACCTAAAAAAATTGACACCGTAGTTAAAAAAACACCAGATACCATTACCGTTACCGCGGTGGGCGATATCATGCTGGGTTCGGCATTTCCTACTAAGCTTAATCTTCCACCCGATGATGCTGTAAATAGTTTTGTTGCGGTAGATAGTTTATTAAAAGGGGATATTGTTTTTGGTAACCTAGAAGGATGTTTCTTAAACTCGGGAAACTCCGATAAATGCAAAGGCCTAAACCCAAACAATTGTTATGCTTTTCGAATGCCTGAACGCTATGCAGGGATTTATAAAAAGGCCGGTTTTAACGTGCTCAGTATGGCCAATAATCACGTAGGCGATTTTGATGCAAAAGGAAGAAAAAACACGGCAAGAATTTTGGATTCTCTTCAAATTAAATACGCTGGACAACTAAACAAGCCTTTTGATTTATTTGAAATTGAGAGTGTAAAGTATGCCTTTTGTGCATTTGCTCCGAATGAGAATACCGTATCTATTAAAAATATTGACAGTGCAAAAGCGCTTGTAAAACGGTTAAAAAACGTAGCCGATATTGTTATTGTTTCGTTTCACGGGGGTGGCGAAGGTGCTAATTTTGAGCATGTAACTAGAAAAACAGAGCTCTTTTACAAAGAAAACCGCGGCAATGTTTATGCTTTTTCGCACGCAGTTATTGATGCTGGTGCAGATATTGTTTTAGGGCATGGTCCGCATGTGGCTCGGGCTGTTGAGGTGTACAAAAACAAATTCATCGCCTATAGCTTAGGAAATTTCTGCACCTATGGTATGTTTAGCTTAAAAGGATACAACGGCTTTGCTCCTCTTATGAAAATTAAACTAAAAACCAACGGCGATTTTATTGAAGCAGCTGTAACCTCCATTAAACAAGATAAAATTAACCGCTTAACCATCGATACCAACCATACTTCTTTTAATCGGATTAAAACGTTAACCGATCAAGATTTCCCTGGGCATCCGTTAAATTTTGATAACAATAAAATCACTGTAAAAAGATAATTCGCTGACGCGATAGTTAATTTTATTCTAAATCTTTGTGTATGCAAAAAGGATTAATACTTCATTATATTATCGGTATAGCTGCCTTACTTTTGGTTTTAGCCGCTGCCTATGTCATTAATTTGAATTCGAAAAATTTAATGTCGGCATCTATTATTATCCTTGCGGGCTGCGTGGTGGCTTATACGCAATACCTGATTATCAAAAAGAAACGAAATAGCTAAGTTTAATAGTTGATTCCGCTAGCAACATTAAACAGGTTTTCACCACAAACGAAGGTGCTTAGCTCTCGTCTTTTGTGTTTTTTACCAAGCCAATGCCCGCGACAAAAAATATGACACCAATTATGCCGTATACAACTAGCCCACGTGTATTTTCACTATGATTTACAAAACCATATCCCGCGTAGATTAAGCCAATTATCCCCAAAATGGTAAGGATGGTTCCGAAAATTCGCTTTACATTCATAATCTGAAATTTTAGTATGATATAGACAAAGTTTTTCAGCTTTTGTTTTGTTTTACGTAACAAAGCCCAACTCGGAATACGAATTGGGCTTTGTTACTAAAGGTTGACTTAAAAAATTTTCGCTAAAAAATCACCAAACGCCCAAACGATTTTCTGGGGCAATGTACATTTTCGCGGTAGCTGGAATATTAAAGGCTTTGTAAAAAGCTTCCATATTATACACCGGACCATTTACACGGAACATTTCTGGGCTATGTGGGTCAGTTTTTAAACGAACACGCATTGTTTCTTCTCGTGTTGTTATGCGCCAAACTTGAGCAAAACTTAAGAAAAAGCGTTGATCGGGTGTAAAACCATCAATTTTCTTATCGCCTCTACCTTGCTCCGTTAATTTAAATGCATCGTAAGCAATGTTTAGTCCGCCCATATCGGCAAGGTTTTCGCCTAAAGTTAATTGCCCGTTTACGTGTTGATTATCTAAAAGCGTAAAATTGCTATAAAATGCCGCTACTTTATCTGCTTTGGTTTTAAACTTATCGGCATCTGCTATAGTCCACCATTCCTTTAAATTACCATCGGCATCGTACTGGCGCCCTTGATCGTCAAATCCGTGGGTCATTTCGTGGCCAATTACCGCTCCAATTGCGCCGTAATTGATTGCGTCATCTGCCGCAAAATCAAAAAATGGAAATTGCAATATTCCAGCTGGGAAAACAATCTCATTAAAGGAAGGATTGTAATAGGCATTAACCGTAGGAGGTGTCATCCCCCATTCGGTTTTATCAACTGGCTTGCCCAACTTTTCGACCATTTCTTTGTATTCGTGTTTTTCTGCCGATTTCAAATTGGCGTAATACGTATTTTTTGAAACTTCTACATCGTCGTATTTTTTCCATTTATCCGTATACCCGATTTTTTTGATAAATGCATTTAATTTCTCTAGCGCACGTTTCTTGGTTTCGGGGCTCATCCAATCCAATTTCTCTATTCTTTCCGCATATACCTTTTGTAAATTATTCACCAGATTCAGCATTCTTTCTTTCGCTTCTGGTTTAAAATATTTTTCAACATACAACTGTCCTAATAATTCGCCCAAATTGCTGTCGGTATTATTCACCATTGATTTCCATCGTTCAGTAGGCGCTTGTTGTCCAGAAAGTGTTTTACCGAAAAAGTCGAAACGGGCATCTCTAAACGCTTGTGTTAAGGCATTCGCCGATGAATTTAAAGCATCGAACTTTAACTTTTCTTTCCACAACGCTATTGGTTGACTTTTGATTAAAGTTGATAGCGCCTCGTAGTATTTTGGCTGACCTACTA